>JAITSS010000035.1 GCA_031287565.1 Desulfobulbaceae bacterium
GCAAATTTACGATTTTTTGGCATTCATGGACTACGACCTAACAAAAATATCCCAGTTCAAACAGAGCCTCCTAGAAAATATACCCGCCCTTGCGGAAAGACTTGTGTAGATACCTTTGCTATCTTTGGGCGGGAGTGGATGATGTCGCGTCGGGCAGTCGCGGCCCGTCTATCGACGCTCGTAAACTGGAGGCGCTGGAAGAGTTTTTGGGCGATGAATTTAGGCAATATGGCAATACGCCAAATCCGGGACCTGATGCGGCTTCTCTGCTCAATCAGACATTTGACGCTCTCGTTCAATATGTGAATACCCAATTGTTGGCGCAAACGCATCTCGCGCCGATTTTGGATGGCATCGAGATGACTCTTGATACCGACAGCTGGGAAATTGATTATGATTTCAGCGCGGCGGTGGCGCTTTTGCAAGAAAGTTATAATTCCGACAGTGAAAACGCTTTGGCTTTCGTCTATGCCCTGGGTTCTCTGTTGCAAGAGTATGGCGAAATCGGCGAGGAAATGCTGACGGCTTTGCGGGCCGAAGGCGACCTGGCGGGCGATGGATTTGCCCGCCTGCTGGCGGCGGCTGGCTCCAAGGTTTTGGAGGGCAGTGACGGCAACGATAGTTTGCAAGGCGCGGACGGCGTGAACGACTGGCTGCGTGGCGGCAAGGGCAACGATTCTCTGTATGGAAAAACCGGCGACGATTTGCTGGAAGGCAATGCTGGCAACGATAATCTGTATGGCGGCAACGGCGCTGATACTTTGCAAGGTGGTTCCGGCGATGACCGTTTAAGTGGCGATAATGACAATGATATTCTCGATGGAAACGACGGAAACGATACGCTTTCCGGTGGCGCTGGTGATGACCAATTGACCGGTGGTTCTGGCAACGATGCCATGGACGGCGGCGCAGGCAACGACCGCTATATGATCAACGCTGGTGATGGCGCGGATTCGATTAGCGATTATGACTCGGTGGCCGGTAATGCCGACACGGTGGTTTTTGGCGCGAATATCCATGCCGAAAATATTACCTTGTTTAAGACCGGAAGCGACCTCGTTTTGCGCCTGAACGATGCCGACAGCCTGACCCTGAAAAATTGGTTTTCTTCGACCAATTATCGTATCGAATCTTTTCAATTCGCCGACGGTACGATTTTGGATGCGCGGCAGCTCGAAACCTTGGGCGCGATTCGGCTTGACGGGAGCGAAAATAACGATTCGCTTTCCGGCTCTGCGATCAGCGAAACCAACGATATTCTTAGCGGTCAGGGCGGCAACGACAATTTGTCTGGTTACGGCGGCGACGATTTGCTGGATGGCGGCGCTGGCAACGATAATCTGTATGGCGGCAACGGCGCTGATACTTTGCTGGGCGGCGCGGGCGATGACCGCTTAAGTGGCGAAAATGGCAACGATATTATCGACGGCGGCGCCGGTAATGACACCATGGACGGCGGTCAGGGCAACGACCGCTATATGATCAACGGTGGTGATGGCGCGGATTCGATTAGCGATTATGACTCGGTGGCCGGTAATGCCGACACGGTGGTTTTTGGCGCGAATATCCATGCCGAAAATCTTACCTTGTTTAAGACCGGAAGCGACCTCGTTTTGCGCCTGAACGATGCCGACAGCCTGACCCTGAAAAATTGGTTTTCTTCGACCAATTATTGTATCGAATCTTTTCAATTCGCCGATGGTACGATTTTGGATGCGCGGCAGCTTGAAACCCTGGGCGCGATTCGGCTTGACGGGAGCGAAAATAACGATTCGCTTTTCGGCTCTTCGATCAGCGAAACCAACGATATTCTTAGTGGTCAGGGCGGCAACGACAATTTGTCTGGTTACGGCGGCGACGATTTGCTGGATGGCGGCGCTGGCAACGATAATCTGTATGGCGGCAACGGCGCTGATATTTTGCATGGCGGTTTGGGCGCGGACACTTTGAACGGTGGCGCTGGCGACGATATTTTCCTGTTCAATCGCGGCGATGGCGCGGACAGTATCAACGCCGACGACGCGACCGGATTTGATACGCTGCGCTTCGGTTTGGGCATTGAGCTTGCGCATCTGCGCCTGGAAAAATCCGGCAATTACGATTTGCTGGTGAAAATTGGCGATGGCCCTGACCAAATCACGCTGAAAAGTTGGTTCAGTAATCCGACCTATCGCATCGACCAGTTTGAGTTCGCGGATGGTACGAAACTGAGCGCCAATCAGCTTATCGAAACTCTGCCGATTTATGGCAGCGAAACCAATGATTCGCTGACCGGCAACGATGGCGTCGCCGATCATCTCATCGGCATGTCAGGAAATGACACAATTTCCGGGCGCTCCGGCGATGACCGAATCGAAGGCGGCGATGGCAACGATACTCTGAACGGCGAGGCCGGAAACGATACGCTGTCCGGCGGTTTGGGCGCTGATACTTTGCTGGGCGGCGCTGGCGATGATATTTTCCTGTTCAATCGCGGCGATGGCGCGGACAGCATCAACGCCGACGACGCGACCGGATTTAATACGCTGCGCTTCGGTTTGGGCATCGAGCTTTGGCATCTGCGCCTGGAAAAATCCGGCAATTATGATTTGCTGGTGAAAATTGGCGATGGCCCTGACCAAATCACGCTGAAAAGTTGGTTCAGTAATCCGACTTATCGCATCGACCAGTTTGAGTTTGCAGATGGTACAAAGCTGAGCGCCAATCAGCTTATCGAAACTCTGCCGATTTATGGTAGCGAAATCAATGATAGCATGTATGGCAACGATGGCGTCGCCGATCATCTCATCGGAATGTCAGGAAATGACATAATTTACGGGCGTTCCGGCGATGACCGAATCGAAGGCGGCGATGGCAACGATACTCTGAACGGCGAGGCGGGCAACGATACGCTGCATGGCGGTTTGGGCGCGGACACTTTGAATGGCGGCGCTGGCAACGACGTTTTTCGCTTCACCGTGACCAGTGATTCGGATGCTTTGAGCGGCATCGACCTTATCACCGATTTTGCGCGTGGTTTCGATATGCTGGATTTTTCCCAATTCGATACCGATTCGACCCAAAAAGGCGTCCAGGGTTTTACCTGTGTCGTCGATGGCGAATTCGATCACGAATTGTCCGGCGGCCAGTTGCGCTTTTCGTTTAAGGCATCAACCAATACCGGCACGTTGTACGGCAAAACCGCCGACGGTGATCAGTTTGCGGTTGATTTGCGCGGCGTCAAAGAGCTGACCGACGCCGACATCATCGGTCTGGTCAATGCCACGATTTCGGCCCCGAATTCAGCGCCCTCCCAGGTTCAGTCCGACGGCACGCGGTCTGAAATCGCCACCGAAACCGAGGATGACCAAACCGCCGTCGCTGAGCAAACTGATTTTTCTGAAAGCGCCGCGCCCAATATGGAGGCCGCCGAAGTCGAATTGGCTGGCCTGCAAGCGGCCGATGATGATTTGGTTTTTTTGTGAATCAAATGGGATATGTTTCGATTTGGTCAATCATTGCCGAAAAAATGCTGGTAACTTATTGATTAAAAGCGATTATTTCAGGAACAATTCTCCCATGGTGGGAGAAATTATCAACACATAAGGAGGCTTGTATGTCGAATTTACCCAAAGGTGGAATCTTTTTCTTTGAAAACACCAAACCGGAGGATGTCTTCACGCCGGAGGATTTTAACGACGAACACAAGATGATCGCCGAAAGCATGGAGCATTTCATGGCGGAAACCGTGTTCCCGAATCTCTCCGAACTTGATGAAACCAAGAACAGCGAAATCCTGAAAAAAATGATCAGGGAAGCTGGGGAACTCGGTTTCTTGGGTATGGATATTCCGGAGCGCTTCGGCGGCACCGAAGTCGATGAAATTTCGACGACGATTATCGCCGAAAAAGTTGGCGCCGCCGGTTCGTTTTCGCTTGGTCACGGCGGCCAGACTGGCATCGGTAATTTGCCCATCGTCTATTTTGGCAACGAGGCGCAGAAGGCCAAATACCTGCCCGGCATCGCCAGCGGCGAAAAATTCTCCGCCTACGCTCTGACCGAGCCGGGCGCTGGTTCCGACGCTTTGGGGGCGCAGACCAAGGCGATTTTGAGCGAGGACGGCAAATACTACATCCTGAACGGCAGCAAAACCTTTATCACCAACGCCGGCTTTGCCGACACCTTCATCGTCTTCGCGAAAATCGACGGCGCGCAGTTCAGCGGCTTCGTCGTCGAGGCCAAATCCGAGGGCCTGACTACCGGTGCCGACGAGCACAAAATGGGCATGAAAGGTTCTTCAACCCGCACCATTTTCTTTGATAACGTCAAAGTGCCGGTCGAAAATCTTCTGTTCGCGCCGGGCAAGGGCGCAGCCATCGCCTTTGGCATTCTGAATATCGGCAGGCACAAGGTGTCGGCCAACAGCATGGGCGCCTCGAAACTGGCCTTGAGCGAATCGGCTTCCTACGCCAACGAGCGCAAACAGTTCAAAACGCCAATCGCCAATTTCGGCATGATTAAAGAGAAGCTGGCCGAAATGGCGGTGCGCACCTACGCCGCCGAATCGCTGATTTATCGCACCGGCGGTTTGCTGATGAATATTCTGCACGGCGTCGATAAGGGCGCGGCGGAAAGCGGCCCGGCGATTGTCGCCGCCGTCGAGGAATACGCCATTGAATGCTCGCTGGAAAAAGTCTTCTGCACCGAACAGGAAGCCTTTGTCACCGACGAGGGCGTGCAGATTCACGGCGGCTACGGCTATATCGCCGAATATACGGTTGAGCGCCTCTACCGCGACGCCCGCATCCGCCGCATCTTTGAGGGCACCAACGAAATCAACCGCACGGTCATCGCCAGCATGTTGGCGCGCCGCGCCGCCAAAGGCGATCTGCCGCTGGTTGACGCGGCGAAGGCCGTCCAGAAAAAAGCCGCCGCCGCTGCCGCCGTCCGCGCTGGCCTGGAAGATATGGTCGCCATGGCCAAAGAGGTGTTTCTCTATATCCGCGGCGCGGCCAGCGATACTTATGCTGACAAATTGATGGGCCAGCAGGAAATCGTCGGACGCCTGGCCGACCTGGCGATTTACGCCTACGCCTGCGAAACCGCCCTGGTGCGGGCGCGGAAGTATGAGGCGAAAAAAGGCGCTGGCGCGAAACACATGCTGAACATGGCCACGGTTTTCCTCTATGCGTCGGCGGAAAAATTGAAGGCGATTGCCAGGGAAAGCCTCTGCGCCATGGCCGAGGGCGATGGCTTGGCGGCGAAACTGGCCGAACTCGATACGCTGACCCGCTACACGCCGGTGAATCTGATCGCCCTGCGTGGAGAAATCGCCGCGAAGATTTCCGAAGCGGGAAAATATGTCGTGTGATTGATGGTTGAACGCGGGGCTTTGGTGGCGCCGCGTCGGTTTTCCTGGCGTTAAAAAACAGAGATTCAGCCACTTCGCCACGATCTTGGAGGAGAAGGCTGAATCTCTTTTTTGTTCTGGCTTGCCCGCCGCCCCGCGTTTTCGTCCTCGCTTGAGCGCGCCCGGCAAAGCGGGTATGGTGGGCCGCGTTTTGTCGTGTTCATCGCGGCCTCGTCGCCGTTTTTTTTCACCCAGATGGAGGAAATATGGATACATGGTCCGCCGTCCGCGCCGCTTTGGCCCGGCCCGGCCCCGGCGCTTTTTGCCTGGATGGCCTCAGTCGCGCCGAGGTGTGGGCGATGGCCGCTTGGCTGAAAAAAAATCTGCCGCATCAAGGCGATGCGCCGGTTTGTCTGGCCGCCGAAGACCGCGCTTTGATCGCCGCCGCTGTGTTGGCCGCGCTCGCGGGCGGGCCGCCGCTTCTTTTCCCGCACACTTTTTCCGGGCAGGTTTTGGCCGAGGTGCGGCGCGAAAGCGGCTACCGCCAGATCATCAGCGAGGTGGAGCGCGATTTGCCGTTCGGTGTTGAGCGCCTTTGTCCGCCCGCTTCTTTATCGGAATATTCCGGCGACGAACTCTTCGCCGATGGATTTCCTGGGCCGGATGTCGAGTTGTTGCGCCTCTACACCGGCGGTTCGACCGGAAAACCGCGCATCTGGCGGAAGACCGCCGCCTGTATCTTTTTGGAAATGGCATGTTGGCGCGAATTTTTGCGGGTTTCCGAAGATGACCGGATTTTGGCCACTGTGCCGCCCTGGCATATTTATGGCTTTTTGCATTCGGTTGCCATGCCGCTGATTTCCGGCGCGGCCGTCGCCACGGAAACGCCGTCTTTTCCGGAGGAAATCGCCGCCTTGGCCCGCTCGCATCGAGCGACCATCCTCATTTCCGCGCCTCCCCACTATCGCGCCTTGCGCGGTAAACCGTTCCATGCGCCGTCGTTGCGTTTCGCCCTGTCTTCCACTGGGCCGCTGGCCGAAGAAGACAATGATTCTTTTTGTAAGGAAAATGGCGTTGGCATCATTGAAGGGTATGGCTCGACTGAAACCGGCGGCGCGGCCTGGCGCAATCGTTTTCAGGGGGGGGCGGCGTTCACGCCGTTTGCGCCGGTCCATTGGCGGGTTGAAAATGGTAACTTGCTGGTGACTACGCCCTGGATGTCACCGGACTTGCCGTGTGACGCCGATGGATTTTTCGCCATCGGTGATCGGGTGGCGGTTTCTGGCCAAGGTTTTGTCCTTAGAGGCCGCGTCGGTTCGATTGTCAAAGTGGCTGGCAAGCGTGTCGATTTGGAAGAAGTCACCGCCGCTATCAAGGCGTTTCCAGAGGCGCGCGATTGTCTGGCCTTGGCCCTGGCCGAAGACAGCGCTCGTGGCAACCGCATCGCCGTTCTCGTCGCGGGCGATTTCGCGGTCGATTCTTTGAAACAATTTCTGCTGACGCGCCTGGAAAGCCACGCCCTGCCGAAAATTCTCCGCGTCGTCGAGAGCATCCCGATGAAGGCCACCGGCAAATATGACCGCGAGGCAGCCTTGCGCTTGTTGGGCCTGGGCTGAGATGAGGCTTTGCCTCGCGGAGGTCCGCTGACGGCTTGCGAATTGACACCGCGCGGCTTTTTTATTACCTTGCGCCGGTTTATCACCTCTAACTGGCCTGCCGCATTGTACCATTCATGAGTAATTCACAGGATGACGCCTTGCCGGGTTCCGCCGACATCATGGTGGAGCTGATCAAGGTATCCAAACGCTATCCGCCGGATGTCGTGGCGCTGCACAGCGTTTCGCTGACCATCCCGCGTGGCGAGTTGTTTTTCGTCATCGGCATGAGCGGCGCGGGCAAGACCACGCTTTTGAAGCTGATAGCGACCATGGAGTCGCCGTCGAACGGCCTGATCGAAATTTCCGGCAGCGCCATCCACCGCCTGCGCGGCGCGCAATTGGCCCGTTTGCGGCAGCGCATCGGCGTCGCCTATCAGGATTTCAAACTGTTGCTGAACCGCACCGCCGCCGAGAATATCGCCATCTCGATGGAAGTCTCGTACAAAAAACCGCAGTATATCGCCAAGCGGGTGCGATCCCTGCTCGACCAGCTTAACCTGGCTGATAAACACAGCATGATCGTCGGCGAGCTTTCACGCGGCGAGCAACAACGGGTGACGCTGGCTAGGGCGGTGGCCAATTCCCCGGCCTTGATTCTCGTTGACGAACCCACCGGCAACCTTGACGCTGTGACCACCGAGCGGGTCATGCAATTGCTGATGAGCAGCCATAAGGCCGGGGCGACCATTGTTGTCGCCACCCACGATGAAAGCATCTACCGCGATCGTGGCTGCCGGGTGATGGAATTGCGTAAAGGCAGCCTGGTCGGCATTTTCGAGGGGCAGCGATGAATTTCTGGCTGGCGGTTCTGCGGCAATTGGGGCGCAACCTGCGCCAGACCTGGCCGTCGCAGCTCATGACCTTCCTGACGGTGAGCCTGTCCGTTCTGATTTTTGCTTTGTTTTCACTTATTTATATGAATATGCTGACGGCTGGCCGTCAGTTGGGCGATGATTTGCGCCTGGTGGTGTACCTGGCCGATGAACCTGGCCCGGAAATGCAGGAGCAATTGCGCCGCAAAATCACCGACTTTGACCAGGTTGAATCGATCCATTTCGTGTCCCGCCAGGAAGCCTATCAACGCTTTCGTGAGCAACTCGGCGATAACAGCGACGTGCTGGATGACATGCCGCGCGATTTTCTGCCGCCGTCGATTGAGGTGACGCCGCTACATTCGTTGCGAGGCTTGAGCCAGATCAAGCTGTTTTCCGATTATCTGGCCAAGCTGCCCGGCGCCCAGAAGGTGCAGTATGGCCAGGAATGGATCGAGCGTTTTCACGCCTTTACCAAGGTGCTGCGCCTGGTCGTGCTCCTGAGCGGCAGCCTGTTGATCCTGACCACGATTTTTATGGTGTCGCACACCATCCGCCTGACCATCATGGGGCGGGTCGATGAGCTTGAGCTTTTGCGCCTGGTCGGCGCGACCAACAACTACATCCGAATGCCGTTCATGCTTGAGGGCTTTTTGCAGGGATTTCTCGGCTCCATCATCGGCCTTTCAGCCCTGTACGCGCTTTTCCTGTGGATTGCCCACCGTGTCACCGGGCCGGAACTGCTCAGCATGGTGCGCATCAGCTTCTTTTCGCCGGGTTCCATTCTCCTGATTATTCTGCTTTCCATTGTGCTGTGCGCGGTCGGCAGTCATTTTTCGATGTACAAATACCTGCGCGCCTAAGGCCATGAACGCCATGGCCCGCTTTCTCTCCCTCTGCCTAGTCTTGTTCGCTCTGCTCCATTCGCCGCCGCTCGCCGCCGTGCCTGATCCCTTTTTGCCGTCGTCCGAAGTCGGCGCGCGGATTGAGCAGCGCCGCGTCGAGATTCAACGCCTGCGCGAAAACATCGAAGAACAGCAGTATCTGACCGAGGAAAACCAGGAACAGGAGCGGGCGATTCTGGCCGAACTTGAAGACATCGACCGCCGTCTGGCTGAGCGGATGGAAAAGGTCTATGACTTAAATAAACAGATAGGCGAACAGGAAGCCGAACTGCAAAAGCTTGGGCGAGAGCTGGCCGACATCAGCGCGGTCAAAGACAGGGCCATGCGCCATCTGATGCGCCGCATCCGCGCCTTTTATCCGGTGGGCAAGGTTGGGCTGTTTGGTGTGACCTTTTCCAGGGAAAATCTGCCGGACTTACTGATATTCCGTGAAGCCTTTGCCAATCTGATCCGCTACGACGAGCGCATCCTGGCTGATTATCGGCAAAAATATGAACGCCTGCGCGCCATTTCGCAGACTCTCGCCCTGGAACAATCGGTCTTAAAGGATTTCCTCGCGAAAATGCGGGTTGAGCAGGAAGCGGTCGAGGCGGTTAAATCGGAGCGGGAAACGCTTCTTGAAAATGTCAGAAATCAGGTCGGGTTGCGCAAGCGGGCCATGGCTGAAATGCGGGCGGCGGTTGGCAAAATGACGGCCTCATTGCAGGCGGAGATTCGCCGCGAAGAAAATAAAGCCAAGGATTTCAACCGTTTCAAAGGGCATTTGCCCGCGCCCGCCTCTGGTCGGATTGTTGTTCGCTTTGGCGAGGAAACGACCAACAAAATGGGCATCGTCAAAACCTCACAGGGTTTATCCTTCGCCGTGGCCGACGGCGCGGCGGCGCGGGCGGTGGCGCCGGGTCTGGCGATCTTCGCTGGCTATCTGCGCGGCTACGGCAATACGGTGATTCTGCATCATGGCCAGAATTTTTTCACGGTGACGGCGCGGCTGGGGCGGATTGATTGCGCCAAAGGCGAGCGACTGAAGGCCGGGGCGATCATTGGCCGCGCCGGAGTCATGGCCATGGTGGTTGATGATGGTTTGTCCTTTGAATTGCGTCAGGGCAAGGAGGCCATCGACCCCGCGCCCTGGTTCGCCGACGGCCAAATTTCCTTTGCCACGCCTTCGGCGCATCAGTAATATGGGCGACGTTTCTTTTTTCTTTTCGAGGTCTTTCATGTCATCGTCGATACCGGTGTCGTCGGTTTTCTTCTGTCTTGTTGTTGTCTCGTTGTTTCTTATGCCTCCCGGACTTCTGGCCGCCGCCGATAAAGATCAGGATCGGGAAGTCACCTATCGGCAGCTTGAGATTTTCGCCAATGTCCTTGGCATGATCCAGGACAACTATGTCGATGCCGTCGATACGAAAAAGGTTGTCGATGGCGCGATTCATGGCTTGCTGTATTCGCTCGACCCGCATTCGTCCTATCTTGAACCGGATGAATTCACCGAATTGCAGGAAGAGACCGAAGGCGCGTTCACCGGCATCGGCATCGAAGTTTCTGTGGAAAATAACCAGCTGATCATCATCAGCCCGATTGAGGGCACGCCTGCCGACCGCGCCGGTCTGATGGCCAAAGACGTGATTGTCGCCATCGGCAAGGAAAAAACCGACGCCATGGGCGCGGACGAGGCGATAAAGCGGCTGCGCGGCCCCAAGGGTTCGAAAATCACCATTTCGATTTCCCGCAGCGGCTGGGAAGAACCGAAGGAATTCACCCTGCGGCGCGATACCATTCCGCTGCATTCAGTCAAAGCCTTCTTTCTGGCCCCCGGCGTGATCTATGCCCGCATCACCAATTTTCAGGAAAATACCACCGACGAGCTGAAGAAGGCTGTGGCCGACCTGGGCCATGGACAGAAAATCAGCGGCATGATTCTTGATATGCGCAACAATCCCGGTGGCTTGCTTAATCAGGCGGTGTCGGTTTCCGATGTTTTCCTGACCGCTGGCGCGATTGTCTACACTAGGGGCCGCACCGAAGAACAGAATATGCAGTTTTCCGCCCACAATTCCGGCGATGAGCCGCGCTATCCGCTGGTGATTCTTGTTAACGAGGGCACAGCCAGCGCCGCCGAGATTGTCGCCGGAGCTTTGCAGGCCCATAAACGCGGCATCCTGGTTGGGACGCGCACCTTCGGCAAAGGTTCGGTGCAGACCATTATCCAGTTGCCGGAAGGGGCGGCCCTGCGCCTGACCACCGCCCGCTATTTCACGCCGGATAATCGCTCCATCCAGGCCCTAGGTATCAGCCCGGATGTCGAAGTCGCCCTGGCCTCGCCGGAGGGTGATCACCAAGACGCCGACAAGGAAAAATCGGAAAAAGAAAAGCAGGTGCGCGAGGCCGACCTGCCGCAGCATCTGCCAGGCATGGCCGCGCCGCCCGCGCCCAGTCCGCGTTTAAGCGACGAATCGCGTAAAAGTCTGGAGAAAGATAACCAGTTGCAGACGGCTTTGAACATCTTGAAGAGTCTGCAACTCTATTCGCAATCCTCGCAATTGCGGAAGGACTGATGGATATTCTTCTGACGCTCGCCGAGCAGAAAATCAATCAGGCGCTGGCCGAAGGCGTGGAGCTGAATTCGCCGCGCTGGAGAAACAAGGCGCTGCCGCCGGACGACCCCAACGTTCCGGCGGAATTGCGCATGGCCTACACCCTGTTGAAAAATTCCGGATTTACGCCGCCGGAACTCGATTTACGCAAAGACATCAAGCGCTTACAAGATATGCTTGACCGCGAGACCGACGAGGGAACCCGCCTGAAGCAGATGGAAAAACTGAACTTTCTCCTGATGAAACTTGACCTCAGCCGAGGGCGTTCCAACGCAATTACCAGTCAGGATGACTACTACCGCAAAATTGTCGAACGGGTGAAAAGTCAAAAAGTCCGTTCGTGAAGCCGCCTCTTTTCAGGCAACCCTCTGCTTTGTACGCCCATGTCCGTCATTCACTGCGAAGATTTCGTTGTCAGTATCGCCCGCGCCCTGCAATTCATTTCCTGCCATCATCCGCCTGATTTCATCGCCGCCATGATCGACGCCTGGCGGCGCGAAGAGAGCGGGGCAGCCAAAGACGCCATCGGCCAAATTCTTCTCAACGCGAAAATTGCCGCCGAGACTAAGCGACCAATATGCCAGGATACCGGTATGATCACGGTTTTCCTGAAAATCGGCATGGGCTGCCGCTTCGCCGACGCCGGTAAAACGCTACAAGAAATGGTTGATGAAGGGGCACGCCGCGCCTACCTTGACCGGGATAATCCCTTGCGCCTGTCCATGGTCGCGCCGCCTGTCGGCGCGCGGCGAAACACCGGCGACAACAGCCCGGCGATTGTTCACTGCGAATATGGACCGGGCGACGGCCTTGAGGTGATGGTCGCCGCCAAGGGCGCTGGTTCGGAAAATAAAAGCAAATTCGCGGTGCTGAACCCCAGTGATTCCCTGGTCGATTGGGCGCGTCGCGTCGTGCCGCGCATGGGCGCGGGTTGGTGTCCGCCGGGTGTGATTGGCGTAGGGCTTGGTGGCAGCGTCGAAAAGGCCATGCTGTTGGCGAAAAAATCACTGATGTCGCCCGTCGATATGCCGGAACTGCTGCGGCGCGGCCCCGGCAACCGCCTCGAAGCGCTACGCCTGGAATTGTATGAGGCGATCAATCATTTGGGTATCGGCGCTCAGGGGCTGGGCGGCCTGACCACGGCGCTCGATGTGAAAATTCTTGAATACCCAACCCACGCCGCCTCTTTGCCGGTGGCGCTGATCCCCAACTGCGCCGCGACCAGGCATTGCCGCTTTCATTTGGATGGCAGCGGCCCGGCGACTTTTACGCCACCGGTTATTTCCTGGCCTGAAATCAATGTAAAAAACGCCGGTTGTCGGCGGGTATTTTTAGATAAAATCAGCCGCGCCGAACTGGCCGATTGGCGGGCCGGTGAATCTTTGCTGCTGAATGGCGTTCTCCTCACCGGACGCGACGCCGCCCACCAGCGCCTGGCTGAATTACGCGCCGCCGGGCGCGACTTGCCGGTGGAGTTTCAGGGTCGCTTCATCTATTATGTTGGGCCGGTCAGCCCGGCGGCGGGCGAAGTGGTTGGCCCGGCTGGCCCGACCACCGCCACTCGCATGGATAAATATTCGCGCCTGATGCTGGAAGACTTGGGTCTGTTCGGTATGATTGGCAAAGCTGAACGCGGCCCGGACACCATTAACCTGATTCGCGACAATCAGGCGGTTTACCTAACCGCTACCGGCGGCGCCGCCTGCCTGGTGGCGCAAGCCATTACCGCAGCGCGGGTTGTGGCCTTCGCCGATTTGGGCATGGAGGCCATCCACGAATTCACCGTGCGCGATATGCCGGTGATGGTGGCGGTTGACAGCCAAGGGCATTCCATCCACCACAGCGGCCCGGCCCAGTGGCGGCGGGATTAAAGAAACAAGAGACGCCGCTTCAAGCCGTCTGGTTGGCCGAGCGGCAAAGGGCTGGATTGCCGGAAGGGCTTCGGTTCCATTGGTCTGTTGCTGGCAATGTGCCGAATTGTCAAACATGTCGCGTTCCGCCTGTTTATAGACCTGTTTAACAAACAATTCAGGCTGTTGTGCATACCATGATTTGAGGGCATCGATGGGGGATTGGTAGCCGATGGCTCGTTGCGGGATGAAGT
>JAITSS010000001.1 GCA_031287565.1 Desulfobulbaceae bacterium
TGGCCGAATATTGCTTATCTACTGTGATGTCCTGAAGATTATTCAGCCCAGAAAAGATATTGACCTTGCTGAATTTCGATACGCCGGTGAGAAAAGCGAATTTGATATGGGCATCCTGATCTTTAATCACCGAATACAAATCACGTAAACCGTTGCGCATTTCGCGGGCAATTACGTCATTAGTGAGATTATCGAGAATCGGTTTGTCGTATTCGTCAATCAAAACGACGGCGCGTTGGCCGAATGTAGCTTCAGCCTCTACAAGAAGATTCGCGAATCGCTCTGATATTTGCCGTCCCATGCCGTTCACGCCGAGACGAAGCGCATTCCTATCCAGCAAGGCTTCTATCGTTTGATTAAGCGCCAGACGGTCTTCCAATACGCCGCCGCCAAAACTGAAGCGAATAACCGGGTATCGCACCGACCAATCCCATTTGTCATGGCAATGCAGACCACGAAACAGCGGTTCATTGCCCTGAAAAAGTTCGGCCAGGGTATCTAAAAACAAACTTTTACCAAAGCGGCGCGGGCGGGAGAGGAAATATGCGCTTCCCGCTTCAATCAGTTGCAGAGCAAAAGCCGTTTTATCGACATAATAGTAATTGTCTTCGCGAATCTTCTGAAAAGTCTGAATACCGATGGGCAGTTTGCGCTTTTTAGTCATCATATTTTTGTGTGTTGAGAAAGGAGGCGGAGCGCTGACAGGTGTAACAATGCGCTCGTCTCATGCTTACCGAAGCCATTTCCCGCTGTCAATGAAATCGCGTCCATCCAGGCCGCGTTCCACGAAAGAAGATCGGCGGCGGATAAAGCGCTACTGGTAAGCGGCAATGGATGATAAAATCTGGGCGAGGTTCTTTTTTTATGTCCAATATTTCATTTTTCACATTTTGGACTGGAATTTTCGTGGCATATTCCGCTCCATCGCATCCCAACCAGACGCGACACTCAGAACATTGCCGACAGTGGGGATTTTCTGAGGGAAGTCTCGATACTTCTGGTTGCAGACAGGCGCCGTGAGAAATCCCATAACGGATATGCCGAACGACATTCAACCCAAGGAGGAACAGTATGGCTGAAGAAAAAAAATACATCGTCGCCCTTGACCAGGGAACCACCAGTTCCCGCACGGTTATCCTCGATAAAAGCGCCCGCATCGTCAAAGTGGCGCAGCGGGAGTTTCCGCAGATTTACCCGAAACCGGGCTGGGTTGAGCACGACCCAATGCAGATTTGGGCCACGCAAAGTTCGACCTTAACCGAGGCCATGGCCGAGTGCGGCATCAGCGCCGCCGAAATCGCCGCCATCGGCATCACCAACCAACGCGAAACCACCGTTGTCTGGGAAAAAGAGAGCGGCAAACCCATCCACAACGCCATTGTCTGGCAATGTCGCCGCACCGCGCCGATTTGCGAGGAATTGAAAAAGATCGCGGGCTTTTCCGATTATGTGCGCAAAAACACCGGCCTTTTGCTCGACCCGTATTTTTCCGGCACCAAGATCAAATGGATACTCGACAACGCGCCGGGCGCCCGCGACAAGGCGGAGCGCGGCGAACTCCTGTTTGGCACCGTCGATACCTGGCTGATCTGGAACATGACGCAAGGGCGTGTCCATGTGACCGACTACACCAACGCCTCGCGCACCATGCTCTTCAACTTGCATACGCTGAAATGGGATGAAAAAATCCTGGCAACTTTAGGCATTCAGGCGTCGATGCTGCCTGAGGTCAAATCCTCCGCCGAAATCTATGGCCAAACCAACATCGGCGGGCGCGGCGGCTTCCGCATCCCAATTGCCGGCATCGCTGGCGACCAGCAGGCCGCCCTGTTCGGCCAGCTCTGCGTGCGCGACGGCATGGCGAAAAACACCTACGGCACCGGTTGCTTCATGCTGATGCACACCGGCGACAAAGCGGTGGCCTCCGAGCACGGCCTTATCACTACCTTAGCCTGCGGCCCGAAAGGCGAGGTCGCCTATGCGCTTGAAGGCTCAATCTTCATGGCCGGGGCGGCTATCCAATGGTTGCGCGACGAGCTGAAGCTGATTTCCGACGCCTCGGATTCGGAATATTTCGCCGCCAAGGCCGCGACCGCAAACGGCGTCTACGTCATCCCCGCCTTCACGGGTTTGGGCGCGCCGCATTGGGACCCGTATGCCCGTGGCGCGATTTTCGGTCTGACCCGCGGCGCGAACGCCAACCACATCATCCGCGCCACGCTGGAATCCATCGCCTATCAGGTCAGAGATGTCATTGAAGCCATGCAGGCCGATTCCGGCATCACCTTGAAGGCGCTGAAGGTGGATGGCGGCGCCTGCGCCAATAACTTTCTTATGCAGTTTCAAGCCGACCTTCTGGGGGTGCGCGTCGAGCGCCCGGAAATCCTGGAAGTCACAGCCCTGGGCGCGGCCTTCCTGGCCGGCTTGGCCACCGGCTTCTGGCAGGATCTGGATGAAGTCAAAACCCGCCTGCGCACGGGCCGGGTCTTTGAACCCTCCGACGACGAGGCCAAACGCGCCGCCCGCTACAAAGGCTGGAAAAAAGCGGTGAAGAAAGCCTTGCAATGGCTGGATGTGGACGGGGAATAGAAAAGGCGAGGGGAAGATAAAGGACAGTGAATTATACCGAAGTATACGCTAGTATACTCAGGTATACGTAAATAGCCGTATACTTCGATATACTTCGATATACTTCGATATACTTCGCTACAGGTCACAAAATGGATAAGATAAAAAACCCGTTCTCTCCCGGCGCCGGAGCGCCGCCCCCAGAATTAGCAGGCCGAGATGCAATTCTTGAACAGGCACAAGTGCTGTTTGGACGAATCAAAGCACGACGCCCAGAAAAAAGCTTGTTGATGACAGGTTTGCGCGGAGTGGGCAAGACCGTGCTCCTGAACGAGATGGAACGTATGGCAACAAAGGAAGGGTATCGGACCATCTCCATTGAAGCTCATGAAAACAAGTCTTTGGCGCTGCTCCTGATTCCCCAACTGCGGCGCCTTCTCTTCGAACTCGACAGAACGGCGGGGGTGGGCAATAAAGTGCGGCGAGGGCTTGCCGTGCTCAAAAGTTTCATCAAAGGAATCCGAATCTCTGTTGAAGGGTACGAAATCGGACTGGATATAGATCCCGAACAGGGCGCTGCCGACAGCGGCGACCTGGAAATTGATATGCCCAATCTTTTTCTCGCCGTGGCAGAGGCGGCCGACGAACGCCGAACACCTGTTGCCATATTGATTGACGAAATCCAGTATCTCCGCCCGCCCGAACTCAGCGCGCTCATCATGGCAATGCACAAAATGCAGCAGCAACAATTCCCCTTGGTGCTTGTTGGGGCAGGTTTACCTATCCTTCCAGGCCTCGCTGGCGAATCGAAATCCTATGCCGAGCGGCTGTTCAGCTTCCCGGATATCGGACCACTGTCGGAAGCCGAATCCATCTTGGCTGTCAAGGAACCTATCGAGAGTCACGAAGAAATCATTGAGGACTCTGCGCTCCAGGAGATTTTCCGCCTTACCAAAGGATATCCTTATTTTCTCCAAGAGTGGGGCTATCAGGCGTGGAACCAGGCGGACCGATCTCCAATTACCGCTGCAATTGTCCGAGAAACCACCAACCTTGTCGAACGTCGCCTTGACGAAAACTTTTTCCGGGTGCGTTTCAACCGTTTAACCCCTCGTGAAAAAACCTATTTGCGGGCCATGGCTGAACTCGGAGCGGGGCCGTACAGAACGGCTGATATCGCCGACGCCTTGGGAGTGAAAATGAACAGTGTGGGTCCTGTCCGTTCGTCTCTCATCAAGAAAGGAATGATCTACAGCCCTTCGCACGGCGATATGGCCTTTACCGTGCCACTGTTCAACGAATTTATGAAAAGGGCTATCCCGGAATTTTCCCCTGTCCAGTGACGAATTGTGCGACGCCGCGCGGCGTAGATGCGCGGCGCAATAAAAAATCACAGCGCGTCGGCCAGGGCCACGCCTTCGTCGATGGCTTTGAGGGCGTCGAGGCCCGCCGCCTCCTTCGAGCCGCCAATCAGATGATGCGACAAACCGCGCCGATGCAGCTCGTCGGCCACTGTATTTTCGGCCACCTGCCCGGCGCAGAGCAGCACCGAATCGACGGCGATGTGGCGTTGCGCGCCGTCTTCGATAATCCACAGGCCATCGGCATCAATATATTGATAGGTAACGCCGGAATGGAAGCGGACTCCGCCGCGTTTCAGCTCGGCGCGGTGGATCCAGCCGGTAGTTTTCCCCAAGCCAGCGCCGGGTTTATCCGGGCTGCGATGCAGCATGTGGATTTCTCTGGTCGGCGCGATTGGCGCGACCTGACCCAAACCGCCGGGCCGCGCCGAGGCCGCTTCGATGCCCCAGCGCTGGAAAAATTCTTCCGGCGTCAGCGTTTTTTTCTCCGCCCCCAACAACCAGAGGGCGCAATCAAAGGCAATCACGCCCGCGCCGATGATCGCCACTCGCTGGCCGACGATTTTTTGTCCGCTCAGTAATTCGGCGTAATTCATCACCAAAGGGAAATCCGCGCCAGGGATGTCTATCGGTCGCGGCCGCGCGCCGCAGGCAATGACACGCTCGTCGAAACCCTGGAGTTCCTCGACAGAAACCTCATGGGCCAACCGGACCTCCACCCCGCTTGCCGCCAGCATCTCCTGGTAATAGCGGATGATTTCCGCGAACTCCCGTTTACCGGGCACCAGCATCGCTAAACGAAGCTGGCCGCCGATTTCGCCGCTTTTCTCAAACAGCGTCACGCGATGGCCGCGCATGGCGGCAGTCACCGCGCAGGCCAGACCCGCCGGGCCGCCGCCGACCACGGCGATATGTTTTGGCGTCCTGGTTTTCGTCAAAGGCCGCGTCGTTTCATGGCCGGCCCTGGGATTGACCAGACAGGTGACAGTTTTGCCGGAAAAGAGATGATCGAGGCAGCCCTGGTTGCAGGCGACACAGGTATTGATCCGCTTCGCCTGCGCATTTTCGGCCTTTATCGGCCAGTCGGGATCAGCGAGAAACGGTCGCGCCATGCTCACCATATCGGCGCAGGAATCGGCCAGGATGCGCTCGGCTGTTTCCGGCATGTTGATGCGGTTGCTACACACCACTGGAATTGTCAGGCTTTTTTTCAGCTGGCGGCACACCTCGGCAAAGGCCGCCTGTGGCGCGACCCCGGCGATGGTCGGCAGTTGCGCTTCGTGCCAGCCGATGCCGGTATTCAGCAGGTCAAGGCCGGATTGTTCCAACAAGCGCGCCAACTCCAGGGTTTCCGCCCAGGTCGAGCCGTCTTCCACCAGGTCGATGAGCGATAAACGAAAACCGACAATAAACCGCGCCGCCACCGCCCGGCGAATGCCCTGGACGATGCGCAGAGCAAAGCGCGACCGCCCGGCGAAGCCGCCGCCCCACTCGTCCTGTCGTTTATTGACGCGGGGGGCGAGAAATTGGTTGATCAGATAGCCTTCGGAACCCATCACTTCAACGCCGTCGTAGCCGGCCTCTTCGGCCAAAAGAGCGGTACGAATATAATCGGCGATGGTTTGCTCGATTTCCGCAGCCGTCAATTGACGCGGCTTATATGGGCTGATTGGCGACCTGATCGCCGACGGCGCGACGCAATTGTTATGGGCGCTGTAGCGCCCGGCGTGCAGAATCTGCACATTGATTTTGCCGCCCGCCGCGTGGACAGCCTCGGTGATGAGGCGGTGCCCAGCCACCTGCGCCGCCTCATCCAGGCGCATCGAATGGGCGATCAGGCGCGCCTCTCGATTCGGCGCGATGCCGCCGGTGACGATCAAGCCGACGCCACCCGCCGCCCTGGCCTGATAGAAGGCGGCCATGCGGGCGAAGCAATCCGATTTTTCTTCCAGGCCGGTGTGCATCGACCCCATCAGCAGACGATTCTTCAGGGTAACGCCGCCAGCCAGCGTTAAGGGTTGGAACAGATGCGGGTAGCTTTGACGCGAGGTTTGCATTGCCGAAGTCCTCTTTTTTGGGGATGATGTTGGCTTTACGCCGCCAAGGCTGCGGGCGCGGCCCGCAACGATAATCATCAACCTATTCGATTATCAACCAAAGATAAACTTTGTTTATCGGGAGGAACCCCATGCACTACGAAGGCGATATTATCCGTCCGCCCAGCGAGGCCGACAGCATTTTGCTTCAGGTGACAGTCGGCTGCTCGCACAACAAATGCACCTTCTGCTCGGCCTATAAAAACAAGCGCTTCAAGATCAAAGACGACGCGCGCATCCAGGCCGATCTCGACTTCGCGGCCAAATACCTGACCCGCCAGACACGGCTGTTCTTCTGCGACGGCGACGCCCTGATCATCCCACAGAAACGTCTGGTGGCAATTCTTCAAGCAATTCAGGAGAGGCTGCCGTGGGTGCGGCGCATATCGAGCTATGCCAACACCAAAGGCATTCGCATGAAAAGCGAGGAAGAACTGGCCGAATTGCGCGACCTCGGCCTGACCCTGTTCTACATGGGCCTGGAATCCGGCGACGACCAAACGCTTGCCGAAATGAAAAAAGGAGCGGACGCGGCGCGGATGATTGAATGCGGACAAAAGGCGAAAAGAGTCGGCATCAAGCTGTCGATAACCGTGTTATTGGGCATCGCCGGCCGCGATACAACCCGCTCGCTGCGACACGCCCGCGCCACCGGCGAGGTCTTATCGGCCATCGACCCGGATTTCGTCGGCGCTTTGAGCATCATGGTTGTACCAGGCACGCCGCTCTATGAATCCATGCGAAGAGGCGAGTGGCAATTGTCCGACCCGCTGGAAATGCTCGCCGAACTGCGCGAAATGATCGCCCACACCAACCTCTCCGGCGGCCTGTTCTACGCCAACCACGCATCCAATTATCTGCCAGTAAAAGCGCGCTTGCCCAAAGACAAGGCGGCGACGCTGACCCTGATCGACCAGGCCCTAGCCGGTCAGGTGCGGTTGAAACCGGAATACATGCGGGCCTTGTGATAAGGGCGGCGGCGGCGCGACCACAATTCAAGCGCCGCCCGCTTCCTCCACGACAAAACCACCACCATTTTCTGTTCGCGGCTGAACTCGACACCTATCATAGTGATTCCCTTCACGGAGTTTGGCAAATGACTGAATGCCAATCGGCAATTTTTGTCTCTTCACGTTCATCATGTCGTTTCCCCCGTCACCAGGCGATACACCTGGTCAGGAACGGAGGCGAGACGCCAGGTCGGGCTGTCTTTCAGTCCGGCCAGACCGCGAAATCCCCAGGTGACGCCGATGGTCTTCATGCCCGCGTTCGCGCCGCAGGCGATGTCGATTGCCGAATCGCCGATGAAGAAGCACTGTTCCGGCGCAAGTCCGGCCAGTTGCGCCAGCTCCAAGGCGCTGGTCGGCTCTGGTTTGCGCCGATAGCCGTCTCGCAGGCCGAAAACCCGCAGAAAATCCACCGCCGGAAAGAAATGCCGCACGCAGAGCGTGGTGAATTCATGCGGTTTGTTGGAAAGAACAGCTAGGCCGACGTCGGCTTCCGCCAATCGCTTCAGCATCTCCACAATCCCCGGATAGGCCTGAGTTCGGGCGCGCCAGTTTTTCTGATAGTGGGCGGTGAAGCGTTCAGCGCAGTCATCAACCACGCTCGTCCGCGAGCCGGGCGGGACAATCGCTTCAACCAGCGCCCGCATTCCCTTGCCGACAAAAAAGCGATAGGCGTCAAGCGGATGCGTCGGCAAACTCAATTCCGCCAAAGCCGAATTACAGGATACGGCCAGGTCGGCCAGGGTGTCGAGCAAGGTGCCGTCAAGATCAAAAATACAGAGCTGTTTCATGGGTTTGTCCAGGCTGAGTTCTTGACAAAACCGCGACCGGGAAGGTAATCCCAGCGGGCGTAAACCATTTTCTTTTCCAACCGTGCGAGACCGCCATGCCCTTATCCGCCGAGTATAAAAGCCGTTTATATCCACGTTTACCGGAAATTGGCCGCCATTTCGGCACGCCATTTCATATTTATGATGAACGCGGCATCCGCGCAACCGGCCAGGCGCTGCAATCCACCTTCGCCGCGACCGGCGGCTTCAGGGAATTTTTCGCCGTCAAGGCTTTGCCCAACCCCACAATCATGGCGATTATGGCCAATATGGGTTTTGGCTTCGATTGCAGCTCAACAGCCGAATTGCTGCTGGCGCGGCGAATCGGGGCGCGGCCTGAGGATATTCTCTTTACCTCGAACAACACCAGCGCCGAGGACTTCGCGGCGGCCCTGGCCGATGGCGGCTGCATCCTGAACCTCGACGACATTTCCTTGGTCGCGAAAACCCCGACCATGCCCGAATTGATTTGCTTTCGTTACAATCCCGGCGAGAGACGAAGCGGCAACGCCATCATCGGCAACCCGGTCGAAGCCAAATACGGCGTCAGCCATGATCAGATTGTCGAAGCCTATCGCCTGGCCATCAAACGTGGCGCGAAACGCTTCGGTCTACACTGCATGTTGGCCTCCAACGAGCTGAACTATCGCTACATGGTGGAAACGGTCAACATGCTTCTGGAGGTGGCGGCCATGGTCGGCGAGCGCCTGGCGATTCGCTTTGAATTCATCAATATCGGCGGCGGTTTGGGTATTCCCTATCGCCCGGAAGACCAGGCGCTCGATTTGCCCGCTTTGGGCCGCGAGACGGCGGAATCGCTGCGAAATTTCGAGGTTAAAAATGGCTATGTTCCGGCCCTGTATATGGAAAGTGGCCGCTACATGACCGGGCCGCACGGCGCTTTGGTGACGACGGCGATAAATCGCAAGGATATTTACCGGACCTATATCGGCGTCGATGCCTGCATGTCATCTCTGATGCGACCCGGCATCTACGGAGCCTATCATCATATAGATGTCATTGGCAAAGAAGACGACCCGGCGACGGAAGTCGTCGATGTGGTCGGCGCTCTGTGCGAAAACAACGACAAATTCGCCATTCAGCGGTCGCTGCCGGAAATCGAGGATGGCGACCTTTTGGTGATCCACGATACCGGCGCGCACGGTCACGCCATGGGTTTTAACTATAACGGCAGGCTGCGCCCCAAGGAATTGCTCCTACGCGAGGACGGCGCGGTTGAATTGATCCGGCGGGCCGAGACGGTGGCCGATTATTTCGCCACGCTGCATTTTGATGCGCGTATTCTGGCGGCCTGATATGCGCGTCTTCAATACCCATATTTTGTACCAATTCGCGTTTTTTTTCGCCTTTTTTTTCCTATCGCCGCACGCTGGCCGCGCCGCCGCCCTCAACGAGGAAATCGCCGCGCAAATCGAAACTCTCAATTTTCCCTTCATCGAAAGCCATGGCGAGCAACCGGCGCAAACGTCGGGCGGCGCGGTTTTGCGCAAGCTGTACGGCCAGGCGAAATTCGCGCCGCTGTGGCTGGAACGCCCGGAAAAGGCCCGCCTGCTTGCCCGCGCCCTGCAAAATTGCGGCAAACACGGCCTGAACCCCAATGATTATTTTTTAGACGAGTTGCGCCCGCTTTCACGCCAACGCGACCCGAAAAGTCTGGCCCGTCTGGATGTCCTGTTAACCGCCGCCCTGCTGCGCTATGGTTTCGACCTGCGCTACGGCCATATCGCCCTGTTCCGCGCCGATATGGCCACTTTCAAAGAAATTCATGATTTCGATTTTGAACCGCTCACGCTTCTGAAAACCATCTACGCCAGCGACGATTTTGATCAAGCCTTTGATAATCTGGCCCCGAAACACCAGTTTTATCGCGGCCTGCAAGAAAAGCTGGCCGCCGCCGCCCATGAGCCAAACCAGAAAAAACTGGCGCGAAAAATCGCCGTCAACATGGCGCGTTGGCGCTGGTATCCACACCTTCTGGGCGAACGATTCGTTGTGGTCAATATCGCCGGGCAACGGCTCGGCACCTGGCGAAATGATCGGCAAGACCTTGATATGGCAGTAATTGTCGGCAAAAAAGAAAATCCAACGCCCTTAATCACCGGCTATCTGCGCTGGCTCGAATTTCATCCCTCCTGGGCAATGCCGACGGAAATCGCCGTCAAAGAACAGCTGCCAAAACTGAGAAAAAATCCTAATCATCTGGCCGAAAAAAAGGTGCGCTTGTTTTCCTCCTGGGAGCCGGAGGCCAAAGAATTGGACCCGAAGCGCATCAATTGGCATAAGGTGACACCAGAACAGATGGCGAAATACCAATTACGGCAAGAACCTGGCCCGATGAACGCCCTCGGACGCATCAAATTCATGTTCCCGAATCCCTGGTCGGTCTATCTGCATGATACGCCGGGCAAGGCGCTGTTCAAAGAAGCGGTCCGCGATTTGAGCCATGGCTGCGTCCGCGTCGCCGACCCGGCGAGCCTGGCGGTTTTCCTGCTGAACAATCAGGATAGCGATAGCAGCCGCGCCAAAATTCAGGCGCGTTTGGATGGCCGCGCCTCACGTGACATGCCACTGAAACACCCGGTTCCCGTCTACCTGACCTATCAAACTGTATGGATCGACAAGAACGGCGGTTTCCGTCAAGCCACCGATATGTACGGCCAGGACGAACGCATCCTGGCGAAAATGGGCAAATGATTGATATTGATTTGTATTTGCAAAAAATCGCCGCCTTTGTCGCCGACAAGAAACCGCCGGTCGTTGACCTCATCGCGACGCAGACACGCGATCCGTTCAAAGTGCTGACGGCGACCATCCTGTCGGCCCGCACCAAGGACGAAGTGACGGCCAAAGCGGCGGAACGCCTCTTCGCCAAGGCGAAAAACGCGACCGAATTAGACCGGCTTTCACGCACGGAAATCGCCGTCCTCATTAAACCGGTCGGATTTTTTCATAGCAAAGCCAAATATTTACAAGCGCTGCCCGCCGCTCTGGCGAGATTCGCGGGCCGGGTTCCGTCGGAAATCGACGAACTGATCACCCTGCCCGGCGTCGGCCGCAAAACCGCCAACCTGGTGCGGGCGCAGGCTTTTGGCCTGCCAGCCATCTGCGTCGATACCCACGTGCACCGCATCATGAATATCTGGGGCTATGTGGCGACGCGAACGCCGCTGGAAACCGAAATGGCGCTGCGCAAACAATTGCCGCCGCAGCATTGGCTGACCGTCAACAGCCTTTTGGTCGCCTTCGGACAGACGCTCTGCAAACCGGTCGCGCCCCATTGCGACAAATGCCCGCTCGCCAACTGCCGGAAATTCGGCGTGCGTCCACGCAAAATCATCAGCGACAAGAGGAAAACCATGACGACGCCGACCAGTCGATGCCTAAAATTTGTCTCCTGGAACGTCAACGGTATCCGAGCCGTCGAAAAAAAGGGTTTTTTCGATATTGTCGCCAGCCTGAACGCCGATATTTTCGCGACGCAGGAAACCAAGGCGCAACCGGAACAGCTCTCGGCGGAACTGAAAAACATCGCCGGGTACCAGTCGTATTGGCACAGCGCCGAACGGAAAGGCTATTCCGGTGTCGGAATCTATACTCGAATGGAGCCGATTTCGGTCATTTACGGCCTCGGCGTCGAAGAATTTGATAACGAAGGCCGGGTCTTAACCCTGGAATTCGCCGATTTTTATTTCTCGTCGATCTATTTTCCCAACAGCGCCGATGGACTGAAACGCCTCGATTTCAAACTGCGCTTCAATGCCGAATTGCAGAAATTCGTCCTGGGCCTGGCGGCGAAAAAATCCTTGCTCCTGTGCGGCGATTTCAACGTCGCCCACAAGCCGATTGATTTGACCTACCCGGAAAAGAACCGCAAATTCGCCGGTTACACGCCGGAGGAATGCGCCTGGATGGACCAATTGATAGCCGCCGGATTCATCGACACCTTCCGCATGTTCAACCAGGAAGCCGGCCAATACACCTGGTGGAGTTTCCGCGCCAACGCCCGCGCCAAGAACATCGGCTGGCGCATTGATTATTTCTGCGTCGATGCCAACAGCCGCGACCGCGTATTGGCGGCGGCCATCCACCCGGAAATCATCGGTTCCGACCACTGTCCAATCAGCATTGACTTTAAGATAGGTGATTAAAGAGAAACAAACGCATCGCCGATATTGTTTCCTCAATCCACAGACCGTTGAAACAACAAGCTAAGGGAAACGCTGATTGAATCCGTTCGCCCTGAGAGCCTATATTTTTATTCAATGATTTTTACGCCAAATACTGCATGATCGCCGCGCTCTCTGATTACACATCCGGGGCTTCTATAGTAAACGACATTATGAATTGTGCTATTTTCGAGATTTAATTGGTGGAGCAATCCCATCAAATATATTTCAAGCACAATTATTTATGCCGTTTACTATAACAGGGAGTCTTTTCTTTTTCATTTCCTCTAAGAATATTATATAAACTTTCATTCCATCGTTCGTCTACTTCCGGTGGTTGTTCTCCTTCTTTCTCTCTTGGATAATTTTCTGGCGCGAACAATTCCTGAAATGCCGCCATAACATCGAATGGCATATATAACTCTAATGGATCAGCTTGATATTTTCCTTGCCGCTCATGAAAATTGATTTCATAACGCTCTTGGCGCGAGCGCATGGCGGCTATGCAAATCTTATACACTCCTCTCATTATATGTACGCCTGAGTCCCTCGCATGGCGTTCAACACACACAGCCTCTTGTCTCATTAAATCAGCATTTTGCACATAAAAAATTATGGTATCCACTTCAGATACATATAATCTTATCTTACGGATGCCACATTTTTCTTTTTCCCCACACTCCTTTTTGCATTTTCGGCAGTCATGACTGTTTTTTCTGCATTTGCTATTGTCTTTACACATCCCACTCCCGCGACATTTATTAATCACATCTTCCCATTTTTCTATAAAAATATCTCCTGCACGACCTAGCTGGCGCACATTTTCTCCAACCTGTTTATCATAGTTTTTATCTTTATCCTGCTTAGTCTGGCCAAATACTCCACTGGCTGATTCTGACATTACAATACGAATCCTTATGATATTAGCATATTTTTCAAATATATCTTGATACAATGCCTTAAATGCTCCTTCATCAGCAAAACCAGCGGCATCTGAATTG
This sequence comes from Desulfobulbaceae bacterium, assembly GCA_031287565.1. Classification (GTDB taxonomy): domain Bacteria; phylum Desulfobacterota; class Desulfobulbia; order Desulfobulbales; family Desulfocapsaceae; genus UBA8130. The sequence continues at coordinate 13,051 of JAITSS010000001.1, forward strand.
TATATCCATATCTCACCCATTTTCCCTCGAAAAAACAACTTAATAAAGTCATTACACTCGGCAATATCCTTCACAATTACAGCATTTGAGTAGCCTTCATACAGCGCGAAAAAATAAGGAAATTCGTAATCTTGTTTATAAAACAAGATAAAAATCATCTTTTCTAAAGTTGACCAGATTCTTTTAGCCAATGGATTCTTCAATATATCTTCTGGCTTACCTATTCTGCCGACCCTGAACTGTCTATAGCATTTCCATTCTATCAAAACCATAGTTATTGCCATAAAAATAACAAAAGCAAGCCATGTATGAGGTGTAGACAAAGCAAAGATACCTCCAAACAACAAATAAACCCATTGACAAAAACCAGATACAATAATAAAGTACAGAATTAATAATACACAGAGACGAAGTATATTATCTCGAAAACTATTACGTTGTTCGAGATATTCTTTGTTTTTTTGATAGACAAAAAACTTAAATATTCCATCTAACTGCTTATATTCTTTCTTTTTCAAACCACTAATTTTAAAAATAGATTGCAGTTTTTTCCAATTAAATTTATCCGGTTCGTTCTTCTTATGCTCTTTCCATTCATTACCATTCATCATTTTTTTTTCTTCTTTCAATGCTTCTGGGTTACGCTTATTCCACATCAAATCATAAAATTCTTGATTATTAGAACAAATAGGCTTATTATATAAATCAAACAGGATAACAACTCCACCCGGATTGAGCAAATGATACAGCGATTGCAGAGCTTTATCTGTACGCAGATGATGCGCGACTCTAAACAATATAATCGCATCAAAGCACTCGTACTCTTCATTGAATAATTCCTTGAATTTTTTATGGAAACAATCAATCCCTTCTATATTAAATTGAGCATGATGTATCTCATATTTAACGCCACAACCATTATGTATCTCATACCCAACGCCACAACACTTATCAGGCATTTCTTCACGATCGAGACCATAAAATTTAATCGTGTTGCAGATAGATTTTGCATCATTCCCTTCACTAGCTTTTCCTTGAATCTCTTCCCTAGCTTTTCCTTCAATGAAAGCAAGTTCGACACACACCTTTTTCGCCAGACAACACTGGCTACAACCAAGTTCAGAGACGCTTCTATAACTCGGAACATCCTTTTTCACCAGACAACAGTAGTCATAATCAAGTTCCAAGACTCTTTGATCACTCAAACCATACTTTTTCACCAGATGACACTGGCCACAACCAAATACAGGGTCATACTCGTTCGCCAGACGACACTGGCCACAACCAAGTTCAAGGACTCTTTGAGCATGCGGAGCATACTTTCTCACCGCATCAAGCACGTATTTATCATAGTGCCGATATGTTTCAAAATTGCAGTCTAATCCCATATGTAATCACCATGCAGTTCTAATATGCGTTATTTAACAATGATACCGTTTTTCAGCGACAATAAGTATAAATTTATAATTGCATGACCTGCATTGAAGAATATTCATACCTATTTGTTCCAAAATAGTTTTCATAGATCGCCAATCAAATTGCGGTTCATGCGCCAAATGCTCTGCCCAGCCAGAACTGGTATATACCTCTTTCTCGCGAAGCAGATCGCGTCGCGCCTGACGAAAATGAAACCAACCCGGCCCTTTGATATATACAGCAGATTTATAGAGAAAATCAGTTATCCAACGACGAAAGCGAGATGATGATGATGATCCTGTTCTCTTCAAGTCAAGAATCAATATTCTTCCACCGGGCTGCAATTTATCGTATAGTTGCTGAATGGCATCGGTCATACAGTCGGCGCAATGGTGCAAGGCCCGAAGCGCGACAATGACATCAAAATTCATGCCGCCCAAGCCAGGAATTGCGGCAAAATCATCGGCCAAATTTTGGATACGGCCATAGTCAAAACGTAGCTTCAATCGCATGTCCGCGCGCGCCGCCAGCTTTGCGCGGGCAGCCGTCAGCATGTCCTCTGACTCGTCACAACCGACAACATCCGCATCCCTAAAACGCTCAGACAGCTTAAAAGTGAAAGCGCCCGCGCCGCAGCCAGCATCCAAAATGCGACGAGGGTTGCCATGAATTAGTTGTAATATCAATTCGTCATAATACAGCGATGTTGGAAAATCGTTGTAAGTTTTGGCAGTTGACGCATCGAAAAAATTGACATCACCACAAAATAAATAATCCACATTCAACCCTATAGTCCAACGATAACAATGTTATGTCTGAAAAGGCATAGCCAAACAAGGCCGACTTCATCCACTCTTCACGATAATCTCGTCGCATAACTATCAAATTAAAATACAAATCCGGATATTAGGCAATCAAATATCCGGATTCATGCTTGAATTGGCAGAATAATAGTGTTCTGGCTTCAATTGACAAATCAATACATACTCATGAAAATTATCACCGAGGATCAACAATATCGGTAACAAATGCTTTGCTATAATCAACATCTTGTTTCAACACTCCATTATTTCTTAACAATGTGTGCAAATCACTCCATTTTTCAATCTTCATTTCACCGAAACGTTCAGCTCCGGGTAAAATGAAGGATCGCAACGTGCTAATGACTATAGATTCATGCTCTTTATTTAATGCGGAATTTTTCTTCAATGCCATCTCCGCGATGTCTATATTGTCTAAAGAGAATGCTTCCATCCAACCATCTTTGAGAGCGGAAAATGTTCTACGCAGTGCATCTTTATTATCCATATAGTACTTTTCAGTGCAAAAATAAACATTACCATACACAGAAATACCACGATCCTTTGCAAGGAAAATAACAGTATCAGGTCTTTTTTCTCGTATCAATAGCAAATCATTGGTCATATACCCTGGATAAATATCGACCACACCAGCCAAAAATGGCGATATATCGAATTTAACGGGTATTTCCTGAATATCATTTTTCGACAAGCCATACTGCGAAAGTATCGCTCGATAGACCGGATCAATATCAGTTCCAAATTTCACACCAACCTTAGCCCCTTTGAAAAAAAGCGCCTGAGATGCTTTTCCCGCCCGCAAAGCGAACCCAATTGGAGACTCTTGGTATTGAACCGCAAAAGCGACTAAAGGAATTCCTTTAGCCCTGGCCATCAAAATCTGATCGGCGCCAGCGACACCTATATCATCAGTTCCAGCCGCGACAAGTTTAATTGGATCCAATTCAAATCCGCCGGGTCGGATATGCGCCTTCAGGCCATACTTCTCAAATATTTTATGCTCATCGGCGACCAATTCGCCTGCCCAACCGGCATACCAGAGATACTTCAGCCTGATATTGATTTCTGTTAAGCTTTTATTCGTATCCGCCGCAGACCAGGATGGAATCATTGCCACTAACAACATTACCGAGACCATCAACGCGCATACAAAGCAAATTCCAGTTTTCTTCATAGCCTTACACTCCTTTAATGTATATTGATACATCAAGAAAACGACAATCAATTGCCGCATCAATGCACAAACAAAATAATATTATTTTTCCCACGTGATAATCAATCTACCCACAAGACACACCACTCCATAGCAACAAATCCCCAATATACTACTAGCAATTATATATACAAACAATACCGCCGTTTCTAACTGATATGATGCAATAAGCAGCCTAAATCCGATACCGGACATAGCTCCGGCGAATTCCGCGACGATAGCGCCTATAACCGCGAAAACCGTCGCAATTTTTAATCCGGAAAAAATATACGGCAAGGCGTTCGGCCAACGCAACCAGCGGAAAATCTGCCATTCAGAAGACGCCATCGAGTTAAAGACATCAATGTAGTCTTGTGGAACGCTTTTCAGTCCTTCTATCGTATTGATGAGCGTGGGAAAGAAGCAGGTGAGGGCGGCCAATAAAATTTTTGGGAAAAAATTTGTTCCAAACCAGATTGTCAACAAAGGCGCGATGGCGACAATCGGAATGGTTTTCAAAGCGATAGCGTAAGGCATAAGCATCGTTTCAATATTCTTTGAAAACGAGCACAGCACACCTAAAGTGACACCAAATAATGAACCCAATCCAAAGCCCAGGAATGCTTCCAAAAAAGTCACGCCGGTGTGGACAAACAACTCATCCTTCACTTGATAGGTCGCCGTAAAAATCTCGCCAGGGGAAGGAATGAGATACGAGGGTACCGCGAAAAGACGACAAACCACTTCCCACGCCAGCAAAAAAATGGGCAGACTCACAGCCAAAAACAACAACTGTTTGCCATTCATTGGACACCCGTTGTTGTTTCCGCGCCTTTGCGTTTTGCCGCGCTCGCCAAGGCCCGTCGAATGTCGCGCAGAGCCAGAAAAAAAGTATCGGTGTTTCGATGTTCAAAGCATCTCGGACGCGACAAATTGATCGGAATGTCTACAACCAGGCGTGACGGTCTGGGCGACAAAACCAGCACTCTGTCGCAAAAAAGCACTGTCTCCGACAGGTCGTGGCTCACCATGATCGTGGTCGTTTTGAACTCCGACTGTATCCCCGCCAGAACTATGCCGATTTCTTCTCGCGTCATTTCGTCCAAAGAGGCCAGAGGCTCATCCAGCAGCATAAGATCGCTGGAATAGAGCAAAGCCCTGACAATCGACGCACGCCTCTGCATCCCAACCGAAAGTTCAGTCGCCTTGCTGTTCCTGAATTCCCACAATCCTACCTTTCGCAGAAGCTCTTCTGCCTGGCTAAAACCAACCGCTGATATATTTCCAGCGATTCGGTATGGCAACATCACATTGTCGATGACCGTCCACCAGGGGAATAATGACGGATTTTGCGGCACATAGCTGATGTATCCTCCGTTCCGTAAATTTTCTAGGCGTTCGCCAAAAACACGCACGGTTCCAGCCATATGAGTTCTTTGGTTTTTCGGGATGAGATCGGCGATAATTTTCAGCACTGTTGATTTGCCACAACCAGATGGGCCAACCAAACCGCACACCTGATGTTTGGGAATGCTGAATGTCAGATTATTCAGGACATCAACCTGTTCTGAATCTGTCTGATAGCTGAAAGACACTCCGGAAAAACAGACCGATGTGTCGCCGACACTCTGTTCGCCCATGCTTTCCACCATCAAGCAGAGAAACAGAAGCTCGTCGGAACGACACAAAAAAGCCCCATTTCCATGAAAGGAAACGGGGCCGAGACACCGAACAAGGAATGAAGCTCCCCGCTATGCGACGGGGGAAAAATAACTACATCAATCAGAGATACAAGTGAGTGAGTGAGTGAGTGAGTGAGTGAGTGAGTGCAAATATCGTGCCAGCACCCTTTATGGCGCTGAAAAGACGATGATGAGCGCTACCGCGCCTCGAACCGAACCTGTCACAGCCTGTGATTTTACAGGGAAACCCTTCGACTCGCCGATGGCGAACAAAACAAAGCGATGTTTCCTTCGTGTAGCTCACGATAGAATCCAATTTATCTAGCGAGAAATGAGAGTATTAAGTCTGTGGGCGCGAGCAAGTTTTACAATTGGCCTATTGAAGCAATATTGACACCAAATGGCAACAAAATTTCCATTGAAAGGCCAGGGCGACAAGGCCGACCACGACCAATTCGATGGAAGGCCGCGCCGACTGACGTCCCACCATCCTGCCGCCGTCGCCCTTTCCCGTCTTCGTCACGCCATTCTAAAATGCGCCCTTCCGGAAAAAGATGAGCTTTTTTATGGCCTGTTACTGACACAAAAAGATAGAGGCAGTGGGTTGGAACGAATAGGCTTGCGGCTCACTCGTCCTTGCTTATGTGTCGATATAGTTAAATTTTTAGTTATATAGAGCCAAAAAAAAAATCAGCGGCTTTGCTTTTTTTGCCCGCCGGACATGTCCGCGATTGCGCCAATTCCCGATCTTCTTGACTTGCCTCTTTCTTCCAACATATCCTTGTCGGAATCCGTTCAAGTCGTCAGGCGTCGCGCCTGAAGGGGCGGGAGAGCATAATTCACCACAAGGAGGAGTCATCATGGGGACGATTGATTTTGTCAGGGCGGATCGGCGGCATTTCTCGGATTTCGGCTGGTTGCAGACCTACTGGCTGTTTTCCTTTTCCAACTATTTCGACCCGAACAACATTCAGTTCGGCGCGTTGCGGGTGTTTAACGATGACGTAGTGGCGCCGGGCACCGGCTTTCCCACCCATCCGCACGATGAAATGGAAATTGTCACTGTGGTGCTTGATGGCGAAATGACCCACCAAGACAGCATGGGCAACAAAACCGTGATTAAAGCAGGCGATGTGCAGCGGATGTCGGCGGGCACTGGCCTGACCCATTCCGAGTTGAATCTCTCCGACCGCGACGTGCATTTTTACCAGATATGGATATTCCCCGACCAGCGCGAACTGAAACCAAGCTACGCCCAGCTGACCTTTGCGCCTGCCGACTGGCATAACAAATTATTACCTATCGCATCCGGTCAGGATATTGCCAACACGGTGACGTTTCACACCGCCGGCACCATCTATCGTTGCGCCTTGGATGCCGGAAGAGAAGTCATCCATCAGTCCACGCGCGGGCGGCGGATTTTTACCTATCTCACCAAAGGCGCTATGAACGTCAACGGCCTGTCGATGGCCTGCAAAGACCAGGCGCGCATTGATGTCGATGAACCGCTCACCTTCAAAGCCGAAGAAGCCTCGGAATTCATCCTGATTGATGTGCCTTCCTGCAAAGGCTGGGGCTACAGCCAGGAAACCCTGCGCGGCGGCAGGAAATAGCCGTTCCGCTAGTCTCCTCTCCGCGCCACGGGTGACACAAAAGCAATAGCCGGTTGGCTTTTTACCCGTGGCGTATTATTGTCGCGGAAAATTTTTCCACCTTTTTCCAACCGAGAGGAGCCTTCCATGTGGGAATATACCGATAAGGTTCAGGAGCATTTCTTAAATCCGCGCAACGTCGGTGAAATTGCCGATGCCGATGGTGTCGGCGACGTCGGCTCGCTGGCCTGCGGCGACGCCTTAAAACTCACCTTGAAAATTGAGGACGGCAGAATCGCCGACGCCAAATTCAAGACCTTTGGCTGCGCCTCGGCCATCGCCTCATCTTCGGCTTTAACTGAAATGGTGATTGGCAAAACCCTTGAGGATGCGAGCAAAATCACCAACGAGGACATTGCCAATTATCTCGGCGGCTTACCGAAAGAAAAGATGCACTGCTCGGTGATGGGCCGCGAGGCGCTGGAAGCGGCGATTGCCAATTATAAGGGTTTGGTTCTGCCGATGGCCCAGGGCGAGGTGGTCTGCGAGTGTTTCGGCGTCACCGACCTGGAAATCATCCGCGCCATTCAAGAGTCGCATCTGCGCTCGCTTGAGGAAATCACCAATTTCACCAAGGCCGGCGGCGGTTGCGGCAAGTGCGAGGAAAAGCTGCGGGCGATTCTGCAAAAGACCGCGCAGGGTGAAATTGCCCAAGCCGCCGCGCCGGATAAACCCAAACGCATGACCACCTTGCAAAAGGTGAAAAAAATAGAAGAAGCGCTGGAGCGGGAAATCCGTCCGATTCTGAAAAAAGACGGCGGCGACATTGAGTTGCTCGATGTCGATGGCGATATCGTCACCGTGGCCATGCGCGGCGCCTGCGGCAGCTGCGCCATGAGCCAGACGACGATTAAAGAATATGTGGAAAAGAAATTGCGCGAGCTGGTTGTAGACAGCCTGATTGTCGAGGAGGGCGCGCTATGAGCGGGCGCATCATTTATCTCGATAATAACGCGACGACACAGATTGCCCCGGAAGTGCGCGAGGCGATGATGCCTTATCTCACCGATTTGTATGGCAATCCATCCAGTATGTACAGCTTTGCCGCCAGCGCCGCCGCCGGGCTGAAAGAGGCGCGGGCCAAAGTGGCGGCGCTTTTAGGCGCGTCGCCGGACGAAATCGTCTTCACCAGTTGCGGCACCGAAAGCGATTCGACGGCGATTCTGTCGGCGATCAGGACATTTCCGGAGAAACGGCACATTATCACGACCAGGGTCGAACATCCGGCGGTGAAAAACCTCTGCGAAAACATCAGCTTATTCACCGGCCACAAATACCGGCTGACGCAACTGAAGGTTAATGAAAAGGGAATGCTTGATCTGGCCGAATATGAAGCGGCCTTAGGTGACGACACCGCCATCGTTTCGGTGATGTGGGCCAACAATGAAACCGGCGTCGTCTTCCCGATTGCTGAAATGGCGAAGATGGCCAGGAAGCGCGGCATTCTCTTTCATACCGACGCCGTGCAAGCCGTTGGCAAAATGCCGATCAATCTGGCGGCGCTGGATGTCGATTTTCTTTCTCTTTCCGGACATAAATTGCACGCGCCGAAGGGCGTTGGTGTTTTGTATGTCAGGAAAGGCTCTCCCTTCACCCCATTTCTCATCGGCGGCCACCAGGAACGCGGGCGGCGCGGCGGCACCGAAAACGCCGCGTCCATTGTCGGCCTGGGCAAGGCCAGCGAGCTGGCGGCGGCTAATATGGAAACCGACAACAGCCGCGTGCGCGCTCTGCGCGACCGCCTGGAAGAAGGGCTGCTCGCTCGCATCCCCAAATCGATTCTGAATGGCGACAAAAGTCATCGTCTGCCCAATACCTGCAACATCAGTTTCGAGTTTGTCGAAGGCGAATCGATTCTTTTGCACATGAACCAGATCGGCATCTGCGCCTCGTCAGGTTCAGCCTGCACCTCCGGCTCGCTGGAACCGTCGCACGTGCTGCGGGCGATGGGCGTGCCGTTTACCGCCGCCCACGGCTCGATTCGGTTTTCTTTGAGCGTGTACAATACGGAAGAAGAAATTGATTTGGTTCTGGGAGCGCTGCCGCCGATTATCGCCTCATTACGCGCCTTGTCGCCGTTTTGGAAGGAAGAGTAGCCATGCTTGTTGTCGCCCCATCGTATGAAATTCAGGACGCGCTCGACCATCTGCCGTTGCCGGTGGCGCTGGAGACGCGCGGGCGCGTCTGCTACAAGAGCGAAGAGAAAATCAGCGGCGATTCGGCGATTCCCTTTGTTGAAGGCATTGTCCGACGCGGCCATGGCTCGGTTTTGGAAATGGCGGTGGTGACGGCGGAAATCGCCTGCTCTCCGACGGACGCCGCCGCTTTTTTCGCCTTGCAGCCGCGTTTTTTTGTGATTGATAAACGCGAGGGCGGCCTTCTTGTCACCGCCTCAATCCGCGCCCTGCGGGAACTGGCGACATCCGCTGCGGCGGACGCCGTGGTCGCCACTTTCGCCTGCGCGGTGTCCGCGAAATATCCCTTTCTTTTCGCGGACATAAACCTGGCCACGCCAAGTCTTGCGCCGCCGCGTTTGTATTCCGTCAGCGAAATCGACGCCTGGCCGCAAGCGCTTTTGGCCAGGCACCGCTTTCTCGGCGTCAAATTTGTCGTCAGCCGCGCCGTCAGCCACGAACTGGTGCGGCATCGGGTCTGCTCGTTTTTGCAGGAAAGCCAGCGCTACTGCAACTACGGTCGGGCACAGTTCGACCGGCGCGTCTCCTTTATCCGCCCAGTATTTTATCAGGAAAACAGTGAAGAATTCGCCATTTGGCAACAATCTATGGAAGAGGCCGAATCCGCCTATCTGCGCCTCTTACGCAACTCAACCCCACAGGCGGCCAGGACGGTTTTACCCAATTCCTGCAAAACCGAAATCGTCGTGTACTGCAACCTGGCCGAATGGCGGCATATGTTCAGGCTGCGCACTGCAAGCGCCGCCGAGCCGTCCATGCGCGAGGTCATGCTGCCGCTGCAAGCCGAATTACGGCGACGTTATTCATTCCTCTGATTCAGCCCCGCCTCACCGCCGCCGCACGCCTTCTCTGGAAAAGGAAATAAGCCATAAATCAAAATAATCCATAGGTTGCATCATTTGCGATTGACAGCCGCCCGCGCCTAGGATAAGCAGGCGAAATTCTGTAGCTTGGGAGAACAGGGAGTGGCGTGAAGCAGCCGAACCGAGGGAGATGACACGGCGCGGCGATTTAGATACATGTTCTGAGAAAGGAGGCTTTTTTTATGTCATCTGGAAAAGGGGCGTTCACCGAAGACAAAGTAGCTCTCTTGATAGGAAGTTTCATCTTCCTATTGGCGCTGTTCAAATTTTACGAAATCGACTTGCTGGGCTGGGTGGTCAAAACCGGCATGTGGGTCGATAATCCGCTCGGCGCCTGGAAACCGGCGGCCAAAGGCATGGCCTTAGCCGGTTGGCAATCGGCGCTCGTCACCTGGGTGGCGCTGACGGCGGCCTTGTCGTTCGGCATCAAGCTGCTTGGCGGCAATGTTGGCAAGTTCGCGACTTCATTCACCATTGTCTTTTTTATCGCCTTCATCTGCTACATGCTGGGGGCCAACGCCTACATCGCCGCCAACTCCACCCAAATCGGGCCGGAAACCAAATACCCAATCGCCTGGTCCATGGGATTAAGCACCGAGGCCGGGTTGATTATCGCTCTGGTCGCGGGCATTCTGATCAGCAACTTCGCGCCAGGTTTCGCTGACAGTCTGCGCGACGCCTGCCGCCCGGAACTGTTCGTGAAAATCGCCATCGTCATCATGGGCGCGGAGCTGGGCGTGAAAGCCGCCGGCGCCGCCGGTTACGCCGGTCATGTTATCTTCCGAGGACTATGCGCCATTGTTGAAGCCTATCTCTTGTATTGGGCAGTTGTCTACTATGTTTCGCGCAAATATTTCAAATTTTCCAAAGAGTGGGCCGCGCCTCTGGCCTCCGGCATTTCCATCTGCGGCGTGTCGGCCTCAATCGCCACCGGGGCGGCGATTCGCGCCCGGCCCATCGTGCCGATCATGGTGTCGTCTCTGGTCGTGGTGTTCACCTGTATTGAAATGCTGATTCTGCCCTTCGTCGCCTCCTGGTTCCTGACCTCCGAGCCGATGGTGGCCGGTGGTTGGATGGGTCTGGCCGTAAAATCCGACGGCGGCGCGATCGCCAGCGGCGCGATCACCGAATCGCTGATCCTTGCCAAAGCCGCAGAAACCATGGGCGTCAAATGGACGCCAGGTTGGATCGTCATGGTGACGACCACGGTAAAAATCTTCATCGACATTTTCATCGGCGTATGGGCCTTGGTGCTGGCCTGGATTTGGAGCGCCAAATTCGATAAAACCGGCGGCGAGCGCACCATGGGCTGGGCGGATGTCTGGGATCGTTTTCCGCGTTTCGTACTGGGTTATCTGGCTACTTTTCTGATTCTCCTCATCATCTGCCTTCAGTCAACGGAGCTGGCCAAAGCCGGCAAAGGACTGTCCGACGCCATCAACGGCTTCCGGGTTATTTTCTTCCTGCTGACATTTTTCACCATCGGCATGGTCTCGAACTTCCGCAAACTGATGGAAGAAGGCATCGGACGGCTGGCACTGGTCTACATCGTCTGCCTGTTCGGATTCATCATCTGGGTCGGCCTGTTCATTTCCTGGGCCTTCTTCCATGGCATGACGCCGCCGGTGGTCGCGGGCTGACAACGGCTTATTCTTAAGGAGAACAAAGAGATGGAAGCAAAAAAAGATGTCAAGTTTCATGAAGAAGTCCAGAAGATGGACTATGAGCCGCTAGACGAAACCGAAATGAAACTCATCCGCTGGAGCATCGGCTTGGGCATTGGTTTGCTGGTGGTGCTGTTTATTGTCAGTAAATATCTGCTGCCGGGCGTCCATTAAATAGTTGGCGCGGGCGGTGAAGCAATTTGAAGCAATTTGAAGTAATTGGGCGGGATGGGGCGGAAAGCCTTTTCCCGCCTGTTTTTTTGCGCTGGGGAATATATGCCGCGTTATCGGATTTGCTATATCGAAGGGCCGAACGGCTCACTGAAAAAAAGTCGGGAAACGGTGGTTGACGCCGCTTCTTTCGCTGAAGCGCTCGCCGCCTTCAGCCACTGGCCGGTGGTGGAAAATTACCAACACACCACCGCCAGCGCCTGGAACCCCGGCACCTGTTTGTACTATCAGGAACTGTGGGAGGCGGAGCGGCTGGATTGATGGGGTGAAAAGAGAAAAAAATTGACGATTACGCAAGCTTGTTAAGGACAATCCAAAAATCAATCTGATCGCCATGGGGATCAGCCCTGATTGCTTATCTTCGTCTCAGTGGTAGTAGGTTACAATATCCGGAGGAAATTATGGAAGACGCGAATTGGAACGCCGGGAAATTATTAGAATTATCAGGCGCGTACTGGGCCGGTTGCGCGGTACAGGCGGCGGTGCGGCTGGATGTGTTCACAGCGCTGGAACAGGGGGCGAGGGATGAAAACGAGCTGGCGGCGGCGCTTTCCTGCGACCGGCGCGGTTTTTCCATGCTGATAACCGCGCTAGCCGCCTTGGGCCTCCTGACGCGGCGCGAAGCGGGGAAAGTCAGCGCCCCGGCAAATATCCTTGCTTTGTTGTCGAAAAATTCGCCGGATTATCTGGGCTTTATCATCCAGCATCACGCCCATCTGATGCCCAGTTGGGCCAAGCTGGCCGAAGCGGTGCGCGAGGGACGGCCAACCAGAGAAAGTTCATCCCATACCGACAGCGACGCCGAGCGTGAGGCTTTTCTCTTCGGCATGTTCAACATCGCCCGCTTGCAGGCGGAAACCGTCGCCCAGGCACTCGATTTGTCCGAGCGGCGAACGCTCATCGACATCGGCGGTGGCCCTGGCACATATGCGGTGTATTTCTGCAAGAAGAACCCGAACTTGCAGGCGACAATTTTCGATTTGCCGACCACCGAGCCGTTCGCGAAAAAGATTGTCGCCCAGTATGGTTTGAGTGAGCGCATTGATTTTGCCAGCGGTAATTTTCTTGCTGGCGCTTTGCCAAAAGGTCAGGATGTGGCCTGGTTGTCGCAGGTGCTGCATGGCGAAACGCCTGCGGACGCCGAGAAACTCTTGCGAAACGCCGCCGCCTGCCTCAATCCCGGCGGTCTTCTCTGCGTGCAGGAATTTGTCTTGGATGATGACCGCGTCGGCCCAACGCACGCCGCGCTGTTCGCCCTCAACATGCTGGTCGGCACCGAGGGCGGCCAAACCTATACAACGAGCGAATTGGCGGGCATGATGGCTGAGGCCGGAGCGACGGAGGTAAACAGGCTCGATGCAAGCCTACCGCAGAGTTGCTGCGTGCTGGTTGGCAGAATGGGAGAAACGAATCCGAGATGAAAGAGCATAAATCCTAACACTCGCTGGTGGCAACGCTTCGAGAATTTTGCCAAGGCTTTTCTGCGTCTGCAAGAGGCGATGGAAGCGGAACATCGCAAGCGGAGCGCAACGGGTTTATCCTGCGCTTTGAATTGACGCTGAAACTCGCCTGGAAAACGCTGAAGAATTTTCTGGAGGAACAGGGATTTTCCTTCAAACCGTCGCCCAAAGACACCATCCGGCTGGCCCGCCTGCATGAGGATTTCGCCGACAGCGACCGACCTGGTCGCGTTGATAATTGTTGAGAATTCGCGACCATCGCCAATCCCGCTCTGAAGGAGCATATTTCAAAAGGTTGGCCGACAGATTTACCCGTCCTCGGCCTGACGCGCCGCCTGCCTGTCGCAGAGCAAAAGTCTCTACACAAGCCATACCTGAAGCGTGATAAAGCGCCCCGTTTGTGGTGAAAAGTTTGTGAACCACGAACGGTTTCACCCTTCGATACGCTTCTCAGGGCAGACGGGAAAAACAACTTGTGTAGATACTTCTGGTTGCAGACAGGCGCTCTTTACCCGGAAATTCCCTGCATTTTCGTTTTTCTCTGGCGTATACTGAAAGACTGACGCCTGCCTGGCGGCAGACAGGTCGGGTTTTCCCGTTTTTTCCACCCGCGCCGACCTGTCTGCATCAGGCAGGCGGCGCAAGCGGGTTGCATTCTGGAGGATAGACACGATGAACGACCAACCACGACGCGCGGCCACCCGGCGGACGGTGAAAGACCAGTCCGGGGCCAGCAAGCTGAAAATCGGCGATTTGTTGAGCAAGGCCGGGTACATCACGCCGCCACAGATGGAGGCGGCGGTCAAAGAAATGCGGCGCAACGGCGGCCGCCTCAGTTCGATTTTGCGCAAACTGGACTATATCGACGAGGATACAGTTTTTAATTTCCTCAGCCGCCAGCACAACTACACGCCGGTGAGCATCGCCAACGAACCGCCGTCCCGCGATGTGCTGAAACTCGTGTCCTACGAAATCGCCGCCAGATATTTCGCCTTCCCGCTGCGCATCGCTGGCAATACGCTGCAAATCACCATGACCGAACCATGCGACGATGTGGCGGTCGAGGAATTGCAGGGGATTCTCGGCAAAGAACTAGCTCTGGGCGTCTCGACCGAACGGGATATTGTCGAAGCCTATCAGAAATACTACGGCATCAGCGACGAGGAAGCCGACGGCTATCTGACCAAGCCCGATCAGAAAACGGCTGATGAATCAATCAAGACTGTGGACGACTTCGGCAAAATTCTGTCGGAAGCGGTCGATGACTTTGAGATTGAATCCTCCAGCGAAGACCAGATTGTCGATGCCGCTTCGGCTAACGACGCGCCAATCATCAAACTGGTTAACGGCATTCTGGTGAAGGCGGTGCAGGAAGGCGTGTCGGACGTCCACGTCGAGCCTTACGAAAAAACGATGCAGGTGCGCTATCGTAAAGACGGCGCTTTGTACAAATCGATGAATCTGCCGCTCAACATCAGAAACGCGCTGGTCGCCCGCTTCAAGATTCTCTCCGGACTCGACATCACCGAGCGCCGCGTGCCGCAGGACGGTCGTATCAAAATGCGCCTCGGCCGCAATCGCTCAGTCGATTTTCGTGTGTCGTCCCTGCCAACGCTGTTCGGTGAATCGGTGGTTTTGCGTATCCTCGATAAATCATCCTTAAACGTTGACCTGACGCAACTGGGCTTTGAGCCGGAAACCTTCGAGATGCTGAAACGCTGTCTCACCAGACCGCAGGGAATGCTGCTCGTCACCGGCCCGACTGGTTCCGGCAAGACGGTCACGCTCTATTCGGCGCTGAACTCGCTGAACAGCGAAGACATCAAAATCCTCACGGCAGAGGACCCGGTTGAGTTCAACTTCAAAGGCATCAACCAGGTCAACGTGCACCAGGAAGTGGGCATGACCTTCGCGGCGGCCCTGAAAGCCTTTCTGCGACAAGACCCGGACATCATCATGGTCGGCGAAATCCGCGATATGGAAACTGCGGAAATCGCCGTTAAGGCGGCCATGACCGGCCATCTGGTGTTTTCGACTTTGCATACCAACGACTGCGCCGCAACCATTGGCCGTCTCGTCGATATTGGCATTCCGCCTTACATGCTGGCCTCGTCCCTGACCATGGTTCTGTCGCAACGATTGGGACGCCGCCTGTGCCAGCGCTGCAAAAAGGTGGCGCATCCGAGCCGCGAGGAGCTGTTACAGGCCGGATTCGACGAAAGCGAACTGGATGGCCTCACGGTGTACGGCCCGGCCGGTTGTCCGGAATGCAATGGCCGTGGCTATAAAGGCCGCGTCGGTTTTTTTGAATTGATGGAAAACACCGAAGAGGTGGCCAAGGCGATCAGCGCCCAAGTGCCTGAGGATCAATTACGCAAGATATCCCAGCAGGAAGGGATGACGCCTCTGCGTCAGGCGGCCTTAAAAAAAGTCGCCCAGGGCGTGACCAGCCTTGAGGAAGCGTTGCGCCGCACCGTCGCCCACAAAGAAAGCCTGCCCGCCTATCTGATGAACCCCGACGTCGAAACCTACGAAGACGGCGAGGTCATCATCCGCGAGGGCAACACCGACCGCGATTTTTTCAAGCTGATTCGTGGCTCGCTTTCGGTTATCAAAGGGCGGAAAACCATCGCCAAGCTGACCGAGCCGGGGGAATATTTCGGTGAGATGGCGGCGATTTCCGGCGAAGAGCGCAACGCCAGCATCGTGTCCTTCGGACGGAGCACGGTCAAACGTTTTCCCGGTGACAAGATGGATGAAATCATCGAGAAATACCCGGATGTTTCCCTGCATCTGTTCAAAACCATGACCGCCCGTCTGCAAAAAACCAACCAAATCATCGTCAAACTGGCCGGCGAATTCGTCAATAAGCAACAGCAGGAAGCGAGAAAAGACGGTCAGGTAGCAGGCGCGGCGACCGTGGCCAACGGTTGACAAGCCACCGCTTGTTGACTATAAAATCCGGCCTGAAAAAGAAAAATGCTTTTGGGCGGGAAGTTGTGAGGGTTCCCGCCAAAACCTGAAATTGACGGAGGGTGTTCATGAAGAAATCAATGCTTGCTCTGCTTTTGGCCGCGTCGTTCACGTTTGTCGCCGTGGGCGCGAGCTTTGCCGCCAAGGTCGATTGCACCGTCGATGGTGTTGACGGCGACAAGGTGACGATGACCTGTGAGAAATCCAAGGGTCTGGAAGCTGGCGCAAAAGTCAAAGTTGACACGAAGAAGAAGGCCGCCGTCGAAGGGTGCTGATTTTCAGGCATTCAGTGTGTTTGTTGTTTCACGCTCGTCAAAGTTTGTCGTTTCAGGCCGGTTGACCGCTGTCAGCCGGCTTTTTTTATGTCGCTTGAGCCGGACGGTGAGAACATGGATTTCAGGCAATTGCCGGATGAGGAAAGGAACATCTATCTGCGGCTCAGTCAGGCATATAGCCTGCGTTTCGCGCCGGTCGGCATCGCCGACATCCGTTTACAGATTTTGCAGATTGCCGATCTGGAAGAATTTCTCGGCGGCAAAGACCCATTCGCCGACGTTTCCAGCTTTCCTTTCTGGGTGAAATTGTGGGATGCGGCCATCATCCTCGCCTATGTGCTGCGACAAGCGCCAAAAGCGCCCGGCGCGACGCTCCTGGAATTGGGCGCGGGTTTGGGCGTGCCCGGCCTGGCCGCTCAGGCCGCCGGTTTTTCCGTGACCCTTTCCGATTATGAAGCGATCATTCTTGATTTTCAGCGGGTCAGCGCCGCCGCCTCCGGCCTGGTTGGGCCGCGCTCGGCCATGCTTGATTGGCTGAACCCGCCGGAATTGGGACAATTTTCGGTGTTGGCCGGGGCGGAAATTCTCTTCCGCGAAGAATTCTTTCAGCCGCTCCTCGCGGTTTTCAAACGCTATTTAGCGCCGGGCGGCCAGATTTTTTTGGCGCACGACGCCCGTAGGCAAAGCCTGCCCAAGTTCCTCACCTTGGCCGAGAAAGACTACCGCATTTCGGTGAATGAGCAGAAAATCAAACGCGACGGCGAAGAGATCGCCATCATCGTCAACCGACTCGTCGCCCGTAACGCGGAAAATGCCTGACGATTTTTACGCCATAAACCTGCGACTCGCTGACAGGCTGTGTCTGGTGGTCGGCGGCGGCTCGGTGGCGGCGCGCAAAACCTTGGGATTACTGGAGCGCCGGGCCAGGACGCGCCTGGTCAGCCCGCGTTTGACTGCCTCGCTGGCCGAACTCGCCGCAGCGGAAAAAATCGAATGGCTTCCCCGCGCCTATCAAAAAAATGATCTAAACGGCGCGGCCTTGGTTTTCGCCGCGACCAATGACCCGACGACCCAGGAACAAATCAGCCGCGACGCGGAGGCTCTGGGCATCTTCGTCAATCGCGCCGATGACCCGGAACGCGGCGATTTTCATCTGCCCGCGACTGTGCGGCGTGGCGACCTGCTCATCACCATTTCGACCAGCGGCAAAAGCCCGGCGCTTGCAGCGGCCCTCAGGCGGCGTTTGCAGGGAGAATTTGGCGACGCCTACGCGCCTTTAACCGAATTATGCAGTCGTCTGCGACCGCTTTTTACCGACCGCGGGCGACTGGCCGACTGCACCGAAGCTCTTCTGACCGCCGGTCTGCCGGATGGAACACCGAAAGAGCGGGCGGCGGCGGCGCGGCGAATTCTGACCGCGTTTGTCCCGGAGCACGTTGATATTGCATCCCTTGTTCGGGGGATTTTCTAAACAGCCGGTTTTTCATTGTAGGAGGCGGTTCATGGAGCGGATGATTGGCTCGCTGTTCGACGGCGTTCTGGCGCTGGCGGTTCTGACCGCGCTGGTCTACCTAATCTTTTTTATCCGCCAAAACAGCGGCCTGCGCCATGTCGCGCGCATGTTGATGATGCTTTCCGGCGTGGCCCAATTACTCTATATATTTGCCAGATTCTCGCACTTGGCCGCCGCGCCCTTAACCAATCCACACGAGGCGATTGTTTTTTTCGCCTGCGCCGCCACCTGGGCGTATCTAACTTTCAGATGGCGCTATAAGGTCAGGAATTTCGGCGCATTCGTTTCGGCGCTGGTGGCGCTTTTACTGGCGGCGGCGGCGACGTTTTCTTCGACCTTCACGCCGACCCCGGCGATTCTGAAGGGCCTGTGGTTGCCGGTGCACGCCGGTTTGTCGTTGGCCGCCTACAGTTTTTTCTCTTTGGCCTTCTGCGGTGGCCTTATGTATCTGCTGCAAGAGCGCGAACTGAAAAGCAAGCGTTTCGGCTACTTCTTCTCCCGCCTGCCATCTCTTGACGCCCTCGACCAGCTAAACAGTCATTGCCTGGCTACCGGATTTATCCTTTTGACCATGGGCATCGTCAGCGGTTCTCTATGGCTGTGGCAGGCTTACGGCTCATATTGGCTGTGGGGCGAAAAGGAAGTCTGCTCACTGTTCATCTGGCTGGTCTACCTGGCGCAGTTGCACCAACGCTTCACCGTTGGCTGGCGCGGCAGACGGGCGGCCCTGATGGCTATTTTCGCCTTCGCGATCATCGCCCTAACCCTGCTTTTCGTGGTGGCGCCGCATGGAGGGACGCGAATCCATGGCAACTGACCAAGCTCTCGCGGCGGAACATATCCTGCTGGTCGGCGTCAACCATAAAACCACACCGGTGGCGATCCGCGAAAAAATGGCCTTTCCCGGAGGCTATGAACAGGCGCTGGCGGCGCTCAGGCGCTTGCCCGGATGCCGCGAATGTTTTCTGCTCGCCACCTGCAACCGCGTCGAAGCGCTGTGGGTCGGCGAGAGCGGCGACCGGGCGGCTGAAGCGCTCGCCTCGTTTCTTTTTGGTGACAACCTGACTGATGAATGTGCCGAATATTTATACCGTCACGAAGACGCCGACGCCGTCAGGCATCTGTTCGCGGTAGCCTCAAGTCTCGATTCGATGATCGTTGGCGAGGCGCAGATTTTAGGCCAGTTGAAAGCGGCCTACCGCCAGGCCACGGAGAGCCACGCCGTCGGCGCGATTCTGAATCGTCTTCTGCCCAAAGCCTTCACGGTGGCGAAACGAGTGCGCAGCGAAACCGGCATCGGTTTGTCGGCGGTGTCAATAAGTTATGCGGCGGTGGAATTGGCGAAAAAAATCTTCGGCAGCCTGCAAGGGAAAAATGTCCTTCTGATCGGCGCTGGAGAAATGGCCGAGCTGGCGATGGAGCATCTGCTCAACCAGAAGATTGCCGCCGTCACCGTGGTCAACCGCACGTTGCAACGGGCCGAGGAACTGGCCGGGCGTTTTCACGGCCAAGCGGCGGCCTTGTCCGATCTTCTCGTTCGTCTGGAATCGGCGGACATTGTGATCAGCTCGACCGGCGCGAGCGGCCTCATCCTGCACAAGGATCATGTGATTCCGATCATGCGGCGACGGCGCAACCGACCGCTGTTTTTCATCGACATCGCGGTGCCGCGCGACCTTGATCCAGCCTTAAACGAACTGGAAAACACCTATCTCTACGATATTGACGACCTGGGCGGCGTGGTTGAGGTCAACCGCGGCGAACGCGAAAAAGAAGCGGTGAAGGCGGGGCGGATTGTCGCGGAAGAGACGGAAAAATTCATGAGCTGGCGGCAAAACCTGGCCATGAACCCAACCATTCTCCAGTTGCGCCGCCACGTCGAGGAGATTTGCGGCCGCGAGCTGGCGAAAACCGTGGCCAAAATGCCGGAACTACCGCCAAACGGCCGGGCCGCCCTGGAAAGGATGCTCGCGGCGGTGGCCGGGAAAATTCTCCATTCGCCCCTGCAATACCTGAAGCGGGACGCCGCATGTCCCGAACTGGAAAACAAGGTGGATGTTATCCGGCGGGTCTTCGGCTTCGATGATGAAAAACCCGCATCCTGAACTGGAAAATGAGTGGTACGCAGTACGCCATTCTGGTGAAATTCCGGAAATCGCCCTGCATTCGGCCCTGCACTATCTCCGTGAAGCCGCCGACGGCCCGCGCCTCACGCTTTCACGCCGCGACATCCACCATCTGCAACGGGCCACCGCCCTGCGTTTCCGCGAAATTATCCTGCGTGATATGTCGCATGAAAACCTTGACAAGGCCATATTTCGCGGCCTCGGTCGCGCCATGATAAACTTTCGGCGTTACAAGAATTTTCTCGCCCGTTCCGGCCTGACTGACCGGCGTTTTCGCCACTTGGCGGCTATAACCCTGGTGGTATTCCTCGTGCGGGAATGGTCATCGCGGCGTCATGGCGGGGCGAAAAACAACCTGAGCGTCACTGCGGGCGAACTGCGCGAATTCTTCCAGGCGTTGGGACTTCCGCCCGTATCTTTTCCGCTGTTTCCGTGCGAAACGGCTGGCAACGGCGACGCCTGAGAAAAGCGCCGGCTGGGCGTTTTGCCATGGAATTCGGCGGCTCATTCTGGTATGACTGGCCTCGGTTTTCACATCGGTTCCGCTTATCCCTTTTGCCAAAACGGTAGTCAGCATGGACACGATCCGCATCATCATATTCACCCTGCTTCTTTTGTTGCCGACAACATCAGGCGCTCTGTCAGGTAATCCCGCCGCCCTGGGCGAAACATTCGATAAAGCGAGAAATGACTACATCGGTAAACTGCTGCGAAATCAGTTGCCGAGCATCCATTTCAGCGGCAAAAAATTTGACGAAAAGTTGGTGCAAAACGCCTTCCAGCTTTACCTGAAACAACTCGATTTTCAAAAGCGCTTTCTCTTACAAAGCGATGTGGCGACCCTGCGCTCGTATGTGCCACGCATCCCTGAGGATATTGATCGCGGCACCCTGACCCTGCCCAGCATTGCCGCCGACATGCTGCAAGAACGGATTGGCCAGGCCGAAAAAATGGTCAGCGCGATTCTGGCTCAACCCATTTCCCGCACCGACCCGGAACAGTTGGAAACTGACCCGGAAAAACTGGCCTACGTCAATGACATCGACGAATTGCGCGACCGCTGGCGGCGCATTGTCCGCGCCCAGGTCATCGGCCGTTTCCTCGACCTGGAGGAAGACCAGAAAAAGGAAAAAACCAAGAAGGACGAGCAAGCGCTGTGGCGCGAAGCCGTCGAAAAGGTCGCCAAGCAGAACAAAAACTTTTTCCATCGTCTCGCGCAGGACACCCTTCAGGATCAGTACGACCGTTTTTACAACGCCCTGGCCCGCGCCTTCGACCCACACACCAACTACATCACGGCGGCGGGGAAAGAACAATTCGACATCAGCATGAGCGGCAGCCTCGAAGGAATTGGCGCGGTGCTGAGCGAGGAAGATGGGTTCATCAAGGTGAAACAGATCATGCCCGGCAGCGCCTCGGCGAGACAAGGCCGCTTGCAGGCCGGCGACACCATTTTGCAGGTCGCCCAGGGTTCGGAAGAACCGGTGGATGTCACCGACATGCGCTTGAATGACGTGGTGCGGCTGGTGCGCGGGCCGAAGGGCAGTGAAGTGCGCCTGACCGTGAAGAAGTCCGATGGCGCCAAAGAGATGATTCCCATCATCCGCGATGTGGTGCAGATCGAAGAGACCTTTGTCAAAAGTATGGTGCTGAATACACCGTCGGGCCAGAAAATCGGCTATATCCTGATTCCCAGTTTTTACCACGACTTCGAGCGGGAAAAGGCCGGACGCAACAGCGCCCAGGATACCCGCCGCGAGCTAGAAAAGCTGAAGGCGGAACGGGTGGACGGCATTATCCTCGACCTGCGCAACAACGGCGGCGGCGCGTTGACCGACGCGGTGGCCATCGTCGGCCTGTTCATCGACAAAGGCCCGGTAGTGCAGGTGAAAAACGCGCGCGGCAACGAGCGAGTCCTGAGCGACGACGAAGAGGGCGAGATCTACGCCGGGCCGCTTTTGGTGATGGTCAATAAATTTTCCGCCTCGGCTTCCGAAATCGTCGCCGCCGCCTTGCAGGACTATGGCCGCGCGGTGATTGTCGGCGACGAGCACACGCACGGCAAAGGCACGGTGCAAACTGTCGTCAACCTCGACGAAGAACGCCTGTTTTATCAACCACGTTTCGACCACCTAGGCGCGCTCAAAGTAACGGTGCAGAAATTTTACCGGATCAACGGCAATTCCACCCAATTCAAGGGCGTTGAACCGGATATTCTCCTGCCCAGCATGGTCGGCTATGTCAAATCCGGCGAAAAATATCTGGATTTTTCCCTGCCCTGGGACACCATCAGCCCGGTCGGACACGATAGTTGGCAAGCACCGCCGCCGCTTGAACAACTACGTCAGCGCAGCGAAAAACGGGTCGAACGCGACAAAGCCTTCATCGCCATTCGGGAAGAGGCCAAAAGCGCCGAAAAACGCAGCGGCGAAACATTGATCACGCTGACCGCCTCCGACATGCGGGCGCAAAAGGAATTGGCCAATCAATCGAAAAAGAAAATGAGCGAATACTTCCGGAGATTGCGCGCCGACGACAACGAGGACGAGCCGCCGCCAGAGGAAAATCGCGACGAATGGATGAAAAACGTGCGCGAGGAACCCTATGTGCGCGAGGCCGAGCGCATCCTTCTGGATATGCTGACGCCAATCGGCGATAAGAAAGCGACATCGCTTGAGAAACGTCGGTCTGTACCGACAAGATAGGCCCTGGCGGCGCGACGGCCAGGAAGGAAAAGCGCTTGAAAAAGGCCGGGAAAAATGATAGTCCTGCTTGACTTTTCCTTGACTGAAATTAGCCGAGTGGCATGGAGGATTGCGGTGGCGGAATCATTGCGGGAACAGGCGGATCTGGCCGAGGCGTTGCGTTGCCATCGGCAAAAGATCGTCGAACGCTGGGTGAAGTACGCGCTCTCCAGTTACCAGTCGCCAGACTTTTTCCTGCGCGAGGGCGACCCCTTCGCCAATCCCATCGGCGGCGCGATGCGCCAGGCGTTCGACCGGCTGTTGCCCCTTTTGGCGCAAAAACCGGAACGCCTTGAATTCTCAGAAATTCTGCGGCAGTTCGTGCAGATACGCGCCGTGCAGGGTTTAGTTCCATCGCAAGCCTTGGCGCCCATATACGCCGTCAAGCATATCCTCAGGGATATACTGGCCGCCGACAAAGAGCGGGCGGCCCTGGTCGCCAACCTCTACGATTTCGATTTCGCGGTGGATATTGCGGCACTCGCCGCATTCGACATGTACATGGAGTCAAGGGAGCGTCTCTACGCCACGCGGCTCGCCGAACTCAAAAGCGGACGGCATATCCTCACCGACGGCGGTTGCCCTTCCAAGACATTGCATCCGGTGGGAGACGACGGCTAAAGGATTGCCGGAGCGGGATTCCGGTTTTGTGCAGGCGCGCAGGCTGGTCGGGTTCTCTATCGCCCGGCGGCCTGGGAATCATATTATCTTTCCACTAAGTGAGGTAAAAAATGAAGTATGGCGCACCGTTCCTAGCAGTCATTGCCTTGGTGCTGATTGCCTGGCTGGGATCGCTGATACCCGGAATGCAGTATGTATTCGGGGTGGTGTTTCCCTACCTGGCCATGGCGATGTTCCTGTACGGATTTATCCGTCAAGTCGTGTACTGGGGCAAATCGCCGGTTCCCTTCTCCATTCAAACCACCTGCGGGCAGGCCAAGTCGCTTGATTTCATCAAACACAACAAGCTGGAAGCGCCGGATACTAACAGCCAGGTTGTCGCCCGAATGTTGCTTGAGGTGCTGACCTTTCGCTCCCTCTTCCGCAATACGCAGGCGCGGATTTACAGCGGCCCGAAACTGACGCACGAATCCTCGAAATGGCTGTGGATGTTCGCGTTGCTCTTTCATTATTCCTTCCTGGTCGTTCTGATTCGGCACATGCGCCTCTTCCTCAACCCCTATCCGGTCTGCCTCGACTGGCTTGAGTTCCTCGACGGCATTTTCCAGATCGGCGCCCCCAATTGGTATATTACTGATATCTGTCTGGTCACTGGTCTTGTTCTTTTGCTTCTGCGCCGCTTTTGCCAAACCAAAGTGCGCTACATTTCGCTGGCCAACGATTATTTCCCGCTGTTTTTGCTACTGGGCATCGCCATCACCGGCATTCTCATGCGTTACTGCCTGCGCGGCAATGTCGATGTCGTCGCAATCAAACAACTGGCGGTCGGCCTCGCCACGTTCCAACCGACGATCACCGCCGACATCGCCTCAATTTTCTATATTCATCTCTTTCTGGTCTGCGCCTTGCTGGTGTATTTCCCCTACAGCAAGCTGATGCATATGGGCGGCGTGTTTTTCAGCCCAACTCGTAATATGCGTAACAACACCCGCGCCGCGCGGCATATCAACCCGTGGAATCCAGACATCAAACCGCATTCCTATGCCGGGTATGAGGATGAGTTCCGCGAATTCATGGTCGATGCCGGTATTCCGGTGGAAAAAGAACTCCCCGCCAAGCAGGCATAGGCGAAATCTTTCAACCAGCGATAAGGACGAAGAGCAATGGCATTGCCAAAATTGGAAGAATTATCAAGGAGTGTGGCAGAGGATCCGTCCATGGCCACGGGGTCTGTTCCCACCCGTGAATGGATGGATATTCCGGTGGTGTTCAAATCGGGGAACTATGCGTATCCCGCGAAGAAAGACAAGGTTGAATACCTGAACAGCCAGAAGGGATTGTCTTTCCCCAACGCCAGGGTCTGGTCGCCTGAAGAGGACGATTGGAAACTGCCGGAGAATTGGAAGGAAATCATCCTGAATGGCTTGAAAGAGCGGCTGGATAAGTTCCGCTCGCTGAAGATTTTCATGGATTGCTGTGTGCGTTGCGGCGCCTGCGCCGACAAATGCCACTTTTTCCTGGGTACCGGCGACCCGAAAAACATGCCGGTTCTGCGCGCCGAACTGTTGCGTTCGGTCTACCGCAACGATTTCACCCTGGCGGGCAAGCTTTTGGGCAAGATGGCTGGTGGTCGGGAAATGACAGTCGGCGTTCTGAAAGAGTGGTTCATGTACGCCTATCAGTGTACGGAATGTCGTCGCTGCTCGGTGTTCTGCCCCTACGGCATCGACACCGCCGAAATCACCATGATGCTGCGCGAGTTGCTCCATACGGTCGGCATCGGCATTAACTGGATTCTGGAGCCGGCGTCCAACTCGAATCGCACCGGCAACCACATGGGTTTGCAGCCGCATACCTTCAAAGATAACGTCGAATTTTTGGTCGATGATGTCGAACGGCTGACCGGCCGCCGCCCGAATATCACCTTCAACCGCAAGGGCGCGGAAATTCTGTTCATCACGCCTTCCGCCGACGTCTTCGCCGAGCCGGGCCTATATACGGCCATGGGCTATCTGATTCTCTTTGAGGCTTTGGGCCTTGACTACACCTGGTCAACCTACGCCTCCGAAGGTGGAAACTTCGGTCTGTTCACAAACAACGAGATGATGAAAAAGCTGAACGCCAAGATGTACGCCGAAGCCGAGCGTCTGAAGGTGCGTTACATCATCGGCGGCGAATGTGGCCACATGTGGCGCGTCCTGCATCAATATATGGACACCATGAACGGCCCGGCTGATTTCCTCGAAGTGCCGAAATCGCCAATCACCGGCACGGTTTTCAACAATGCCGCCTCGACCAAAATGATTCACATCACCGAGTTCACCGCCGACCTGATTAAAAATGGCAAGCTGAAACTCGATAAGAGCCGCAACAGTCATATCAAAGCGACCTGGCACGACTCCTGCAACACGGCGCGGGCGATGGGTTTGATGGATGAGCCGCGCTACGTCCTCGACCATGTGGTTGACTGGGTTGAAATGCCCGAAAACACCATCCGCGAGCAGACCTTCTGCTGCGGTTCTGGAACCGGTCTGAATACCGACGAGATCATGGAACTGCGTATGCGCGCCGGTCTGCCCCGCGCCAACGCCGTCAAGCATGTTCATGACAAGCATGGCGTCAATATGCTGGCCTGTGTCTGCGCCATTGACCGGGCGACTCTGACTTCACTCATGAACTACTGGAATCCGGATGTCCGCGTTTGTGGTTTGAGCGAACTGGTGGGGAACGCCATTGTGCTGGACGGCGAGACCCGCGAGGAACTCGACGACGGCCTGCGCACGCTTTAATCAATCCAGAAACTAAGGAGTCAACTTCATGTATAACAAAGGCTTGATCGTGCCGGGGTTGGTCGTGTTTGTGATCATCGCCACCTTCCCCTTTTGGTACAACGGTTTGTCGGCGGGGCCTGTTCCCAAGCCGGAACTACCACCCGGCGGGGAGAAACAGTGCGTGGCGCCAGCGGAAGTCATGCGCTCGGAGCACATGTCCATGCTGAACGAATGGCGCGACGAGGTGTTGCGCGATGGGCATCGGGTCGCGGTCGTGGCGGACGGCAAGGAATATCGCAAAGGTCTTCAGACGGCGTGTATGTCATGCCACACCAATAAGGAAAAATTCTGCGATTCCTGCCACAACTATACCGCTGTGCAACCGTATTGCTGGGATTGTCATCTGACCCCGGCGAATATTGTCGCCAAGAAGGAGAAGCCATAATGGATAACAACAGACGTTCATTTCTGAAGATCGCGGGGATTACGGCTTTGGCCGGAATCGGCGCTCCGGTGGCGGCCCATCTTTCTTCATCGCCCGCCGCAGCCAGCGCCGAAGCCCATGGCGCGCCGCAGGAGGGGCATGAGGCGGCCCGCGAATCCGGCAAACGCGACGGCGTGCGTTTGGGCATGGTCATCGACATGCGCAAGTTCTATGGCCATCCGGAGATGCTGGATAAAGTCATCGCCGCCTGCGATAAAGCGCACAACATTCCTCACATCGGCAATAAAAAAAGCGAAATCAAATGGATATGGAAAGCGCCCTACGCCAACGCTTTTCCTGATCAGTCGGTAGCGCATTCCTCGAAAACCATTGCCGAAAACGACTTTCTGGTTCTCTGTAACCACTGTGACCAACCTCCGTGCGTCCGCGTCTGCCCAACCAAGGCGACCTTCGTTCTGGAAGAGAACGGCATCGTCGCCATGGATTACCATCGCTGTATCGGCTGCCGTTTTTGCATGATGGCCTGTCCTTATGGGGCGCGCAGCTTTAACTGGGAAGATCCGCGGCCCTATATCAGCGAATATAATCCCGATTTCCCGACCCGAATGCGCGGCGTCGTGGAGAAATGCACGTTCTGCGAGGAGCGCCTGGCCCTGGGTCAGCAGCCGGCCTGCGTTGAGGCGGTTAAGGACTGTGGCGCCATTGTTTTTGGCGATCTGAACAATCCTGAATCGCAGATATGCCAGGTGTTGGCCAAGGAGAACACGATCCAGCGTTCACCGGCCTATGGAACGAAGCCTTCCGTTTTCTACATCGTGTGAGGGTGTCATGATTGAAAAAGCATTAAAAGGAAACACCATCTACTGGGGCTGGCTGGCCTTGTTGCTGGCTCTGATCGCCCTGGGAGCCGCCTGTTATATCCGGCAGTTCAACTTTGGTATGGGCCTGACCGGTATGGGGCGTGATTTGTCATGGGGATTGTATATTTCTCAGTTCACGTTTCTGGTCGGCGTCGCGGCGGGAGGGTTGATGTTGGTGCTGCCCTTTTATATCCACGATTACAAGGTCTTTGGCCGCCTGACCATTTTGGGTGAATTCCTCGCCATTTCGGCCATCGTTATGTGCTTGATGTTCGTCATGGCGGATATTGGCCAGCCGATTCGCGGTCTGAACATGATCCTGCATCCGACACCCAATTCAATGCTGTTCTGGGATATGGTGGTGTTGCTCGGTTACCTGACCTTAAATGTCATCTGCGGATGGGTCATCCTCACCGCCGAGAAAAAGGAAATCAAACCGCCGAAATGGGTCTATTTCTTTGTCTATGTCTCGATTCCGTTCGCGGTCTCGATCCATACCGTCACCGCCATGCTGTACTGCGGTTTGCCCAGCCGTCATTTCTGGTTATCGGCGATCACCGCGCCGCGCTTTCTCGCTTCGGCCTTCGCCGCTGGCCCGGCGCTGATTCTGATTTTCTGCGTGATTATGAAGAAGCTGGCGCATTTCGACGCCGGTAAAGAGGCGGTGAATAAACTCATCACCATCATCATGTACGCGGCGATCATCAACGCCTTCTTCGTTTGCATGGAGTTCTTCGTTGGCTTTTACTCCAACGTGCCAGGGCATCTGCACTCGCTTGAATACCTGTTCTTCGGTCTGGAGCATGACGGCCATACGTATAACAACCTGGTGCCTGTCATGTGGACATCGGTGGTTATGTGTTTTGCCGGGTTGGCGGTCTTCTCCTACATGAAGCTGGCGAAAGTGCAGACCGACACCCTGGTGGTGCTGGGTTGCACCCTGACCTTCCTCTCTTTGTTCCTCGACAAAGGTCTGGGATTTGTTCTCGGCGGCTTGGTGGTTAATCCCTTGAATGAAGTTACTGAATACTATCCAACGTTGAATGAAATCCTCGTCAGCGTCGGCATCTGGGCCACCGGATTTCTCCTGGTGACCTTGCTCTATAAGATCGCCGTCGCGGTGGAACACGAGGTGGAAGCGTAATCGTTTTTCTCTTTTCTTGTTTTTCCAAGGGCTTCCGGCTTATCCGGAAGCCCTTTTTTGTGTTATCTCCACCGACCGGCTTAGGTTGACCCGAACCGCGTTTATCCCACATATAGGTGCTTGCAGCTTCACGGACAACACGATATAGTGGTCATCCGTATCTTGAAGTGGAAAAATGGGAATGAGCATGAATAACGAAATTGGCTATGAAATAGACTTCCTCCCCGTCGGGGAAGGCGAGAAAAGCGGCGACGCGATAGCATTGCGCTGGGGCAATCTGCTATTGATCCACCACTTAAATCTGATAAATTACGAACAAAGAATTACGTAAAATCAATATTATAGGTCGCGCCATTTTCGATATTTAATTGGTGGAGCAATAGCCAAACGCTGAAAGAGGCGTTTCTGGCGCTACGCCAGTCAGCCAAAAGCGGCGAATAGTGTTGCAAGATGTTATCAACCAACAAAATCGCCAAATGAGTTATTGGATAACAGATTGATTTTGTGTGATTATTTTTAGATTGACCGAATTTAATTATCAAGATCAATATTTTAACAAATACCTTGACAGAGAAAGATTGACAGGAGGGTAAGTACGTGAAGCAACAATTTAAAAATTATCTCATTAGCAAAGGGTATTCATGTGAGACGACTACTGGTAAGCCGAGCACTGTTGATGATTATGCGAACAGAATTAACAAAGTTTGCGGATGGGAAGAAACTGATTGGCATGGGCTTTCAAAAAATATCAGTACGATCATCGTTCAATATGATGTTGGTGGAAAGAAAGAAGAAGATGGATGCAAGTCGCATAATGCCGTTATCAGCGCATTGAAACAATTTGCCGAATTCTTATCTGTTCAAAATAAAAAACAAATTCCAACTGATTCTCTCTGTCAAAAATCTTCCCCCCTCACCACCACCGCAGAAACCGTTCTCGCTCGTCGGTATTACCTGAAAGACCAAGATGGCCGACCATTGGAGGATTGGCGCGGCCTATGCCGCCGCGTGGCCGACGCCATCGCCCAGGTTGGCCTCGGTCAGCCGGAATATGAGCGCTTACGCCAAGACTTCTTCAAAATGATGTATCATCTTGATTTTCTGCCCAATTCACCGTGTTTGATGAACGCTGGCACCGATTTGGGCCAGCTTTCCGCCTGCTTCGTCCTACCGGTGCCCGATTCGATGGACGGCATCTTCACCGCCATCCGCAACGGCGCGTTGGTGCATAAAACCGGTGGCGGCACCGGCTATGCCTTTTCCCGGCTCCGGGCAAAAAACGCGGCGGTGCGCTCAACCCAGGGCGTGGCCTCCGGGCCGTTGTCGTTTGCGGCGGTCTTTGACGCGGCGACCGAGACCATCAAGCAGGGCGGCAAACGCCGGGGCGCCAACATGGGCGTGCTGCGCGTCGATCATCCCGATATTCTTGATTTTATTCACGCCAAGGAAGACCAGAGCCGCTTCAACAATTTTAATTTCAGTGTCGCCATAACCGACGCCTTCATGCGGGCGGTGGAAGAGGGCGACGACTACAATCTGCTCGAACCAGCCACCGGCGCGGTGGTCAGGCAGCTTGCCGCCGCCACGGTGTTCAGCAAAATCATTGACCTTGCCTGGCACAACGGCGAGCCAGGCGTGCTCTTCATTGATGCGGCTAATCGCGCCAATCCCACGCCGCAACTCGGCGAATTTGAGGCCACCAATCCCTGCGGCGAGCAGTGGCTTTTACCCTATGAATCCTGCAACCTCGGCTCAATCAATCTGGCGAATTTCATCAAGGATGGGCAGGTTGATTGGCCGCGCCTGCGCGAAATCACCACCTGCGCCGTCGCCTTTCTTGATAACGTCATCGACTGCAACCGCTTTCCGATTCCGGAAATTGAAGAGATGACCCTGAAAACCCGAAAAATCGGCCTGGGCGTCATGGGCCTGCACGACATGCTGATTCAGCTTGCCTTGCCCTACGCCAGTGACGAAGGCCGCGCCGTCGCCGCCGAGGTCATGCGCTTTCTCCGTGAGGCCGCCGAAGCGAGGTCTTGCGCCATAGCCGAAAAAAAAGGCGCGTTTCCCGCTTATGACGCCCACTGCAACGCCTATCCGCCCCGGCGCAACGCGGCGCTGACTTCGATTCAGCCAACCGGCACCGTGTCGATGATTGCCGACTGCGCCAGCGGCTGCGAACCCTACTTTTCCGTGGTCATGGAAAAGCATGTCATGGATGGCGACAAGCTACTGCTGGTCAATAAACATTTTGAAACTATCGCCAAGCGTGAAGGGTTTTATTCCAGAGCGCTGATGGAAAAAGTGGCGGCAACCGGCACGGTATTGGGCCACGATGAGATTCCGGCAACGTGGCAGGAAGTCTTTCGCGCCGCCCAAGACATCAGCCCAAAAGACCACATTCAAATGCAAGGCGTCCTGCAACAAAATGGCGTGGACGCCTCAATCTCAAAAACCATTAACCTGCCAGGTTCAGCCAGCCGCGACGATGTGCGCCGCTCGTATATGTTGGGTTGGAAACTGGGCTGCAAAGGCTTAACCGTCTACCGCGACGGTTCGCGCGACTCGCAGGTGTTAAACCTGGCCAGCCCACCGCCCGCCGGAAAAGAAGAGGAAACCGCCACAGTTTCCGGCGGAGGCGCCTGCAAAATCATTTTGCCGGATATTCTCAACGCCAAACGCTATCGGGTGAAGGATCAGGAGAAAAAATCGGTCTACATCATCGTCTGCTTTGATGAAAACGAGCAGCCGATGGAGGTCTTCGCCAAATTTCCTTTTGATAATCGCATCGACCTGAAAGACAAATCGACCATGTGGACAACGGTCTGCCGCTTGGTTTCCCTGGCTTTACGCTGCGGCGTGCCGATGGAGGAAATCATCAAGCAGCTTGACCGTTCCAGCGGCCATATGCTTGATTTACCGGCCCAGCTCTCGAAACTTCTGAAATCGTTCATGGCCAGCACGCAAAACGGCTTCACCAGCGTTTGCCCGGAATGTTCCGGCCGACTGGTATTCGAGTCCGGCTGCGAAACCTGCTACGACTGCGGCTACAGCAAGTGTTCGTAAGCCGTGACACTCATGAATTTTTCCGCATCTTCCTCACGGCTCTGGCTTCTTGCCATCCGCCCAAAAACGCTACCGGCGGCGGTCGCGCCAGTGCTAGTGGGCGGCGCGGTGGCCCTGGATCAAGGCGCATTCCAGCTGTGGACGCTCTTCGTCTGCTTGCTGTTCGCCCTGATCATGCAAATCGGGGCCAACCTCGCCAACGATTATTTTGACTGGAAGCGCGGCATTGATAGCGGCGAGCGTCTTGGCCCCAAGCGTTTTTGCCAGTCGGGGCTGATCGCGCCGCAGCGGATGCGGCGGGCGATGCTTTTGTGCTTCAGCGTGGCGGCCCTGCTTTTGCCAATGCTTATCGTTCAGGGCGGCTGGCCGGTTATCGCCATGGGGCTGGTCGCAATCACGGCGGCTTTGGCCTACAGCGGCGGGCCGTATCCGCTCGCCTCGCACGCTTTGGGAGAATTGGCCGCCTTCGTCTTCTTTGGTCTGATGGCGGTCGGCGGCAGCGCCTTGATCATCAGCGGCCACTACAGCGGCCTCGCCTTTATCGCCGCCATTCCACCGGGTCTTCTGATCGCGGCGATCATGTTGGTCAATAATGTCCGCGACCGGGAAACCGACGCCGCAATCGGCAAACGGACACTGGCCGTCGTTTTGGGGCGACGCAAAAGCATTGCGCTCTATCGGGCGCTCCTCCTTTGCGCCTTTGTCACGCCGCTTGCAATGAGCATCGAGCGCGGGCCATTTCTCTGCCTGCCGCTTCTCTGCCTACCGTCGGCCTGGCGACTATGGCGCGACATCGAAACCTGGCGAGGGGCGCGGCTCAACGAACTGCTTGCCGCCACCGCGCTACTCACGCTCGCGCACAGCCTGTTCTTGGCAGTCGGAATTATTCTTTCGCGTATGACGGGACCCGGTCAATTGGCGAGTTATTGAACAATCCGGTTTGACACGATATTGAAGGTAGGTTTTCGGCGCTTCACTCAACCTTCACGGCGATAAATGAGGCGAAGTTGAACCACTGGAAGAAGGTCGCCGCCTGGGCGTTGAACACGAAATCGGCGACGGGAACAGGATTGGCGAAGATGAGGTCGGTGGACGGCCAACGAGCGCCGGGAAAAAAGACTGCGCCGGAAGTTAATGTGTGGTAAATATCAAGTCGTGGTTCCGCAGGCGTCGCCTGCTTCCATTCTGGCGTCGCATCCGGCGCGTTTCTGTCCCAGTTCCCTCGAAGCGTCGCCCTCCCCTTACGTTCAGGTGTCTCCCATGTTTTCCGAAGGCGATCTGGCCGTGTACCCGGCCCATGGCGTTGGCGTGATTAAGAAAATAGAAACTCAATCCGTCGGTGGCGCCGACCGAACCTTTTATGTGTTGGAAATCATTGGTAACAAGATGCGGATCATGGTGCCAACCACCAGCGCCGTCTGCGGCCTGCGCGCCTTAGTGCCGCAGGATCAGGTCGATGATGTGATGGGCATTCTCGAAGACCGCACCGTCGGTCTGGAGGGACTGACCTGGAATCGTCGTTATCGGGAATACATGGAAAAAATCAAGACCGGTTCCCTTTTTGAGGTGGCGGCGGTGCTCCGCGATTTGTTCCTGCTCAGCATCGACAAAGACCTGTCGTATGGCGAGAAAAAGATGTTCGATACCGCGAAAAACCTGCTCGTCACCGAATTATCGCTGGTGCAGCGGGTTGACGAAAGCGCCGTCGCCCAGCGCATTGAGCGGATATTTTCCTGATTTTCCCCAGCCGCTTTATGCCTTCCGATAGCTCCGGCACTGTTAACCTCATCGTCGATACCAACAGCGCCGGTCTGCGGCTCGACCAATTCCTGACCCTTCATATTCCGGATATCTCACGAACGCTTATCGCCGAATCGTTGCGGTCAGGCGATCTGGTGGTTGACGGCCAGGCGCGGAAATGCGCCTACCGGTTACGCGGCGACGAAAGAATTAGTGGACGGATGCCCGCGTCGCCGCCCTCTTCGCTGGTCGCCGAAGCAATCCCCTTTACGATTCTTTACGAGGATGATTTCCTCTTGGTGGTGGCCAAACCGCCTGGCTTGGTCGTCCATCCCGGCAACGGCAACCAAAGCGGCACCTTGGCGGGTGGTTTGTTGCATTACTGCGCTACTTTGTCGGCGGTCGGCGACGCGCTTCGGCCCGGTCTTGTCCATCGACTCGATAAAGACACATCCGGCGCGCTGCTGGTGGCGAAAGATCAGCGCGCCCACCGACTGCTGGTGGCAAAATTTCAGCGCCGTGAAATGCGCAAAGAATATCTGGCGCTGGCACATGGCACATGTTTGGACAAAAGCGGCCGCATCGAGGCGCCGATTGGCCGTCATCCGGTCAACCGACAAAAAATGGCGGTGGTCGCTAGCGGGCGACAGGCCGTCAGTCTGTGGCGGGTTGAAGAAGAATTCGCTGGGTTTACCCTGCTGCGGCTGCAAATAGAGACCGGGCGCACCCACCAAATCCGCGTGCATCTGGCCCACATCGGCCACCCGGTGGTCGGCGACCAGGTTTATGGCCGTCACCATCAGGCCGAAGGCGAACATTTCCCACGACAGATGCTACACGCCGAACGCCTGGCCTTCAGTCATCCCATATCGGGACAAGAAATGCTGTTCACCGCGCCTTTGTGGCCGGATTTTCAGGCGGCGCTCGATGATTTGCGCCGAAATCGCGCCTGAATCAGGGTTTTAGGCCGACGCTCGCCAGGTAGAGCGCGCTTTCTTCACAACCGTCGATGCCGACGATTTCGTTGATCTCATCATCAAAAAACGCCGCGACCGGGCAGCCACCACCGCGCACAGCGCCAGCGGCGAGCAGCAGATTCTGGCAGATATGTCCAGCATCCAGGAAGATATAGCGCAATCCACGATTGCCGTATTTCTGAAAATTGCGCCGTAGCACCGCTGTCCAGATGAAATTGACCGCCGCCTGCCGCATGAATTGTTGCCCCAGACAGGCCAAGGCGATGTGCTCGCCGAAGGCCCCATAGCGTACCCGCTCAAGCTGAAAGTTCCTGACACTAAAATGATATAATCCCGGCGGCACGCCCGCGACTCGCTCAATGGCGCAGTAGGTTTCCACCGGATACAAGGCGCCCGCCGACGGCGCGGCGCGAAACAAATACTCGCCCGCCCTACCGGTAACACCCTGCGCCGCCCAGAGCATAAAAGCGAGAGCGGCGAACGGCAAGGGCTGATCAGAAAATTTGCGGATAGACCGTCGTTGCTGCAAAAATGGCTGGATTCTCTCCTCGGTGGGTGACCAAACCGTCGGCAAGGCAATACTGGGCGCGTCCGGATAACTCTTGAAAACCGGAGCGCCGACGATATTCGGTTTTTTCCAGCTACCGACTGACGCCCGCTCGTGGCGGCTACCGCGCAAATACTGAGTGGCCGGCAAATCGGCGAATTCGGGCATGGCGGCCTCCGGCGGAGGATTGGTGATGTTCGCTACAATTGACCGGCCAGCTGGCCGCAGGCGGCGGCAATATCGCCGCCTCGACTCTGACGAATGAAAACAGAATAATGGGCGGCGAGCAAGATTTTCTGAAAGCGCAGAATGGCATCCATATCCGAACAGACATACGGCGAATCTTGGCATTCATTGAACGGCAACAAATTGATTTTACACGGAATCCCGCGCAACTTCACCGCCAACGACCGGGCATCATCCTCGGAGTCGTTGACGCCCTTCAGCATCAGATATTCAAACATGATCCGCCGCCGCTTCGGCATGGGATACGAGCGGCAAGCGGCCAGCAATTCCGCCACCGGATAGCGGCGGTTGACCGGCATCAGGCGGTCGCGCAGCCGATCATCGACCGCGTGCAGGGAAACGGCCAGATTGGCGGCGCACCGCTCGCCCAACTCGCGCATCTTCGGCACAATGCCGCAGGTCGAAACGGTAATCCTTCGGCCAGTCAGGTCGAAACCCCGTTGCTCGGTTAAAATCGAAATGGCGGTCACGACATGGCTGAGATTATTCAGCGGTTCGCCCATGCCCATGAAGACGAGATTGGTCACGCGGTCGGGGCCGATCAGGCTGTTCTGAGGCTGCTCAACCAAATAATCGCGGACGGCGCAGACCTGATTGACGATTTCCGCCGGGCGCAGATTACGGATAAAACCAATTTTCGCGGTCAGGCAAAAAGCGCAGCCCATAGCGCAACCAACCTGCGAGGAAATGCACAGCGTGTTCCGGTCTTCTTCCGGAATCAGCACCGATTCAATCAGGTGGCCGTCATCCAGGCGGAACCCGAACTTCACGCTGCCGTCGCGCGATTTTTGCGCAATGGGGTCGTCAAAACGGGAAATAACCGCGTTCGCCGCCAGCAATTCCCGGCATGATTTGGCCAGATCGGTCATCTGCGCCGGGCTGTCGATGCCATATCGGTACAACCAGGCCATGACCTGTCGCCCACGGAAAGCCGGTTGCCCCAATGAGGCGAGAAAATCAATCAATTGCCGCTGGTCGAAATCTTTCAGGTCGGGAGAAGATGGCATGGCAAGTTCCGCGCCGGGCGGCGAGTCGATAATCATCCGCCCGGTCGCTTTCATCAATCGTCGTGATGATGGTGACCGTGTTTATGGCCGCCGCAAGTATGATGATGGTGATGGCCGTGTTCATGGCCGCCGCAACCATGATGATGGCCGTGTTCGTGACCACCGCAACCATGATGATGATGGCCGTGTTCATGGCCGCCACAGCCGTGGTGATGGCCGTGCTGCTCGTGGTGGCCGTGGTGGCAAGCGTCGCCGCTTGCCGCAACCTCGCCACCGGCCAAAGCCAACGCCTGGCGCAAACATTCATTGACGGCGATCATGGCCGCAGCGGCCTCGGCGATAGCGGCTGCCAACTCGGCGTTCTCGGTAACAGCCTGCCATTTGCGGTATTCTTCAGCGTGGCTTTGGTTGTGCTCAATCCAGTGTTGCAGAATGATGGGAATTTTTTCGTTTGTTTCCATGCGTGCCCCCTTGTGGTTGCCGATAATGGTTGACGGTTGCTCAGACCTTTTCCAGGCGAACCGTATTCGCCAAAAAATCAATTGAGCGCAGAACGGTCGCGGGCATATCCTTTTGCCCATCGAAAAGGGATTTTATCGAGATTATGCCGCCATCAGCGCGTAACTCGGTGACATTTTCCATAATCAGAGTTTCGCCTTCGCCCTGACGCAGCACAACGCGGAAATCACACATCGCGCATCCTCCCCGTTTGGTTGATAAAAGACGAGCCGGACGGCCCATCGTCGAAGAATACTTCCTGATTTGTTCCGATACGGACGCGGCGACGGAATTCAGAGCAAGGCCAGCCGCGACGCCGCCTCGACGTGCAACGATACG
The DNA here is from genome assembly GCA_031287565.1 of Desulfobulbaceae bacterium. Lineage (GTDB taxonomy): Bacteria > Desulfobacterota > Desulfobulbia > Desulfobulbales > Desulfocapsaceae > UBA8130. Next base: position 50,119 of record JAITSS010000001.1, read on the forward strand.
GCGTCGTAGATCGGCAAAGGGCAATCGGTTTTGAGCGCCAGCCGACCGATGCGCCGCCCACCCAAAATGATCGCCTCAACGCCTTGGCCAACAAAGCCATCAAAAATCGCGGCCAGCCTGACCCGCGATTCCGGCGTCGGTTCGGTTTCGCCCTGGCTGATCAGATCGTGGAGCGCGAAACTCGCCGCCGTATCGGGCAAAAACAGCTCAATGCCGAAATTATCGGCCAGGCGTTGCCTGAGAAACGTCTGCTCAAGGGCGAAGGCCGCGCCCAGCATCCCGGCGCGGCTGATTCCTTCTTTTTGCAAACGCTCGCCAATGGCCTCGCCGATGTGCAGGAAGGGCGCCGAGACCGAAGCGGCAAGCTGTTCGGCGACGATATGCAGAGAATGGCTGCATATCAGAAGGAAATCGGCTCCGGCGAGCGTCAGGCGTTCGCCAGATTCCTCCAGCAAACGCCCAACCTCCAGCCACTGGCCTTTTTCCTGCAAGGCGGCAAGTTCGGCGGCGTCGGGGTTGCAGATGAGCATCTTCGCCGAATGACCAGCGCCCAGGCGTCGCTGCGCCAATTCATTCATTTCCCGGCAGTATAACGCCGTCAGTTGCCAGTCGGTTCCGCCCAACATGCCGACAATTTTCATGCCCGTCTCGTTTGAAGTCGAAAGATTTTTGTCGTCGCGTTCAGACGGCCTCACTCATATAAAGAGTACACAAACACCGCCAGGCGGCACTATAGCATGAAGTGGCCTACGACAAAAGACCATCGCGAAAGACCATGCCCAGCAATTCCGCAGTGTTTTTCGCCCCGAATTTCACCAAAAGGCTGGCGCGGTGCTGATCGACGGTGCGAAAGCTGATGCCTAAAATGTCGGCGATGTCCTTCGAGGTCTTGCCCATGACCAGATGAATCAGCACCTGTCGCTCGCGGACGGTCATTTTTTTTAAGGGAGCGCCGCCGTCCGTCTGGCTGGCGTGGACTGGCTCGGTGTTGAAAACCTGGGAACAGCAGGGTGAAATATAGACTCGCCCGGCCAGCACCTCGCGAACGGCCCGCACCAGGATATGTTCAGAATCTTCTTTGACGATGAACCCCTCGACGCCCTGGGCCATGACCCGGCACACGGCGTCAAAGGTTTTATAGGCGGTCAGGACAATAATTTTCAGGGCCGGATAGCTCTGTTTCAGGGCCGGAAGCAGCTCATAGCCGCTTCCTTTCGGCATCTGGAGGTCTAAAATCAGCAGGTCGGCCTCGCGCGCCGCCAGGAAGGCCAGCAGTTCCTCGCCGTCGCCAGCCTCGCCGACCACGGTGAAATCGGTCGCGTCGGCCAGGCAATTTTTCAGGCCCAGGCGAATCAGCGCATGGTCATCGGCAATCAGAATGCGGGCGGCGGGTGTCATCGGCAATCCACAACTCGACGCCTGAATACCGCGACCATGTTGATTACAATCGGTCTCATCGCTATCAAATCATACCTGGCGGGCCGAGCCGCTTCGTGTTGAAATCATGGATGCCGGAGACGCGGGCGGCGGGACAATTTTCTGTCTACGCGGCGGAAAACCGCTCCTTGCGGCGTGGGCTGGAGTGTCAGGTAATTGTCGGTGATTCGTCGGCGAAAGTCAATTGCGGCGGCGGCGAAAATCAGCGGAACATGGCGATTTCCCGAATATATTTTCGCAAACATCCATACTTGCTTTGATGCTGGCGCATAGCGAAGGTTCGGTCAGACACGACCGACGAAAAAGAGGGCGGCGCGGCAATCCGCGCAATTCCTGACCAGGTAAATCAAATAAGCATAGCCTGAAACAAGACTATGTCCGCATCAAATTGTCCTGTCGATACGCCGCTCCGAGCGAAAATTGGCTCGCGGCGCTTTTGTTCCCGACGCGGCTCTTCACGTCGTTGCCAAACCGAAGGCCAAATCGAACGGCGCAATGACGCCTTCGTCTTTGTCGCGCTTGACGGGGCCAGAGAGGCGGCTTTAATAGCGCTGGCGACTTTGGGCGATGCCGCTCACAACCGCGACGAACGAAAATGACCAACAAGCGCGACACAGCGCGCCGGGAGGGAAACATGCTGACCATTATTGCGGGGTACTGCGCCATCGGCGCGGTGGCGGGAGTTCTGGCCGGGCTTTTGGGCATCGGCGGCGGTCTGGTCATTGTGCCAGTGCTTATTTATACGCTGACTCTTCAGCGGGTGGAACACCAGGTGATCATGCACATGGCTCTGGCCACCTCAATGGCCAGCATTATCTTCACCTCGATTTCCAGCTTCATGGCCCATTCGCGGCGCGGCGCGGTGCGCTGGGACATCGTGAAAACAATCACACCTGGCATCCTCGTTGGCACATTTCTCGGGTCGTGCGTGGCCTCGGCCATGCCCACCCTGTGGCTGAAAGCGATTTTTGTCGTCTTCCTCTACACCATGGCCTGGCAAATGCTGGCCAGGAAAAAGCCGAAAGCCGCACGTGAACTGCCGGGAACAGTGGGTATCAGTGCGGTAGGCGGCGCAATCGGCGTGGTCTCAAGCCTGGTCGGTATCGGCGGCGGTTCGCTGTCGGTGCCCTTTATGCTGTGGTGCAACGTGGTGGTACACCACGCCATCGGCACCTCGGCGGCCATCGGCCTGCCCATTGCCGTTGCAGGAACTATCGGTTATGTATGGAACGGCTGGGGCGCGGCGAACCTGCCGCCATACGCCCTTGGCTATGTCTATCTGCCCGCCTGTCTCGGCATCGTCGCCTTCAGTATGCTGACCGCGCCTCTGGGTGTGCGGCTGGCGCATCGCCTGCCGGTCGATACTTTGAAACGAGTCTTCGCAACGCTGCTCCTGGTTCTGGCGACGAAAATGCTCTGGGAACTGGCCGGGCCGCGAATCATGGCGAGCATGTAACGAACAACCATCAACCAACGGAAACATCCATGAGTGAGGAGCAAACACAGCGCAAGGCACCGATAGCCAATAAGAATCCGCGCCAGGTATTCAGCCGGGCGCTGGTCGCCGCCGAACAGGGCAATGCCGAAGCCATGCTGGTCGTCGGTGAATTGTATGCAAGAGGCGTCGGCGTGACGAAGAATTTCACCAAGGCGCTCGCCTGGTACGAAAAATCCGCCGAAGCGGGCAACGGCGAGGCGGCCTTTCGCGTGGGTTTTTCCTATGAAATCGGCATGGGCGCGGTCGTCGATATGAAAAACGCCGTCGTCGCTTACAACCAGGCGGTCAGGCTCGGCTCGGCCAGGGGCCTGCACAAAATGGCGATGCTGCGCCTCACCGGCGGCGGCGGTGTGGAAAAAGATAGAAGCGCCGGCTTAACCATGCTGCAAGAAGCGGCCAGAAGCGGAGACAGCGCCGCCTATAACAGCATCGCCATGATTTTTCTCCACGGCGCATTCGGCCAGAAAGCCGACAAAGAGAAGGCGATGAAGAGCTTCAGCCTCAGCGCTCGCGTCGGCAACCTCGAAGGCATGAAAAACCTGGCGCTGCTCTTAGCTGACAACAAGCAATTCGCCGAGGCCCTGCGCTGGGCGCTCACCGCTCGCCACGGCGGTCTGGGCGCGCCGGAGCTTATCGGCATCATCAACGAGCTACGCGGCAAAGTCGATGCGGCCACGCTGAAAAAGGTCGAGGAAGAGGCGCGCGCATGGATCCGCGCCTACGCCGCCGAACGCGGCCAGGCGAGGCGTGAAACCCAGCAGGATGCCGACAAGACATGAGCGGCATCAGCGAATTTCTTGCGTCTTGCCAGTATTTTTTCGGATACGCTTTTTTTTTCAGCATGTTTGTCAACGCCCTGCAACTGACTTTTCCCATCTACATGTTGCAGGTCTACGACAAAGTCCTGACCAGCTACAGTGTATCAACCTTAGTCGTCATCACCATCGCCGCCGTCATCTGCCTGATTGTTCTGGCGGCGCTGGAATGGATTCGCTCGCGGCTTTTGCTACGCGCCGGCATCGAATTCGACCGGATACTCAGCGAACCGCTTTTGGCCATGACCCTGCATCAGGCCGCCCAACCCGGCGCGGCGACACGCGGCGAACAGGCAAGCCTGCGCGACGTGCAGGGTCTGCGCAATTTTTTAGGCGGACGCGCGGTCTTCGCCTGGTTCGATCTGCCGTGGATTCCCTTCTATTTCGCGCTGATTTTTTTTCTGCATCCCTATCTGGGCTGGACGGCTTTCCTCGGCGGCCTTGTTGTTTTTCTGCTGGGGGCGCTCGCCGAACGCCTCACAAAAAACAGGCTCAATCAGGCGACCAGCGTTAACAACCGCGCCCAGACTTTTATCAACGCGGCCCTGCGCAACGCCGGCGTGGTGCGGGCCATGGGCATGAACCGAGCGGTGGCCGAGCGCTGGAGCCGGATGAACGACGCCGTGCTGAATCTGCAAACCGCCGCCAGCTCCAGCGCTGGTCTGCTCCAGGCGATCACCCGCTCGTTGCGCGTCGGCCTTCAGGTCTTGATTTACGCGGTCGGCGCCTACCTCGCGGTCATGCACGAATCGACCGCCGGCATCATGATTGTCGCCTCGATCATCATGGGCCGGGCGCTGGCTCCGGTCGATCAGGCCATGGCTACCTACAAGCAATCGCTGGAAGCCTGGGCCTCGTTCGGCCGCCTGAAAAAAACCTTCGCCGAAGAACCGACCGCGCCGCCGATGTCGTTGCCGGATCCACTGGGCGCTTTGGAGGCGGAAAACCTGCATTTTTCCGTCGGCAAACGGGAAATCATCAAGGGCGTGTCGTTTCTCTTGCCCGCCGGGGATTCGCTGGCCCTGATCGGCCCCAGCGCCGCCGGTAAATCGACGCTGTGCCGCCTGCTTCTAGGCATCTGGCCGATCACACGCGGCAAAGCGCGGCTGGACGGCGCCGACATCGCCAGTTGGCAGCCAGAACAGTTGGGGCGTTTTGTCGGCTGGCTGCCGCAGGATGTCGAACTCTTCTCCGGCACGGTGGCCGAAAACATCGCCCGCTTGGGCGAGGCCGACCCGGAACAGGTGGTGGCCGCCGCCCGCATGGCCGACGCGCACCAGATGATTCTCGGTTTGGCCAAGGGCTACGATACGCCGGTCGGCGAACACGGCGCGGCGCTTTCCGGCGGCGAACGCCAGCGCATCGGCCTGGCCCGCGCTCTTTACGGTAATCCGCGGCTGGTCGTGCTCGACGAGCCGAACGCTAATCTCGACGAAGACGGCAAAAAAGCGCTGGTCGAAGCCATCGCCGCCATGAAAAAGACCAGCGTCACCGTGATTATCGTCTCGCATCACCACGACCTGCTTACTCTGATGGATAATATCCTGATGATGCGCGACGGCCGGGCCGTAACGGGCGGCCCCAGCCAGGATGTTTTGCGGCAGATGCGCGAAGTCAGGGCCGCGCTGGCCGAGAAGGCCGCGCCAATGCCTGAACGGCGGACATGATGAAAAAAGAAAGCAAGAAACCGCCCGCCGCCCGCCGCGACATCGAGAATCCGCGCCGCATCATCCGGCAGGGCATGTTGATTATCCTGCTCTTCTTCGGCGTGCTGGGCGTCTGGGCGGCGGTCTGCCACATTACCGGCGCGGTGGTCGCCCAAGGCGCGATAAAAATCGAATCCGAACGCAAGACAGTGCAGCATTTGGAAGGCGGCATCGTCGAAGCGATTCATGTGCGCGAAGGCGAAGCGGTCAAAGAAGGTCAGCCGCTGGTCACCCTGGAATCGGTGCAGATCGACGCCTCCGAGCAGGCCCTGGCCAAACAACTGATCGCCCAATTGGCAGCCCGCGCCCGTTTCGCCGCCGAAAAGGAAGGCTTGGCCAATCTGGTCTGGCCGCGCGAATTGTCGGCCCTGATCCACGACGCCGAAGACCGCGACACCCTTAACAACGAGGAGAAACTGTTCCACGCCCGCATGGAATCGCTGAGCGGCCAGGTTTCGTTGCTGAACGCCCAGCTGGCCCAGGTCAAGGAACAGATCATCGGCAGCCAGGAAATCATCAAGGCCGAAAACAGCATTATCGCCGCCCTGGATGAGGAATTGCGGGCCAAACGCCAGCTCTATGAGGAACAATATCTAGAGAAATCCCAGATATTGGAGTTGGAACGGACGCTGGCCAGTCATCAGGGCGAACGCGGCAGACAGACGGCGGCCATCGCCGAAGCCAAACAGAAAGACGCCGAGTTGCGCCTGCGCATCGTCGATACCGAGCAACGCTTCATGGCCGAGGCGGTCGATAAGCTGGCGACGCTCGACAACGAAATCCTGCAAACCCGCGAAAAAATCCGCCCGATGCGCGACGCCCAGAAACGCCTGACCATCACCGCGCCGGTAAGCGGTCGCGTCGTGGACATCAAAGTGCATTCTCGAGGCGGCGTCATCCGCTCCGGTGAACCGCTTTTAGACATTGTGCCGCTGGATAATCCGCTGATCGTCGAAGCCCGCCTGCCGGTCAACAAAATTACCGAAGTCTATCCCGGACAAAAAGCGCTGGTGAAGCTCGACGCCTTCGACGCCCGTATCACGCCCTATATCGACGGCCGCGTCACCTACGTTTCCGCCGACCGGCTTGAGGAAAAGACCGACGCCGGGGCGGTCCCCTACTATCTCGGCTGGGTCGAACTCGATAAGAAATCGCTGGCGGCCGCTAATATGTATATTTCTCCGGGGATGCCAGCCACCGTTTTCCTGACTACTAAAGAACGCACAGTGCTTTACTACACGTTTGAATCGCTCCTGAAAGGTTGGGAGCGGGCGCTCAGGGATTGAACAATTGATGAGATTTTCCACACGATTTCTTCTCCTGTTGGCCTTGGGCGCGGCTTTGGCCTGCCCGCTTGGCCGACACGCCGCAGCCCTGGCGGAAAGCGGCGGCGCCAGCGGCAGGATTCATCTGCATGAATTGCTTATTCAACCGACCAGGCCGACGGCGGCGCGGCTCGTCTACACCATGCAAGAGGCGGTGGAACGGGCGCTTGTCGCCAATCCCGGCGTCGAATCGAAAATACTTTTGGTCGAGCGGGCGCGGATGAATATCGGCATGGCGCAAAGCGCCTTCTGGCCGCGACTATCGCTGACGGTTTCGCGCAATCGCCTGCGCAACCACGGCGAGTTCGGCAGTTCGGATGAAATATCAAGTAACAGCCGCAGCCACGGCCTGCGCGCCACCTGGTCGCTATTCGCGGGCTTCGCCCATCTGAATGCGGTGATGAAGGCGCGGCTGGAGCGGGATGTCGAAGAAGAGCGGCTGCGCCAGGCGCGGCTCGAACTGCTTTCAACCGTACAACTCCAATTTCTGGGGCTGCTGAAGGCCAAAGACGATCTGAATACCGCCGAAGAATCAGTGCGACGCCTGGAAACTCAGGGCGAAGCCGCCGAAGCCTTTGTCAGGGTCGGCATGGCGCCGCGCTTAACCGTGTTGCAGAACGAGGCCGATTTAGCCGCGGCGAAGCTCCAGGTCATCCGCTCGCGGGGCGAGGTGGAAAACGCCCTGGCGCAACTGGCCGGTTCTCTGGCATTGCCGCCGGAAGAAGTCGCGGCCTATAGCGGCAATCTCCGAGAATTCAGCGGCGATGTCGATCTGACGGCGGAGACGGCGCTCGAAACCGCGCTCTTTCGCCGCCCGGATCTGATCATCGCCCAGAAATCGGTGGCCGTCGCCTTCAAAGATGTCGATATTCGCAAGTCCGGCTACGCCCCCAGGGTTGACCTGAGTTTTGATTCGATGCGCGACAAACATGATTATGAAGAGCAGCTTGAGAACTACGAGGACTATTCTCGTTCATACTGGGCGGTCGGCATAAACGTCTCGTGGGATATATTCACCGGCGGCGACACCACCTTCGGCCTTTTGGCCGACCGCCGCCGCGCCGAGGCCCTGCAAAAAGATTATGAAAACGCCGTGAGCGGCGCGAGAATCGAAGTCCTGGCGGCGCTTCGCGATATAAGAGCCGGAAAAGAAATGGTCGCGGTCTCACGGAAGGGCGTTGCCGCAGCGCGCGAGGGCTACGCCATGGCCGAAAAGCGCTTTCAAACCAACACCGGCTCGATGACCGACCTGCTCGACGCCCAACTGCGCCTGACCGAAGCGGAAAATGAAGTCAGCCGCGCCTACGCCGAATACCACAGCGCCAGGGCGCGCTTCTGGTATCACATCGGCCAGGAAAACCCTGGCCTTCGTTAAAAAAGAAACTTTTTTCTCCCGTTTTTCTTGATTTGCGGAAATTTTTATTCCACACTGGCAATGCGGCCTTGAAAAAAGGCACGAGATCCGGGGACGTTTCGGATCGCCAGTCCGCCGTCGTATCAGCCCGCGCCTCCATGCGGATCAATCGACAGCTTCCCAAAAACGCTGTGCTCCACCGGGAGGACAAGACGTTTTTCCCACGAACCTCAAAGGACAGAATATGAGTGTAACAACGGACGCTTTACAGGCTTTACTGCTACCCATGGGCGCGGACAATTGGCTGCGCTGGAGCATGAGCGCGCCACTCGGCTCAGGCATTGAAATCACCTACATGTTTCCCACGGAAACGCCGGAGTACTACCACGGAGACGCCGAGAACGGATTCACCGCCTTCAACGAAGATCAGCAACAACTGGCGCGGGAGGTGCTCGCCTCAATTTCCGAGATGATCAACATCACCTTCACCGAGGTGGAAAGCGGCGGCCATATGACCTTCGCCTACACCGGCATGAACAACAGCGCCTACGCGGGCAGCGCCGCATACGCCTATTATCCGAGCAGCTCGACCGCCTACAGCGGCGGCGATATCTGGATGAATTCAGATTTTTTCAACACCGAAGCCACCCTGGATATGTTGGGGCCAGGTTCATACTTCCGCGAAGTCCTGTTCCATGAAATCGGCCACACCCTGGGCATGAAGCATCCGCATGAAAACCAGGACACCCTCGATCCGGAAATCGATGATTATTTCCACACCGTCATGACCTATAACGTCGATTTCTCGATCACGCCAGAGACCTACATGACGCTGGACATCGAAGCTTTGCAAGCCCTCTACGGCGCCAATATGGGAACCCGCGCCGACGACACCACATATAGCTGGGATATTCATCCCTCGGTCGTGGAAACGCTGTGGGACGGCGGCGGCAACGACACCATTGATTGTTCAAATCAGGACGAGACCTGCGTCATCAACCTGAACGACGGCGGCTACAGCTTCCTGAACGTGTCGCAGAGCGTGGCCGACATCCTGGCCAGCCTCGATCTCGCGGCTTGGGTCGAGGGCTATGTGCCCCGTGGCCTGCTGGATATTCAGCGTAATATCGTGGCCATCGCCAACGGGGCGAATATTGAAAACGCCACCGGCAGCGGCAATGACGACCTGCTTTCCGGCAACGCGAGCGACAACATCCTGAACGGCCTGGACGGCGACGACACCCTGTATGGCTGGGACGGCGACGACATCCTGGACGGCGGCCTGGGCGCTGACCACATGTTCGGCGGCGCGGGCAACGACATCTACTATGTCGATAATATTGACGATTTGGTTTTTGAGGACGAGGACGGCGGCGAAGACACGGTGTACACCAGCATCGACGGCCTTGATTTCGGCGCCAATATTGAACACGTGATTTATACCGGCGAAGGAAGTCCTGGCGTCGATCCGCTGCCACACCTGGTCGGCACCGATGGCGACGATGCGCTGTATGGCAGCGCGGAAAGCGAAATCATCGACGGACTCGGCGGGAACGACTACATCGTCGGCAACGCGGGCGACGACATCATCAATGGCGGCGATGGAGTGGATCAACTCTTTGGCAACGACGGCGATGATACGCTGAATGGCGGCGCGGGCGACGACGCCTTGGACGGTGGCGCGGGCGACGATTTCATGAGCGGCGACGACGGCAATGACCTGTTCTACGGCGGCGCAGGCAATGACACCCTGCGGGGCGGCGACGGCAACGATTATATGATCGGCGACGGCGGCGACGATCTGTTTTACGGCGGCGCCGGCCACGACACCCTGGAGGGTGGCAAGGGCAACGATACTATGAACGGCGACGACGGCAATGATACGCTGAACGGCGGCGACGGCGACGACATCCTGCATGGTGGCGCGGGCAACGACCGTCTGAATGGCGGCAAAGGCGACGATATGCTGCATGGCGGCACTGGCGCGGACACGCTTTCCGGCGGCGCGGGCGCCGATGTCTTCCGCTTCAAGGCGGCCGATGATTCGCCTTTGGACGCCAGGGACAGTATCACTGACTTCGTGTCCGGAACTGACTGGCTGGATTTCTCCAGCTTTGCCAACAACACCACCGCCGATGGTCGGCAAGGCTTTATTTTTGTCGCCAACGGCGAATTTGATCCGATGAACGAGGGCGGCCAGTTGCGCTTTTCTTTCACCGCCACGACCAATACCGGCACCCTGTACGGCAAAACCGCCGGTGGTGACGAATTCGCCGTTGATTTGCGCGGCGTCGGGGCACTGACCGAGGCCGACATCATCGGCCTCGTGGACAACACGCCGCCGCCCGCATCCAGCCCGTGGAACGACGACAATGGCCTTCAGGATGACACCGCCACTGAGACGACCGGGCCGCAAAGCGACGTCGCCGCCGATACCAACACGACCGACGCGACTGACGATGCCACCGTTGAGCTGGTCGGTGTCCCGGACATCCCGGACGGCGATTTGGGCGTCTGATACGATTTCCCCGCTGGGACGGCGCGCATGGATTCAATCCTTCATCCAAACCGTCCCAGCGAGCACGCCGAAAAACCTTTTGACAAGTGGCGCAAAACCCGTCTACACTCGCCTCTTCATTCTTCATTTTTGAGGTTTTTTCCCATGCGCGCCCGCCTCCTCTCCCTACTAGCCCATATTCTATGCGCCCACCAACCGGCCCTGGGAGGAGATGCGTAATCGCGCCATCATCCATGTGCTTTGTGAATCCCAAGGGCTGCGGCGCAACCGCGGCCCTTTTTTTATGGCCATTGTTCATCACCGAATTCCCGCCACAAGAGGTCTGACATGAACCCGAAATTCTCCCAACTGGTGAAAAAATATCGTCCCTACCCGCCGATGGATTTTCCGGCTCGCACCTGGCCTGGCAAAAGCGTCAGCAAAGCGCCGGCCTGGTGCAGCGTTGACCTGCGCGACGGCAACCAGGCGCTCATTCAGCCGATGAGCCTGGAAAAGAAACTGGAGATGTACCAACTGTTGGTCGATATCGGCTTTCGGGAAATCGAGGTCGGTTTTCCCTCGGCCTCGCAGGTGGAATACGATTTTACGCGGCATCTGATTGATAATAATCTCATCCCCGACGGTGTCACCATTCAGGTTTTGACCCAGGCGCGGGAACATCTGATTGTGAAAACCTACGAATCAATTGTCGGCGCGAAAGAGGTCATCGTTCACCTCTACAATTCGACTTCGACCTTGCAGCGGCGCACGGTTTTTAAGATGGATCGTAAAGAAATAACCGATTTGGCGGTGGCCGGAGCGCGGCTTTTGAAACGGGAAGAGGCCAAGTATCCAGGCATCCATTTCCGCTACGAATATTCTCCGGAAAGTTTCACGGGAACCGAGATGGATTTCGCGGTTTCAATTTGCCAGGCAGTGATGGAGGCATTGCAACCAACGCCCGACAATCGCCTGATCCTCAATCTGCCGGCCACCGTTGAGCTGACATCGCCAAATATCTATGCCGACCAGATTGAATACTTCGCCAGCCACATGAAAAATCGTGAGCTGGCCATCATCAGTCTGCACGCCCACAACGACCGCGGCTGTGCCGTGGCGGCCACGGAATTGGCGCTCATGGCCGGTGGCGAGCGCGTCGAGGGCACCTTGTTTGGCAACGGCGAACGCACCGGCAACGTTGATTTGGTGACCTTGGCCTTGAATATGTTCAGCCAAGGCGTCGATCCGCAGCTCGATTTAAGCAATATCAATCACTTAGTCGAAGTGTATGAACGGGTGTGCAAATTGCCGATTCATCCCCGTCATCCCTACGCCGGTGAACTGGTCTACACCGCCTTTTCCGGCTCGCATCAGGATGCAATCAATAAAGGAATGACGGCCTACGAACTGGCTGAATCCGGTTTGTGGGAAGTGCCCTATTTACCGATTGACCCGTCCGATGTCGGCCGCACTTACGAGTCGATCATCCGCATCAATTCACAGAGCGGCAAAGGCGGCGTCGCCTACGTGCTCGATAAAGACTACGGCTACAAAATGCCGAAGGCGATGCACACAGAATTCGGTGAAATTATTCAGAAAATCACCGAAAAAGAAGGACGCGAGCTGGCCAAAAACGAAATCTGGCAAGCGTTTGAGAGGACATACCTGCTGACGGGCAAACCCTACGCCCTGAAAAGTTTCAACGTTTTGAAACGCAGGCTCGACGGCGGGGCGACACAAACCGAAATTGAGGCGGAGGTGCTGACGGGCAAGCAAATCCACACTGTCCGCGCCGCTGGCAACGGACCGCTTGACGCCTTCTGCGCGGCATTCAAAACCGCGTATCCGAGCGCGTTCACCCTCGTCAACTACCACGAACACGCGGTGGGCGGCGGTTCATCGGCGCGCGCCGCCGCCTACATTGAAATTGACCTCGCTGGACACAAGATTTGGGGCGTCGGCATCGATACCGACATCATCGTCGCTTCGGTGCGGGCGGTGCTCTCCGCGCTCAACCGCGCCGCGTAAAAAAAATGGGGCGACCGATTGGTCGCCCCACAATTTCAGATGCCGGTGAAAAATTCCAGCCCGCTTATTTGCCCTGCGCCTCGGCCTGGCGCTTGGCCTCCAGCTTGGGTATCTCGACCAGACAACGCTGGTAGAGCTTCTGCGACAAATCCTCCAGGGCCTGGTCGATGGCGTCGTCCTCATTGTTGCGCGTCACCGTGGAATCGTTCGAGATCAGATAATCCTTGCTGAATGTGTGATTCTGCTCTTCGAGCAACACCGTGTCCGATTGCAAGTCCTTCAGAATGTAGCGCACCGTCAGATACATCCGCCCTTCAACGGCGGTGCGGTTTGAACCATAAGAACGGCTGGGCAGATAAATGGATTTGATTTCTCCGGCCAGAATCAAATCGGCTCCCTGGCGCTCCGAACTGATATGCAGCGAACCGGATTTTTGAAACCAGCGCATCAGCGTCTGATATAATTTTGTGTTAATACCCAACTCGCTGGTACGGTTTTTCCAGTCCGTGATGTAAATGGTTTTATCCGGCCCATTGTAGACGTAAGGATTCCGGTAGCCACAGGCGGCGAGACACAGCAGAACGGCGAACAAGGCGCAACGGATGGCGGTTTTCAAGGATAATCCTCCACAGGCTGAATACAACGTGATGGCGCAACCGGTCTGAAAACCGGCGGATGGTAATATCAGAGGACAATATTCACAAGTTTCTTCTTGACGACAATGGTCTTTTTTACCGTTTGTCCGGCGATGGCGCGAATGACGTTTTCATCGGCCAGGGCCAGGCGCGCCAGGCTGTCGTCATCAATATCAGCGGCCACCGACAGCCGCGAACGCACTTTTCCCCGCACCTGCACGACGATGGTCAACAGTTCATCCTGGGCCAGCGCCTGATCCCAAACCGGCCATGCCTGGCTGTCAATATCGCCTGATTCGCCGATCGTTTGCCACATTTCGGCGCAGAAATGCGGCGACATCGGCGACAGGAGCAAGAGAATCGTCCGCATCGCCCGCCTGCGCCAGGAGAGGGGCAAATCCGCAGTATCGTTCAGGCTGTTGAACAGCTCCATGACCGCGCTGATCGCGGTATTGAAATGAAAATTGCTGTCGATATTTTCTGTGACCCGTTGAATAGTCTGATGAATCCGCCGCTGCATGGTTTGCGCCGCTTCGCTTATGGGCGGCTCTTCAGCCTGCGGCGCATCACCCAGTTCCAGCGCGTAGCGATATAAGCGGTTGAGAAAACGCGAAGCCCCTTCCACCCCTTTGGCGTTCCACTCCAGGTCACGTTCCGGCGGCGCGGCAAACAGGCTGAAGAGCCGCACGGTATCAGCGCCATACTGACCAATCAGCTCATCGGGATCGACAACATTCCCTTTTGATTTCGACATCTTCGCGCCATCTTTAATCACCATGCCCTGGGTCAGCAGGTTGGAGAACGGCTCGTCGATGCTGAGATAACCGAGGTCGCGCATCACTTTGACAAAGAAACGGGAATAGAGCAGATGCAAAATGGCGTGCTCAACGCCGCCGATATACTGATCGACCGGCAGCCAGTGGGCGGCTTTTTCTTTATCGACCGCGCCATCCTCACAGCGCGGACTGGTGAAACGGGCGAAATACCAGGACGATTCAACAAAAGTATCCATGGTGTCGGTTTCGCGTCGGGCCGGGCCGCCGCATTGCGGGCAGACAGTGGCAATGAACTCCGGGCGCTGATGCAAAGGCAGACAAGTATCTTTGGTTTGGTCGGCGTCAACCGGCAGGACCACCGGCAAATCCCGCTCAGGCACCGGCGCCGCGCCGCAACGCTGACAATGGATGATGGGAATCGGCGCGCCCCAGTAGCGCTGGCGGGACAGGCCCCAATCACGCAGCCGGTAGGTGGTGCGCGCCTGGCCAAAGCCTTTTTCAGCGGCGTAGGCAATGATGGCTTTTTTCGCGGCTTCAGAATCCATGCCGGTGAATGGCCCGGAATCGGCGAGAACGCCCGGTCCGGTCGCGGCTTCCGTCATTGTGCCCGCAGTCAGACGTTCACCCACGGGCATCACCACCGGTTTTATCGGCAGGCCATACACCTTGGCGAAGGCGAAATCACGCTCGTCGTGGGCTGGCACCGCCATCACCGCGCCGGTGCCATATTCCATCAGAACAAAATTGGCGACATAGATGGGAACTTTATCGCCGGTGAAGGGATTGACGCAGAAACGCCCGGTGAACATCCCTTTTTTCTCCGGCTCTTCGCCATAATTCAACTGCTGCTTTTCCGTGGTGACGTTTTCAATGAACGCACGAACCTCCGCCTGCCGTTCGTTGCCGACCAACAGGGTTTCGAGCAGCGGATGCTCCGGCGCCAGAGACATGAACGTCACGCCATAAATCGTATCCGGCCGCGTCGTGAAGATGGTGATTTTTTCGTCGCCGCCATCAATGGGAAAATCGCAGGCCATGCCAGTCGATTTGCCAATCCAATTACGCTGCATGGTGACAACCTTTTCCGGCCAGCCGCCGAGTTTGTCCAGGTCTTGCAATAATTCTTCGGCGTAATCGGTGATGCGGAAAAACCAGCCGCTCATGCGACGCGGTTTAATGGTGTTGTCGCAGCGCCAGCAGCATCCGTCGATGACCTGCTCATTGGCCAGAACCGTTTGGCAGGATTCGCACCAGTTGACGGTGGTTATCTTTTGATAAATCAAGCCTCTTTTGTACATCTCCAGAAACATTTTCTGCTCGTGGCGGAAATATTTCGGATTGCAGGTGGCGATTTCCCGGTCCCAATCATAGGACAAGCCCAGTTGCCGCAACTGGCCGCGCATATAGTCGATATTGCTGTAGGTCCAGGTGGCCGGGTGCATGTGATTCTTCTGCGCCGCGCCCTCGGCGGGCAAGCCGAAGGCGTCCCAGCCCATCGGATGCAAGACGTTGTAGCCGCGCATTCGTTTATAACGGGCCACCACATCGCCTATCGTGTAGTTGCGCACGTGTCCCATGTGGATGCGCCCGGACGGGTAGGGAAACATCTCAAGAACATAATATTTTGGCCGGTCGGCATCCTCGACGACCTGAAAAGTCTTGTCGGCCAGCCAGCGCGCCTGCCATTTTTTTTCAATGGCGCGAAAATCGTATCGGTGGACGGCGGTTCCGTTGCTCATGGCGTTCTCCCTGCGGTGTTCTTGGTTATCCGGTAAAACTTTCGGCGCTGACATCCTGACCGGTATAAACCGGAGGCTGGTTGAAGCGCTCCGCGTCGCCAACGAGCGACGGATTTTCAAAGCGCGTCACCTCGCGATGGAAGACCAACCTGAGGCTGCCGGTGGGGCCGTTGCGCTGTTTGCCGATAATGATTTCGGCGTAGCCGCGCTCCGGATTGCTCTCGCTTTTGTTATACACCTCGTCGCGATAGATAAAAGCGATGACGTCGGCATCCTGTTCAATGGCCCCGGATTCACGCAAATCGGCCATCATCGGTCGTTTGTCGGTGCGGCTTTCGAGGCTGCGGTTCAATTGCGACAAGGCGATGACCGGCAGATTGTGTTCTTTGGCCACGGCTTTGAGCGAGCGGGAAATATCGCTGATTTCCTGGGTGCGGTTTTCGGTGGAGCGGCCACTCATCAGTTGCAGATAATCGACAATCACCAGGCCGATTTTTTCCTTGGCGGCCAGGCGGCGCAGCTTGCTACGCATCTCCAAAACCGAAATGGCTGGCGTGTCGTCGATGTAAATCGGACTTTCTTCCAGAAGCGCCAGAGCGCGGGCCAGATTGGGCCAGTCGTCGCCCTGCATGTTGCCGGTGCGGATGTGCTGCGAATCGACACCACCAACGCTGGACAACAGGCGCAGCGTCAGTTGCTCTTTCGACATTTCCAGGCTGAAGACGGCGACGCCGATTTTTTCTTTCAGGGCCGCGTGCTGGGCGATGTTGAGGGCGAAGGCGGTTTTGCCCATCGACGGACGGGCGGCGACGATGATCAGATCGGAGGCTTGCAATCCAGCGGTCATCTTATCAAGTTCTTTGAAGCCGCTGGGCACGCCGGTAATCAGTTCCTTACGTTGAAAAAGCTGCTCAACCTGGCGAAAGGCCAGCGGCGCGATTTCTTTCACCGAGACAAACTGCTGGTCGCCACGGCGTCCGGCAATGTCAAAGATCGCCTGCTCGGCGTCATCGACCAATTGATCAATATCGTGCTGCTCGTCGTAGCAACGGGCGGCAATATCGGTATTGACCTCGATTAAGCGGCGCAGAATCGCCTTCGAGCGGACGATTCGGGCATAAGAAGCAATGTTTGAAGCAACCGGGATGCGTGAAGTCAGCATCGCCAGATAGTCGTCGCCGCCGGTTTTCGCCTCAAGATTTTTCGCCCTGAGGTAATCACCGACCGTCAACGTGTCGATGCGCTCATTTTTTTCAAACAGATCAAGGATGGCGCCGAAAAGAATCCGGTGGGCGTCGCGATAAAAATCATCAACGCGCAGAATATCCACCACCTCCGGCAAGGATTTTTCCCGCAACAGAATGGAGCCGAGGACAGCCTGCTCGGCTTCGGAATTCTGCGGCGGAATGCGCCCCAAACGGGGGCGGTCCGGCTGATTTTCCGTGAAGTCATTCATGGGAAAAATCCGGGGAAAACTGCGCCAACAAAAAACCGGCTGCCAGGCGCTAAACCCGGCAGCCGGTCGGCGGAAACGCTCAGTTGGCTTCGGCGCGAATCACGGAAAGCACCAAATCGGCGGTGGTCTGAAAACCCACCTTCACCTGCACGGTGTGTTCGCCGACGGATTTAATCGGATCGGCCAAAACGATCTGCTTGCGATCAACCACGACGCCCTGCTCGGCCAACAGCGCGGCAATTTCGACATTCGTCACCGAGCCGAAAAGACGTCCGTCTTCACCGGCCAACTGGCTAACGGTCAAGGCCAATTCGGCGAGACGAGCCGCCAGCTGGTCGGCAGTCTCTTTCTCTTTGGCCAGGCGGGCGGCGATTTCTGCGCGATTTTGCTCTAAAGCGGCCAGATTCTTATCGTTGGCCAACACCGCTTTCCTCTTCGGCAGCAAATAGTTGCGACCATACCCCGGCTTGACGGCGACGACATCGCCTTCGCGACCCAGGGTGCTGATCGTTTCTGTGAGAATCAGTTTCATGGTTACTCCTTATCGTGATTTGATTGTGGTTTGCGGCGACCCAGGCGGCGAAAATCCGCCCAGACCTCAATCAGGCCCAAAATGGCCAAAGCCAACAGGCCGAACGACTGCGACACCACAAGAAAAATAAGCACAAGCTGCGCCGCTACCGGCAACCGGCGACTGTCGAAAAAGAACTTCATCACCGCCAAACCCTGCATGGCATAGGCCAAAGCCAGCAGGATCAGCGCGTTGACGGCGACGAAATACAGCCAACCGTCAAAAAGCATACTGACGGCGCACACCAGAATAATACCCAGCCAAACCAGAACATCCGGCAAACGCCACAGCCGGAAATCAATCCATCTTCTAGGCAGATCGCGAAGGCTTTCCACGACATTGCACAGCAAAATCGCCGCCATTGGCGCGACGAGCGCCGGTGTCAACATCATCGCGGGCAAAACCACCGGCAACAAACGCCTGGCCTGCCTGATAGTTTCAGCAACCATCGCCCGCGCCTCCGGAGAGGCGGCGTCGCCCAGCGGATAACTGGCGGCCTCATGCAGCATCGCTTGCAACGCGACGACCAAAGCCTGATAAATATTTTCCCCGACCATAAGCGAGGCGGCGACAAGGAGCGCGGCCCATAAAACCGCCAGCGTCAGCGCGGCTTTTCCAAGCGCCAAGAGCGGCCCGTCGCCACAGTCGGCGGATTTGACCAGAACGAAGCCCGCCGCGAAAAATGTCGCCGATAAAAGAAAGGTCGCCAGAGACGATAGCCAAAACACCAGCGGCGCGGCCAGGATAACGGCGCAAAAGACCACCCGTTTTCCCGTGAACAGTCCGTAGCGGCTACGCAGATACAGCGCCATCGGCATCAACAACACTCCCGCCGACGGCAGGGCGAACAACAGCGCCAGGACGAAAACATCACGGAAAATCAGCGACAACCTGCCGTTATCCATGCGTTCCACGGTCAAGCTATTCATCGCCTCTCATTCCTGCGGATTCCCGGCGTAGGGCAGAAGGGCGATGTGCCGCGCCCGTTTGACCGCCTCGCTCAACTGCCGCTGGTGGCTGGCGCAGGTGCCAATAATCCGCCGGGGAATGATTTTCCCGCGTTCGGAAACGAAACCAGCCAGCGTTTTGGCATCTTTATAATTAATGGTCAGATCTTTATCGGTGCAGAAACGGCAGACCTTTTTCCGGGTAAACAGTTTCTTTGGTTGCTTCCCTTGCATGTTCGGCTCCTTGTCTCGTGATCGTGAATTTA
This sequence comes from Desulfobulbaceae bacterium, assembly GCA_031287565.1. Taxonomy (GTDB): domain Bacteria; phylum Desulfobacterota; class Desulfobulbia; order Desulfobulbales; family Desulfocapsaceae; genus UBA8130. The sequence continues at coordinate 69,169 of JAITSS010000001.1, forward strand.
CTCGGAAACAGTTCCTTCCTCGGCAACCTCGTCATCATGCGCGACGGTGTCACGGCGCGGCGCGGCCTCCGAGATTTCGGCGCTTTCATCACGCAGGAAGGCGGCGTTGCGCTTCTCGCTGTCGGAGATGGCGGCCTCAAGTTCCTCAGCGCTGATATCGTCGGCTATTTTGACGGTCAGATATTTCAACACGCCGTCGTCAATGCGGAATTTGCGCTCAATCTCGCCGACGGCGGTGGGACTGGCAACGTATTCGTAAAAATAATACAGGCCCTGCTTTTCCTTTTTGATCGGATAAGCCAGCTTTTTCATGCCCCAACGGGCAACGCTGATGACCGTTCCTTGAGCATCTTCAATAATTTTCCGCGTATTTTCGACAATGGCGCTCACCGCGTCTTCGCCGAGGCCAGGGCGGAAAATACTGATCATCTCATACCTGCGCATGTGCATCCTCCTTATGGACTGTAATGCGTTCGTCCCTTTCGTGACAAAAGGGCAAAGAGGGAAAAGGCCGGATAACGGCCACAATGCGCGCCAAGACAGCCCGGCGCGCGACAGAAGCCGCGCAGTGTACCGAGAAGGGCGAAGCGCGTCAATCATCGACGCGGCATTTTAGCGTGGGCTTTCTCCTGTTCTTTGATGCGCCGCCACTGCTCATCCAGTTCTTCCATGCTCAGGTTCATCCGCCGCTCAAACACATGGGGATGGCGGCGACGCAATTTCTCAACGATGCCGACGAAGACATCCTCGACCGAAAAAAGCTTTTCTTCCTCGGCGATTCTTGCAATCAGGCACAGGACGAACATCACATCGCCCAGCTCCTCGCACAGGTTGTCCGTATCGCCACGGGCAATCGCCGCGAGCAATTCCTCATGCTCGTTTTTCAGGTAACGCGCCATGCTGGCAATGGTTTGCGCCCTGTCCCAGGGGCAACCACCCTCACTGCGCAAACACTTGGTTATCGCCAAAAGTTCATGGCAGGCTTGACTTGTCTGCGACATTGTGGTACTTACGGGGCCAAAATTGGTTAGTCTTACTTGTACTTCCCTCATAAATACGGCTATGATGAAATCAACCGTGACGATAGGAAGACAAAATGGCGGGGCGCATCGCAACCAGCGTACATAGGCGAAATGAGCGTTCTGGGCGCATCAATACGATTTGAGCGACGGGCTGTTCATTTTGTAACATTTTATCGAAGACAAGGTGGTGGAAAAATGACTGAACAAGCGCAGACGGAAAAAATCGTTATCCAACCGGTGACGGCGGCGGAAAAGCACAAGGACATCGCGCGAATCGACCAACTGAGTAAACGCACTCATGGTTGGTATGTGCGCGTGCGTTTCTTAGGAAAAACCCATTCCAAATTCTTCTCCGACCGCAAATGCGGCAACCGAGAAAACAGCCTGAGAGCCGCCGTGGAATGGCGCAACAAGACGGAAAAAAAACTGGGCAAGGTGCGCACCAACCGTCACATGGTCACGGTTTCCAATTCCGGCACCGGCGTGGTCGGCGTGCGGCTGAACGACAAACTCAATCGCTATGAAGTCAGTTGGGTAACGCTCCTGGGCCGACAGGGCAAGACCTCGGTGTCAATCGCCAAACACGGCAAGAAAGAGGCGTTCAAACGCGCCTGCGCCATTCGCCAGGAGCGCGAGAAACTGCGTCTGGAAAGCGTCAAACTCTGAATCGGCGGCTTGCGCGCGGTTTGATTCACTGTGTTTCATGCCAGGCGGGGTGGCTCTGCGGCCATCCCGCCTTTTTCATTTTCCAGCGGCGGGACGCGGGGATTTTTTCCCACCGTCGGCGATTGCTGTTGACGGGCTTACTGCTACCAGGTAGATTTTGCGGTTCACATTGAATTGGCGCGGATGCGTAATACGGCTTTACGCCGGAAGATAACGAGGGTTTGAGCATGTATGCGATAGTGCGAACAGGCGGCAAGCAGTATCAGGTGGCTTGCGGCGATATGCTGCGGGTGGAAAAACTGGACGGTGAAATTGGCGAGGCTGTCGATCTCGCTGAAGTGCTCCTGTTGGCCGATGGCGACAACGTCCGCATCGGCCAGCCCGTCCTTGAGGATGTCAAAGTCGTGGCCAAGATCGCCCACCAGGGCCGGGGCAAAAAAGTCATCATTTTCAAGAAAAAACGTCGCAAAGGCTATCGCCTGCGCCGCGGACATCGGCAGTCGTTCACCGCTCTGAAAATTGAAGAAATTGTTGGCACGGCGGCCTGATTTTTTTTCCATTTATTTAATCGCCGTCACGGTTTGACGGCACAGCCACGAGGTGCAAAGACCATGGCGCATAAAAAAGCGGGCGGCAGCTCACGCAATGGCCGCGACAGTCAGGGGCAACGGCGGGGCGTAAAACGCTTCGGCGGCGAAGAAGTAAAGGCCGGGAACATTATCGTCCGGCAGTTGGGTACCAGAATTCATCCCGGTAAAAATGTCGGTTGCGGTCGCGATTATACCTTGTTCGCCACCAGTGACGGTTTGGTGCAGTTTGAAACGTTCGGCAAAGATCGCAAACGGGTTAACGTCGTTCCCGCCACCTGATTTTTTTGTTCTCCGCGTTTCTTCACGCCTGGTCATGTTTCGGCATGGCCAGGCGTTCTTGTATGTTCAGGGCGGCTTCGCCCTCGCATTCCCCTCATGCCCGGTTAGCCTCGCCATGGCCTTTATTGATGTCGCGAAAATTCATGTTCAGGCCGGTGACGGCGGTGGCGGTTGTGTGAGTTTTCGCCGCGAAAAGTACGTCGCCAAAGGCGGCCCGAACGGCGGCGACGGCGGCAGGGGCGGCAGCGTGTTCATCCGCGCCAATCGACGCCTGCATTCCCTCCTTGATTTCAAACAGAAAATTCATTTCAAGGCGGAACGCGGCGGCAACGGCCAGGGAAAAGACCGGCATGGCGCCGGTGGCGGCAATTGCGTCGTCGATGTGCCCTTGGGTGCGGTGGTTTCAGACGCCGAAAGCGGTGAACAACTTTTTGAATGCCTGAAAGACGGCGAAACAGCGCGCGTCGTCCGGGGCGGCGACGGCGGCTTCGGCAACGCCCATTTCGCTTCCAGCATCAACCGCGCCCCCCGCACAGCCACGCCCGGCCAACCAGGCGAAGGACGTTGGTTGCGCGTCGAGTTGAAACTGATCGCCGATGTTGGGCTGGTCGGCCTGCCTAACGCCGGGAAATCGACGCTTCTCTCCAAACTTTCAGCGGCCAACCCACGCATCGCGCCCTACCCGTTCACAACGCTGGAACCGCAACTGGGCGTTTTGCAATCGCCCGATTATCCGCCCTGCATCATTGCCGATATTCCCGGCCTCATCGCCGGAGCGCACGCGGGCGTCGGCCTTGGTCACACCTTCCTGCGCCACGTCGAACGCACCCGCATTTTGCTCCACGTCGTCGATTGCTCCTCCGAAACCGTCGCTGAAGACATTGCCACAATTGAGCGTGAATTGGCGCTCTATAAAGAAGAGCTGGCCGGGCGTCGCAAGGTGCTGGTTTTGAACAAGGCCGATCTGCTTGACGACGAGCAGCGCGAAACCCTGCAACCGCTTGCGGCGCGCCACGACGACTCGCTGATCCTCTCCGGACTGACCGGAGACGGTATCGACGCGCTGAAAGCACGGGTGTTTTCCTGCCTGGCCGAGATGGATAAAAACAAATAATTCGACAATATTACAAAAGATGACTTGTCAGCTTTCCCATCAGGACGGACTTGCCGTCCGTCGTCGGCTCCTGGATAAGGCAAGGCGGATTGTGGTTAAAGTCGGCAGCGCCATTTTAACCGATGAACGTGGCATGAATCTGCCCATCATCGAACGTTTGGTCGATGAATTGCTGTTTCTGCGCCAATCCGGACGCGAGGTGATTCTTGTCAGCTCCGGCGCGGTGGCCGCCGGGCGGCGAAAAATCAATCTGACCCAAGATTCGGACCTGCGGGAAAAACAGGCGCTGGCGGCGATCGGGCAATCAATTCTCATGCACTGCTACGACGGATTTTTTTCGCGCCGCGACACCACCATCGCCCAGGTTTTGTTAACCCACGACGACCTCGACCACCGCCACCGCTATCTGAACATCCGCAACACCCTGACGACGCTTCTGCGTTTCGGCGTTCTGCCCATCATCAACGAAAACGATACCGTCTCAGTCGAAGAGTTGCGTTTCGGCGACAACGACCGCCTCGCCGCTTTAATCACCAACCTGATCGAGGCCGATCTGTTTATCTGCCTGACTGATGTCGATGGTCTCTACCCAGCGCCGCCGGAACAATTCGACTGTCCGGAACCAATCGCCAATATCGTTGAAATCAATGAAGAGATTGAAGCCATGCTAGGCAAAAGCGCCAGCGGCGTCGGCACCGGCGGCATGGCCACAAAAGTCCGCGCCGCCAAGATGGTCGCGGCGCGGGGCGGCGCTTCATTCATCGGGCCGGGGCGCGAAGAACAGGTGATACAACGACTGTTCACCGGCGAAAATATCGGTTCGTTCTTTTTCCCGGCGAAAAACCCGCTCCACAGCCGCAAACATTGGATCGCCTACGCCTTGAAACCAAAAGGCGAGCTGATTCTCGATGACGGCGCCTGTATCGCTCTGACAAAAAAAGGAAGAAGTTTACTGCCGTCCGGCATCGTCGAGGCGCGCGGCGATTTCGGCCCCGGCGACGCCGTGCGCTGCCTGGATAAAACCGGCGCGGCGGTGGCGGTCGGCTTGATCAATTATTCCGCCGCCGACACCAGGCGCATCCAGGGCGCGCGCTCCGACCAGATCGCCGCCATCCTCGGCTATAAAGACAGCGACGAAGTCATGCACCGCGACAATCTGGTGTTGCTGTAAATCACGCCTGTCAGCGCACGAAATTGGTCATCACCGGGTCTTCCCGCTTGGGATAGGGATAGGTTTTTCTCCCCAGTTCGATACATTTCAAAAGCCAGGCCATATTCAAGCCCAAGGTGCGCATGATCTGCAAACCCTCCAGGTCTTGCCGCACCTCATCCGGGGTATTGCCGTGCACCGAGTTCCAATACTGCGACGAGACCACCGGCATATTGGCGATGGTAAAATACTTATTCAGCCGATCAAAGGTGGCGCTGGCGCCGCCGCGTCGGCAACTGACCACCGCCGCCGCCGGTTTGTAGGCGTAGGCCGCCGACTTGCCGAAAAACATCCGGTCGAGAAACGAACACAAAACGCCGTTCGGCCCGGCGTAATACACCGGCGAACCGACGACCAAACCGTCGGCGGCCTTCAGTTTATCAACACATTCGTTGACCCCATCGTCATCAAAAACGCAGTGGCCGGTCGTCTGGCATTTGCCGCAGGCGATACAGCCGCGAATCGCCTTTTTCGCCACATGAACGATTTCTGTTTCGATGCCTTCCCGCTCCAGTTGCGCCGCCACCTCGCTTAAGGCCGTGAAGGTGCAGCCGTTTTTGTGGGGACTGCCGTTGAGCATAAGCACGCGCATGATCTGATCTCCTGTTTTTTTCACAAAGCGCTCTTCCCTATGAATCGCGCCTGAATACTCGATAATAGACGATACTTCTCCGATGCTGTTGTTTTACTTTTGTCGGCGCAAACAATTCATTTCGTCTTCACTTCTTTTCCCACGGCGCGGAAACGCCCCAGGTCGATTTTGTACTTATTGATTTTGTCGTACAGGCTTTTGCGGGAAATCGCCATGCGGCGGCAGGCGAGATTGACCTGACCGCCGCTGTCCTTTAGCATTTCCTCAAGATAGTGGCATTCCTGCCGCTCCATGAACTCTTTCCACGGCATCGACTGCCGCCTGGCCACCAAATCGGGCGGCGTTTGATCGGACAGGTTGGCCGAATGTTCCCACTCTTGCCCGGCGTCTTCCTCTTCAACCGGTCCCAAAACGCAGGCGCGGCGCACATAATTGCGTAGCTCGCGGACATTGCCTGGCCAAGCCCGCGCCGCAAGCGCCCGCGCCCAGCCCGGCGAAAATTCGCGGCAAACACTTCTGCCGTCAGCAAGGTATTCTTGCAGGAAAAATTCGGCCAGAAGCGGGATGTCGGAGCGGCGGTCGCGGAGCGGCGGTACCGTCAGCGGCAAAACGTTCAGACGAAAATACAAATCCTGACGAAACGCCCCTTGTCGCGTTTCCACGGCCAAATCGCGGTTGGTGGCGGCGACAACCCGCGCTTTCAATGGGATGGCGACGTTGCCACCCAAGCGCGTGAAGGCCCGCTCTTCCAACACCCGCAGCAGTTTCGCCTGCAAATGAAGCGGCATCGAACAGATTTCATCAAGGAATAAGGTGCCGACCGCCGCGTATTCAAATTTCCCGATCTTTTTCACCGTCGCGCCGGTGAACGCGCCTTTTTCATGGCCGAACAATTCCGATTCGATCATCTCAGCGGGCATCGCGCCCATATTCACCGCCACGTAAGGCGCGCCCTCGTCACGCCCCAGGCGGTGCAGCGCCTGCGCCACCAATTCCTTGCCGACGCCGGTTTCGCCGCTGATCAACACCGGGTCTTTTTCCGGGGCGATGGCCTCAATCTGGGCGTATAGCGCCAGCATCAGCGGGTGGCCGCCGTTCAAACCGCAGAACTGGACGCGGTTGTGACGGCTGACCACCACTTGCCGCGCAAGCTGACGGTTTTGCGCCACCAAGCGCCGCCGCTCAATGGCCCGCGCCAGGGTCGCGAAAATGATGTCGTCATCAACCGGTTTTTGCAAAAAGTGGTAGGCGCCTTTTTTCATCGCCTCAACCGCCATCGCCACATCGCCGTGACCGGTCATCAAAATCACCGGCAAATCGGCGTCTTTGGCCAGAAGCGTTTCTAACAGAGCCATGCCGCTCATCTCCGGCATCCGGATATCGGCCAGGGCCGCCGCGTACTCGGCATATTCCAGGCTGGCCAAGGCCTCGCGCGGGCTGGCGAATGTCCGCGCCCGATAGCCGCCCATGGTCAGAGTCTGGCGTAATGCCGATAACAAATACAGGTCGTCGTCAACCACCATGATGACCGGCGCCTCCTCTGTCTCACGCTCATCGCTCATGATCGTTTTTTTCCTCATTTTTCCTGATAATGGGGCAGATACACGGAAAAACACGCGCCTTGATCGACCACGCTTTCCACCTCGATATGGCCGTCAAAGCCCCGCACGATTTTATCGACGATGGAAAGTCCCAGGCCGGTGCCCAAACCGGCTTCGCGGGTGGTGAAGAAAGGGTCGAAAATTTTTTTCAGATGCTCCGACGCAATGCCGCAACCGTTGTCAGCCACCGTCACCAATACCTTCGATTCGAGGCGCAGGCTTTCCATATTCAGGCTTTCGGCGAAGCGGGTGGCGATAAGCAACCTGGGCGAAGCCACGCGACCCATGGCCAGAATGGCGTTCTGGGCCAGGTTGAGGAAGACCTGCTCCAGTCGGACATCAACACCAAGAACCAGACAGGGCGCGTCGGTCAACGCCAGCTCAACTTCGATTTCTCCAAGCCGCAACTGCGCGTCAAGGAAGGCAAGAATTTTGCGGATTAAGGCATTCAGTTCGATTGGCGCCAGGTCGGATTCGACCTTGCGGCCAAAGCTGCGCATGGTGCCGATGATCGAGGCGGCCTTGTTGACGCGATCAATGATGATATGCAGATTTTCTTTAATCATCTCACGATGATCGCCGGGCGTGTCGAGCGCCTTCAGGGCGTTTTTGGCGAACAGCAAAATGGCGTTTAAGGGCTGCGTCAGTTCGTGGCCGATGCCCGCCGCCATCTCGCCGAGACTGGCCAGGCGGCTGGAATGGATGATCTGCCGCTGGCCATCGTAGAGTTGCGCCATCATTTCATAAAATTCGCTGCAATCGGTGAGAATCAGCATATGCAACAACCGTCCATCGGTGGTGATGTGGCTGGCGGCGCGGATTTTCACCGGCAGCAAATCGCCTGCGAGGGTGCGCAACCCGGCTTCCATTTCGCCCTGTTCTTCATTTTGCAGCATGGCGCGGATTTTAACACCGGCGCTGTGGGCGAACAGAACGTCCAACTCCAGCGGCCGCTCGTTCGGCGGCGGATAACCGGTGCGCCGCAGGAATTCGCGGTTGACCTGGATGATATGAAAATCGCGGTCAAACAGGATGAAAAATTCCGCCAGGCCAGACAGGATGCGCTCGGTGAAAAAGCGGGACGATTCCATCTCCTCGTGCTTTTTCAAGACCCGCACCAGCAGATCTTCCCGCTGTTTTTCAAGAATTTTTATAGTCTTATCGGACATGTTCTCCCTCTGTCACAACGTTGATATGGAGCGGCGCCTATGACCTGGGAGCGCTGAGGCGAGCATGGCTTGATCCAGAAGAATACGCATAACTTCAGCCACTTGCGACAATCCGTCCGGTTATGAAAGCAATTGAAGAATCACTTCTGGCACAGTACATTCGGTTTGGCGGGTCATATCGGCCTCCTTTCTGTCATGGATTGGTCTCCAAACAGAAAACCCGATATGGCCCGCCCTCGCAAGCCAAGGCCGACACAGCGGCTAACCAAAAACAAATTTACAGAAACAACGATACACGACCCCGCAGTCAACTTGATGACTGCATTCGCCGACATCAGGGCAATTAGCAAATAATGAATAACATTTACGTAGAGGGACGGAAAAGGCTTCTGAAGTGGCTATGCGAGCAACTTATCGGGCCGGCATCAGAGCAGGACATATTACGTGGATCGCCTTTGGATCGGTACCCAACAGGTATCTTGTTTCCGATTACACAGGATCAGGAAGGCGTCGACCCGGCCTCGGAAAGTGAGGATGACGATGAAGCCGAGGGCTTGGGCGAAGATACAAGCTCTGAGAAGAGTGCCGAGTCCGCAACGAAGCGTCGTCGCTACATGCCGCCGTCGTCCGTCGGGTTCTCATTTTTCGCGTGTGGCAAAGAAATCCAATTTCAGGTCATATGTTCCGCTGCACACTACGAGAGGACAGGCGAACGGGACGAGGCAGGCCGATTCCGTAATGAATATAAGCGCAGCGCCATTGATGGAGATGAAACTGCAAAGACATTCACGAGTCCAGTTCAACAGCATTCGTCAGCTCCGGTAAATCAGCGTGAAGATGTGCTGAATGGAAAGGCAAGTATCGACGTGTTGTGGCGACCCTTTCAGAAGGGCTGGATTGTCACAGTTTCTTTGTTCAATAAACAAAATTTGAGTAACGAAGGCACATCCGCTAAAGACTATACGAAAGGATTGAACGAAGCGACCCTGTTTGAGGTTAATCTTCGCTGCTTCCTGGAAGCTGGCGAAATTGGCGTCTATCCAAGCGTAAATAAATCCCTGTTGAGTGAAGAAGAGCAAGAGCTGGAACTTCAGTACAAGCGCCACCATATTTATGCCATTGGCCACGGCGCGGCGGTGGATTGGAAAGTGGAACGGGGTCGTGTTAAGGAAATCTCCACCGATTTTTTGCCGATAGTTGAAGTGCCGCAGGTCACTGCCGATGTGGCGAGGGAAGACAACAGTGTGCTTGGATTCGCTCATCTGGCACAAAGCGAAACCACAGTAGAAATATTCCAGGAACTCGACTTGTTCGTTGAGAAATATGCAACATTGGGTGCTACTCAGAACGTACAAATTGATGGGCTTGAAGCCGATGAACAAGCAGCGGCAAAACGCATTACCACCCGCATGGGGAAAACCCTTGAACGCATGCGCCGAGGCGTGGCTTTGCTCCGGAAGGACCACAACGCAGCCGAATCGTTCCGACTGGCTAACCAAGCGATGCTGGATCAAATGCGCCAAGCTGATCGTGTGCATGGCAAACAACGGGACGACAACGACTATCGCTGGCGTCCCTTCCAGTTGGCCTTCATCTTGACCGTGGTTGAGTCCGCTATCCGAGAAGATGTTGAAGACCGGGATATAGTCGATTTGATCTGGTTCCCTACCGGCGGGGGCAAGACTGAAGCGTATCTGGGTTTGATCGCTTTTCTCATCGTCTGGCGCAGGCTCACCAACCCCGCTTCTGGTGGAGGAACGACCGTACTCATGCGCTACACGTTGCGATTGCTGACCGCACAGCAATTTGTGCGTGCCACCCGGATGATTTGTGCGCTGGAGTTGATTCGTCGTCGCGTCCCCAGCTTGAAGGATGGCGAACCGATTACGATAGGGATGTGGGTCGGTGAAGCCACAAGCCCGAATCGTTTTGAAGATGCCAAAGAATTGGTTGAGAGAGCTAAGAATGGGAATAGTGGCGTATCACGTAAGCTAGTACTGGAAAACTGTCCTTGGTGCGGTACGCCTTTTAGCGTACCAGAGAGTTTCATCGCGACAGAGAGCAAATTTCACTTTTGTTGCACGAATAGTGAGTGCGATTTCGGTAAAAATGACCAGAACATACTGCCCTGCAATGTGATAGATGAAGCACTCTATCAGCAGCCACCTACCTTGCTGATCGCCACCATTGACAAATTTGCGCGTCTGGCTTGGGATGAGCGAGCTAATGCTTTCTTCGGTGTCGGTAACAATCGTCCGCCGGAACTGATTATCCAGGATGAACTGCATCTGATTGCCGGGGCGCTGGGTTCTGTTGCTGGATTGTACGAGGCCGCGCTGGACACGGTTCTGCAAGTGCGTGGTGTTCACCCGAAATACATCGCCTCCACTGCTACCATTCGTATGGCAGATCAGCAGGTAAAGCGCCTGTATGGACGTGATCTGGCTGTTTTTCCACCACCCGGCTTGTCTTGTGACGACTCGTATTTTGCTCGTACCGTGCCCCTGCAAGAACGTCCCGGACGAATGTATGTGGGCTATCTAGCGCCCATGCGAAATCGCCAGCAATGTATGGCGCCGCTGGCAGCAGCATTATTGGCGGCTCCCGATGTAGTTTTTAAGGCGGATCCAGATAGAAATGAACTACTCGACGCTTGGTGGACACAGGTGGTCTACCACGGCAGTTTGAAGGGCGTGGGCGACAGTCACAACGCCTTCAGTATCAGTGTGCGGGATGTGTTGAGGCGGCTCAAAGAAGAACTGAAGCAGAAAATAAAAGAGGGTAGCTCGGAAAATCCGGCAAATACCGACCCGATTGAGCGTCCCAGCGCACGTATTCGCCAACTAACCAGCATTTCCACTGCCGAAGAAAATGCCCAAACTTTTGCTCGCCTGGAATATGACCGCCACCATACGGAATGCCTTGATGCTGTGCTGGCGACCAATATGGTTTCTGTCGGGCTGGATGTCGCTCGCCTTGCCCTGATGATTGTTAATGGGCAACCTCTGACCACAGCGGAATACATTCAGGCCAGCAGCCGGGTGGGGCGCAGTGAGGTGCCAGGTTTGGTGTTTGCCAACTATTACCGCGACCAGGCGCGTAGCCTGTCGCATTACGAAAGCTTTCGCCCCTATCACGAGGCTTTTTACCGTTTCGTGGAACCCACCAGTGTTACCCCTTACACCTACCAGGCGCGTACCCGTGCGCTGCATGCGGCGCTGGTGATTGTCATTCGTCATGCAGGGCGGCTTCTGCTGGGCAACAACAAGGCAGGGAAATTTGATTCTGGCGATGATGATATAAAAAAAGTCGTAGAGATCCTGAAACGACGATGCAAACAGGCAGACCCGCAACGAGCCTCGGAAACCGTAGCGCATATTGATCGCTTGGTTGAGCAATGGCACAGGGAAGCGGTACTCTGCAAAGAATTCAGACGCCAGTTAAATTACCATGAGCGTGCCAACGTTAACAATGCGGATCGTCTACTTTACAACCACGACGATCAGATCAAAGGACTGTGGGCAACCCTGCAATCCATGCGTAACGTTGAGGATTCCGCACTTCTGAAACCATTATGAGTAAAAAAAGCGAGTTCATCCCCGTGCGGCTATCGCACTTGCTGCGCCATTGTTCAGTGGGTGCCATTGTGCGCGGCCCGGATTATCTGATGACCGTCAAAGATACCCGCGAGTGGACAGACAGGAATGGAAATCCTGCGGGTGAGCCGATTCGTTATGTGGATGGTGTTCGCTCCGCTCTTGGCATTGAACAGGAACTGCGCGAACCCCCTGTTGCGACCGAGAAGGATAACGGACAGGTCGAGGGCGTGTGCGTGCCGGCACTACGCTTTCCATCCTGGATGTATTGCCCAAACCCCAAATGTGGCCTACTGCATTACAAGCCATGGCGAGGGCTGTCGGCGAATGAAAAGCCACGCTGTCAGAAATGCGAAAACAAGCCAAAGCTTGAGCAAGTGCCATGGGTTTTAATTCACGCCGAAGGTCACATGGCGGATGTGCCCTGGCATTGGCTTGCACACCAAAATACAAATACGCCGACTCAGAAGCAGTGCCGCGCCGATTGGCATGAACCATATCTGAGCCTGAAGGACAAGGGGGCAACAGGTCGCCAGTTGCAGTGTGAGCATTGCAAGGCAACAAGCGTTTTTAACGATGATATAAAAATTCCTTACACGGCATGGCGGCAACCCTGGATCAAGGAAGATGCCGAAGTAGACAAGGACGATTTTGCCTCTGTACTGGAAATCAATGACGCTCGCGTTCATATGCCTCAAACACGCAGTGCCCTGGTCATTCCGCCTGAATCACGCATCAGAAAAGGAACGGTCGTGGATCATCTGTATTCAAGCTCGCAGAAGTTGCAGATGATTAAGAACGCAAAACTCCCTCTTCCGAGAAAAAGTGTGTTACGAACTATTGCTTCCGATTTACGTTGCTCCGTCCAAGAGATTGAAGATGCGCTGAAAGAAATCGACAAGGGCTACCCACTCTATGGACAGAACATCACGCAGGTTCTCACCCAAAACGGGTGGGTAAGAAAGGGTTGAGTTTTTGCAGGTTGAGTTTTCCTGTCAGGAGGAAGGCGATGGTGGCGAAGTGTTTTCTGCCATAGCCTCTGGCTTTTCGT
>JAITSS010000027.1 GCA_031287565.1 Desulfobulbaceae bacterium
TCATCCCGCAACGGGCCATCGGCTACCAATCCCCCATCGATGCACTCAAATCATGGTACGCGCAACAGCCTGATCTGTTTGTTAAACAGGTCTATAAACAGGCGGAACTTGACAGATAATCAGTATTCGCATTATATGTTTTGACAGATAAGTCTCCTGGTTTCCAATCTCCTCGTGGGTCATTATCAACATTCTTATACCTGTTATTCATCGCCTCACTTCGAGGCAAAAGATTAGGACGCCATATTTCTTTGCGTTTTGCATATACAAGCACGAAATCATGGCTATCTGAAAGCCACTTAGCATCGTTTTGAGGTGAATACTTCTTTTCCCAAATAACCGTGTTGATGAAATTTTGTCTTCCGAAAATCTCATCGCAAAGCACTTTGAGGTAATGCCCTTCATCATCATCAATACTAATCCATATACTGCCATCCTCCGATAATAGATTGCGAAGAATCTGCAGACGTGGAACCACGAGCGTTAGCCACGTTGAATGCTCCAAATTATCGTCATAGTGTTCGAAAGCACTGCCCGTATTATACGGCGGGTCGATATACACGCATTTCACCCGCCCGGCATACTCCTGCTCAAGTGCCTTTAGCGCAAGTAGATTATCTCCGTGGATAAGCATATTATCGGCATTTGGGTCGCCGCAGTCTTTCGAAGCGTCGTGTAACAATATGCGCGGCTCCACGGCGAGTTCTTGCCCTTTGCCAATCCAAGTGAGTTCCAGTTTTTGCATTGTGTGTTCCTCCGTAATCTCAAACTATCTCGAACGAGATGGTCATAATATTTTCTATGGTCGAAGAGCCTTCCAACTTGGAGCGTATCTCGTCCTGCAGTTTCTCGTTCTTGCTGTCAATTTCGTCTTCTCGGTCGTAAATCTCGCGCCGCAGCTTCTTTCGCTTTTCCTCCAGACGGCTGACCTCTTCTTTCATCTCAAGCATCTCGGCGAGCGGTTTGTCGGTGCTTGCTTTGAACGCCCGCTTCTTTTCGGTGATTTCCTTGTTGAGGTCTTTCAACTCCCGCTGTAATCCCTCTTTGAGGTCTTCGCTGAAAGCGTCCAGCTTGGCGCACTCAGCAAGGAAATATTCCTTGTTGATACGTTCTATCTCGGCTTTCTGCCGCTCCATATTAGCTTGACGCAAAGCGTCCAATCCCTCAGCTTCCGCACCCTCCTCGCCAACGACGGTCGCAGGCAGTTCCATAATACGGTTGACCATATCGTCGTCGACTTCCGTACCGTCTTCCGTGACGATGCTGAATATCAAGTGTTCTTCAGTGCCAAAGCCTACGTATACCAGTTTATCGACCGACAGGATGCCGCGAAGGTTGGGATGGTTCTCCAAAAAACTGATGCGGTGTTCTTGAGAGCCTGTGTGGTTAAATCTGATAGTCGCTGATGGCAGTGGGGTTTCCAACGCCTGTCCGAGCCACTTCTGGCAAATCGGGTCATCTCTACGCAGGAAGATGTCGCCTTGTTTCTCGGCATCCTTCCATTGCACGTTATAGGTGACGCTGGAGCCGTTTACACGATAGGAGAAACGCCATCGGTCAAGCGGCTTCACCCTTTCCCCGCCGCGCATGATGAAGAAGTTGCAGAGCCAACGGCTGAACTTATCCAACCCTGCGAGGGTGTCCTGTTGACAGCCTTTCAGCCGGGCGGCGACTTCCTCGTCAAAATTTTCAAGGATAGACTGTCTTGCGGCGGTCATTTTCTCATTGATGCGCTCGGACAGTTCTTCCTGCAACTCGTCAAATTCGTGCTGTATCTCGTCCGTCGTCTTGCAGGTCTGGTATATCTCGGCTATACGCTTCTCGAAATCCATGCCTGATTCAATGGAGCCAAGCACCTCATCCGAGGAGCCAAACAGCCCGCTGAACAGGCGGAATTTCTGGTCGAGCAGCTCATAAACACGGACATCGGCGGCGTTCTTCTTGTTGAGGAAGTTGATAACCACCACATCATTTTTCTGTCCATACCGATGGCAGCGACCGATGCGCTGCTCAATGCGCTGCGGATTCCACGGCAGGTCATAGTTCACAATCAAACTGCAAAACTGGAGGTTGATGCCCTCGGCGGCGGCTTCCGTTCCGATTAGGATGCTCGCCTTGTCTCGGAACTCTTCGACTACCGCTGCTTTCATATCGGCTTGCCGTGAGCCGGACATTACACCATCAGTCTTATGCCGTTCTTTCCACTCGCCGTAGATGCGCTTGGATATATCGTCGTTGTTTGAGCCGTTCAGAAAGACAATTTGTCCATCATAGCCGTTGTCGGAAAGCAGACGCAGTAGGTACTCCTGTGTGCGTCTTGACTCGGTGAAGATGACCGCCTTGCGCTCACCGCCACGGCTTTCCGTCTCATCAAAGCCCTGCTGCAGAGCGGTAAGCAAGTTGTCGCCTTTGGCATTGTTTGTGATACTATTCGCTAAATCCGCATATTCCATAAGTTTCCGGAGTTCTTCGGCTACGGCGGCACGGTCTTGCTCAAGACCTGCGGTCAAAGGGTCTTCCCCGTCCTCTTGCTCATCCGACAACTCGTCAAAGGTATCGTAGTCGCTGAATTCAAGCTGCGTGTCCAATCCTTTCAGGAGCAACTGAAGCCGCTCAATAAGCGAGTTCAGTGTGCCTGATATGGCAAATGACGAGGAAGCCAGCAACTTCCTAAGCACCAAGGTTATTAGCGTCCGCTGCCCCTGCGGTAAGGCAAAGAGCCTGTCGGACTGGAGGTATTCGGAGATGAAGTTATATAACTTTTCCTCGTCCGCCGTCGGGGTGTATTCTTGCAAGATGGCGATTCGGCTTGTGTAGTTGACATATTCAGTCACCTGTTTTCTAAGGGTGCGTTTGCAAAATGCCGCCAGCCTCGCCTTCAGCGAGCGGTTGCGGATTTCCTCGTTTGAAACAGACACATACATATCGCGGAAAGTTCTGGCATCACCAAAGACGTGTTCATCAATGATGCTCACCAAACCGTAGAGTTCCATAAGGTTGTTTTGGAGCGGGGTCGCCGTAAGCAACAATTTCTTTTTCCCCACGAGTGCACGACGAAGCTTTTTGCCTGTCACGTTCCCCGATTTATATACATTGCGTAGGCGGTGCGCCTCATCTATTATCACCAAATCCCACGGCATAGCGTGAACATCGTTTTCCTTTAGCGAGGCAAAATTGAAGGAGCAGATGACCACTTGGTCTCGGATATCGAAGGGGTTCAGCGAACCCTCCTTTTTTGCTTTGTTATAGTTCTTGGATTCGAGTATGGCCGAGTCTATATAGAACTTATCGGCGAGTTCTGCTCTCCACTGGGTTCGAAGGGACGCTGGCACGACGAGCAGAATTCGGCGCTTACGTTCCGACCAGCTTTGGGCAAGCACAAGCCCCGCCTCAATTGTCTTACCAAGACCAACTTCGTCTGCAAGCAATGCGCCGTTTGACAGCGGGGACTGCAGAGCGAATAACGCCGCATCAACCTGATGTGGATTTAGGTCGACCTTCACGCCGGACATAGCCGAAGCAAGCCCATCAATGCTGGACTGCGGACGTTGCAACATAATCTGCTCGGCAAAGTACCGAACCTGATGCGGCGTATAATCTGCCATACCTTTCTCCTCCTACCTCATTTTTTAAGCTCTTCTGTCATTTCCATGATGTCAGAAATGTCGCAGTCTAATGCCTTGCATATTTTTTCAAGGATGTCTGTATTCACATTTTCGTTCTTACCCAACTTAGTTATGGAAGCTGAGCTAATGCCCTTCGTCATCGTCTATGCTAATCCATATGCTTCCATCCTCGCTTAAAAGATTGCGTAGAATCTGAAGACGAAGAACCATAAGCGACAGCCATGTCGAATGTTCGAGATTGTCGTCATAATGCTCAAAGGCACTGCCTGTGTTATACGGCGGGTCGATATAGATACACTTCACCCGCCCGGCAAATTCCTGTTCCAAAGCCTTGAGTGCCAGAAGGTTATCTCCGTGGATAAGCATATTGTCGGCATTTGGGTCGCCGTAGTCGCGGGAAGCGTCGTGAAGCAGTATGCGTGGCTCAACCGCCGGCTCTTGCCCTTTGCCAATCCAAGTCAATTCAAGTTTCTGCATATCGTTATTCCTCCGTTTTCTTCTGATCGAGTGCTTTCATGCCCTTGACGCTGTTATTGCCGAGCAATTGTGTAAGCTGTTGGCGGGCAAGGCGGTTTAATTCGGTTATCCGTTCCTCCTGCGCCATGCCCTTGCCTATATACAACGCATTGACGTTTTCGAGGTTTATGCTGGCCGGGGAATAAAGATTTTCACTTCACATTCCCGCCTGCCTGGAAAGAGCCGCCAAGAGCGGAAAGGCCAAAAAGAAGGTTTTTCTCAGTACAATCGGCGATTTATCCGCTGAAATTTTCCGCCATTGCCCGCCCCAATTGCCGCGACCGTTCCGTGGCCGCCGCCACCGCGTTGATCAGAGTGGCGCGAAGAGCGCCCTGTTCCAGGGCATGAACGCCAGCGATTGAGGTGCCGCCTGGTGAAGTCACGCGGTCGCGCAATTGCGCCGGATGTTCGCCGCTGTCGAGAAGCATTTTGGCTGAGCCAAACAGCGTTTGTCCGGCCAGAAGCAGGGCGTCCTGTCGCGAAAGGCCCATGTTGACACCGGCGTCGGCTAATGCCTCGATAATCAGAAAAACATAGGACGGGCCGCTGCCGCACAGGCCGGTGAAGGCGTCGAGCAGATGTTCGCCGATGACCAGGCTTTTCCCGACCGCGTTAAAGAGCGCGCTTGCCAAATCGGCGTCGCCGGGCCGCGCCCCCGCGCCGGTGGCGATGGCGGTGGCGCTTTCGCCGACCAAAGCGCAGATGTTAGGCATAACGCGGATGAGCCGCAGATCCTCATCGGATTTACCGAGGCCCAGGGCAATGGCCGCCAAAGGAACACCGGCGGCAATCGAGATGATTAACTTGGTCGCATCGACGGCTTTGGCGGTTTCGCGCAGCGCTTGCGGCAGAACCTGTGGTTTGACGGCGTAGACGACAATCTCCGAGCGGCGGATGACTTCAAGGTTGTCGTGGGTGACGCCGACGCCGAAACGCTTGGCCAAATCCTGCCGCGCTTCTTCACGCACATCCGAGCAGATGATATGGGCGGCAGGCGCGGCCTGCGACTCGACCAGGCCGCCGATGAAAGCCGCCGCCATATTGCCGCCGCCAATAAAACCGATGTTCTTTGTCGATAGCATAAAACGCTCCTGATTTTTTTTTTGCAAACGCCGATCAGCGCTCCAATTGTTTGGACTGGTTTGGACTGGTTTGGACTGCGCGGCGCGGTGAGTTGGTCGAGATGTCGAAGTCGGCGATGGTATGGCGAACGGAGAAATCAGTGTTCCTTGCAGGATGAACAAGGCGGCGCCAAAGGAATGGCTTGTCGCCACGCCGCGCCAGCCTGGCAGAAACGTTCTTCACAGGGTTCGATATGGATTGTCACGTCGGCGTCGCCCAACTCTCTCTGAATGGCCCGCTCGATGCGGTCCGTGATACGATGGGCGGTGGCGACGGTCAGCGATTCGCAGACATTTAAGTGAAAGTCAATCATCTTGCGGCTGCCGATGGCGCGTGTGCGTAGGTTGTGGATGCGGAAAAATTCCTGTTCACCGAGCCGCGCCGCCTCTTCAATGCGGGTCAGGACATCTTCTGGCAGTTGTTCATCAAGGGCGTCGCGCAGGGCCTGGCGGATGAGCAGAATCGCCTCGCGAAAAATATAGATGGCGACCAGACACGACAAAATCGCGTCGAGTCGTGGCAAGGCAAAAAAGCGCATCGCGTACAATCCTGACAACAGCGCCAGATTGGTGAAGACGTCCATGCGGAAATGCAGGGCGTCGGCGGCAAGCGCCGTTGAGGCGGTTTCCTGACCGACTTTTTTCAGATAAAAACTGACCAGGAGCGAAATGGCGGCCCCGGCGGCTAACACGGCGATGCCTTCGTTTAGATGGGTCGGCGCGACCTGAACGGCGATAAGATGCTGGATTGATTCGATAAAAATCCAAACTCCGGAACCGCCGATAATGAGAGCCTGGATCAGGCTGGCCATGCTTTCAAATTTGCCGTGACCATAGGCATGGTTTTTGTCAGCGGGTTGCGCCGCCTGGCGAATGGCCAGCAGATTTAGTCCCGACATGAGAATGTCAAGCATCGAATCAATGGCCGAAGCGAGAACCGCCAGCGAGCCGCTGGCCAGCGCCACCGCGCATTTGACCACGGCGAGACTGAGAGCGGTCGCGACCGACAGGATGGCGGCGCGGAGTTTGGCGCGCGAGGCGTTCATGGTCTTTGGTATGGGCAAAACCCCGGTCGCGGTCCGACCTGGGGATGATTGCGGCAGGTGGCCGGGCGTTTCTCGTACATGGCGCAGCGGCGGCTTTCTTCATTGAGAAACAGACAGTCGCCGTTGGCCCGGCGCGCCAGCGTGAATTTTCCGGATTTCGCGTGAAAATGGTCGATGAGGCCGCGTTTTTTCAACTGTTTCGCGAGCGAACGCGGCTTTTCCTGACGGTCAAAATCACTTAATAATTCCATGCCGATGAGATCGTCGGCCGTCGCTTCCACCGGCAGACGGCAACACAGGGCGCGGCAATCGCGGCACATTTTGGCATGGAATATGCTCCAGGTGGCGGTATCTTCTAGGTTAGGTATGGCCATGGCGGATGTGATAATTTGGTGTGTTTTTCCCGGTCGCCGGATACTATAGCGCCTGCTCGCCAGCCGCCAGAATTTTTTATGTTCGCGCGCTTGCTCGATTTCACCCCACCAGAGGACAACATCATGATCAACAAAGCGATTCTCATCGGCAATCTGGGCGCCGACCCGGAAGTGCGCTATACCCAGAGCGGCACCGCCGTCGCCTCTTTCAACGTCGCCACCACCGAGCGCTGGAAAGGGCAGGACGGCCAGATGCAGGAGCAGACCGAATGGCACCGCATCGTCGCTTGGGCCAAACTTGCGGAAATCTGCGGTGAATACCTGCATAAAGGCTCAAAGGTCTACATCGAAGGCAAAATCCAGACCCGCAAATGGCAGGACAAAGAAGGCGCTGACCGTTACACCACGGAAATCGTCGCCCGCGACATGAAAATGCTGACACCGAAAGGCGGCGAAGGCGGACGCCAGAGTAGTGGTTCGTACCAGGAACCGCCGTTCCCGGATGAACAGGCTGGCGGCGGCTATGGCGGTGGCACCGGCGAAGTGCCGTTCTGAGACGAAAATCCGCGCATTTCCCGCCGCTCTCGCACAAGCGCTTCCGACCGGAGGCGCTTTTTTTGTCCGCTTATGGCCCTCCTGGCCGCCATTCTTGACGACTTTCCCTTTGGTTCCTATTGTCTGGGGCGAAAATTGTCAACCTCTCGCGACGCGGGACAGGGGGAGAGCATGGAATATTATGATGTGCTGGGTGTGGCCAAAACCGCCAGCCCGGAAGAGATAAAAAAAGCCTATCGCAAACTGGCGCTGAAATACCATCCTGATAAAAATCCCGGCGACAAAAAGGCCGAGGAAAAATTCAAGGAAATCAGTGAAGCCTACGCCGTCTTGTCGGACGCGGAAAAACGCAAGCAGTACGACACCTTCGGTTCCGCCGATTTCCGGCAGCGTTATTCGCAGGAAGATATATTCCGCAATTTCGACCTGGGCGACATTCTGCGCCAGTTCGGTTTCGGCGGCCAGACTGGCGCGGGCGGCGGCGCGCGCTTCCACACCAATATGAATATGGGCGGCGCCGATGACGGCCGCTTTTCCTTTTTTCAGAACGCGGGCGGTGGCCGGACGGCTGGCGGCGCTTATGGCGGTGCCGATAAGGGCGAAGACCTGCATTCGCAGATTGTCGTCAATCTGGAAGACGTGCTGCACGGGGCCGAGCGCAATATTTCGCTCCGGCGCGGCTCGCAGACCCAGAATGTTTCGGTGAAAATTCCTAAAGGCATTGAGGCCGGTAAAAAACTGCGCCTGCGCGAGCAGGGCAACCCTTCCGCCTATGGCGGCCCGGCCGGTGATTTGTATCTGAAGATCGAGATCGCGCCGCATCCTATCTTTCAGCGCGAGGGCGATGATTTGATCGTCACGAAGAGCATTGGTTTCGCCGATGCCTGCCTGGGTTGTTCCCTGGAAGTTGAATCGCTGGATAAGAAAAAATTCAAAATCAAGGTGCCGCCCGGCTCCGGCGGCGACACGCGGCTGCGCATCAAAGGGTTTGGGATGCCGGTTGGGCCAATCGGCGAACGCGGCGACCTCTATGTGCAAATCGCGGTGGCGGTGCCGAAAAGCCTGACGCCCACGCAATGCGAGTTGGTGGAAAAATTGCGGGAACATGGTTTATGAGTCAGGATTCGGGCGGTCAAGGCGAGAATCCGTCAACAAGGCCGGGTTTTTTTCGGCGTTTTTTTGTCGCCGCTTTTTTTATGGCGATTCTGTTAGGCACGTTGCTTTTGCTGAGTGAAGGGGGGTTGCGCTGGTATTACCGCGATGTTTTATCAACCGCCGATAGCCTATCGTATTTTTCGCAGGCCTCGATGCCGCGTTTTCTCGCCGAGCGCAACGCCTTCAAGCTGCGCGGGCCGCTGTTTTATCAAGCGGCCGACAAGCGGTATCGGATTGTGGTTCGGGGGGATTCATTCACCTATGGCCAGGGGGTATTCCCGGCCAGTCAACGCTTCACCGAAAAAATCGCCAATCTCTTTCAGCGACAAGCGCCTGGCTTGCCGGTCGAGGTGATTAACGCCGGTGTCTGCGGCTTCAACCTGAATCACCACATTCGCCACGCCTCTTTTGTCAGCGACATCCAGCCTGATTTCGTCCTGTATCAGTGGTATATCAATGACATGGATACCTCTGGGTTCACCGAAGCCAAATTTCAGACCATGCCCCGGCCGCTGATCGCCAACAAGAAGATTCATAATTTTCTTTTTCGCCATTCGGCTCTCTATTATCTGCTCCAGAATCGCTACGGCATCCTGCGCAATCTTTTGGGAAAGCAACGGAGTTATGACGATTATCTGGTCGAGCAATTCGGCGATCGGCAAGGGAAACCAGCGCAACGGGCGCGGGCGGAGCTGGAGCGATTCATCCACTATTTCAAAGATCAGAAAATCCCGATGGGCATTGTTCTGTTCCCCAGTTTTTCCAGGGATATGAGCGAATATCGCCTGGGCTTTCTCCATGACTCGGTCCTTGATGTCTGTCGTAAAGAAAATATTGATTGCCTCGATCTGCGCGCCACCTACGCCGGGGTTAGGCATCGTGATTTGTGGGCCAATGATTTTGACCCACATCCCGGCGTTCTCGCCCACGATATGGCCGCGCAGGCGATTTTCGCCCATTATTTCCCCATGTGGCGGCGTGGAGCCTTACAAAAAGAGAGCCGCTTTTCGGATGAATCGACACAACAAGACAGCCAGCATGAATGAACGAGAGAGACAGGATTTGGTGATGGCCGCCGTTTGGAACTGGCGCGGTGGCGTGGCCGGGCCGAAACGGCGCAGCCTATTGGTTCGGGCGCTCATGTTATTTGTTGGCTTCGCCGTGGCCGCCTTGCTCTGGTTCTGGGGCCGCCAGCTTGCGGCCATGGTTATCGCGGCAATCGCTGCGGTGATTTTTTTATTTTCCTGTTTTTGCCCGCAGCTCTCCAGCCGTTTTGAGTCCATGTTGCTCTCTTTGGCGCATCTGGTCGGAGTGGCGCTTGGCTGGCTGTTCCTGACGCCGGTTTTCTATTGCTGTTTTACGGTGGGTCGCCTGCTGCAAGTGTTTTCCGGTCGTGATCCGATGCGGCGGCGTTTGGCGGACGATGACGCGAGCTATTGGCTGGATAGGATGGAAGACAGCGATCCTGAACGATACCGGAGACAATATCTGTGAATATTCTGGGTATCAGCGCCTTTTATCACGATGCCGCCGCCGCCTTGGTTGCGGATGGTGAAATTGTCGCGGCGGCGCAGGAAGAACGGTTCAGCCGCAAAAAACATGACGAATCGTTTCCTCTGTCCGCCATTCGCTATTGTCTGGCGGCGGGCGGCGTATCTTCAGGCCAGAAATTGGACGCGGTTATTTTCTACGATAAACCGATCACCAAATTTGCCCGGCTGATGGAAACCTACTTCAGCGTCGCGCCGCGCGGTCTGCGTTCGTTTCTGTTGGCCACGCCGCAGTGGATTAAGCGCAAGTTGTGGATTCCGTTGCATATTGAGGATGGCCTTGACCAACTGGGCGTCACCGCGCGGGCAACGCTTTTTGCCGAACATCATGAGTCACACGCGGCGGGCGCTTTTTATCCGTCCCCTTTTCCACGGGCGGCGGTGTTGGTTATGGATGGCGTTGGCGAATGGGCGACGACCTCAATCGGCGTGGGCGAGGAGAATCGTCTGACGCTTGCGCACGAGCTGCGCTTTCCGCATTCGCTGGGGCTTTTGTATTCCGCCTTCACCTATTTCGCGGGATTTAAAATCAATTCCGGCGAATACAAGCTGATGGGTTTGGCCCCTTATGGTCAACCGCGATTTGTCCAGACGATATATGAACATCTGCTTGATTTGAAAGACGATGGTTCCTTTCGTCTGAATATGGCCTATTTCGATTATCTGTCCGGTCTGAAGATGACAGGCCGTAAATTCGCCGGATTATTCGGCGGGCCGCCGCGTCAGCCGGAATCAGCGATAACAGAGCGCGAGATGGATATCGCCGCTTCCATTCAGGTGGTGACGGAAGAAATCGTGTTGCGCATGGCGCGGCAGGCGAAAAAAATCACCGGCATGGATAAACTCTGTTTGTCCGGCGGCGTGGCCCTGAACTGTGTCGCCAACGGCAGGCTCTTGCGGGAACATATCTTTGACGACATCTACATTCAGCCGGCTTCCGGCGATGCTGGCGGCGCTTTGGGCGCGGCGCTTCTGGCCTGGCATCAGGTATACAACCAGCCGCGTCAGGCTGACGGCGAACGCGACCGGATGAAGGGCGCATATCTTGGCCCGGAATTCACCGACCAGGACATCACCGCCTGGCTGGAGGCCAAAGGGTATCCCGGCAAAAAACTTGCGGATGACCAATGGGCTGGCGCTTTGGCCGCGCTTCTGGCTGAAGAAAAAGTGGTCGGGTTGTTCCAGGGGCGTATGGAATTTGGCCCCAGAGCTTTGGGCAATCGCTCAATCATTGGCGATGCCCGTTCGCCCACCATGCAGTCGGTGATGAACCTGAAGATCAAATACCGCGAATCCTTCCGGCCATTCGCGCCCTCATGCTTAGAAGAGCGGGGCGGCGAATATTTCGATATTGACCGGCCCTCGCCCTATATGCTGATCGTTGCCGATGTCCGGGAAAATCGCCGCCTGAAGGCGAACGACGAGGCGGCGACGGCGGATTTTTCAGCGATGATCAACCAGATTCGCTCTGATATTCCGGCGGTGACGCATGTCGATTATTCCGCCCGCATTCAAACCGTGTCGCCTGAGAGCAATCGCCGCTACTATAATTTAATCAAAGAATTTGACAGATTGACCGGCTGCGGCGTGATCATCAACACCTCGTTCAATGTCCGGGGCGAACCGATTGTCTGTACGCCGGAAGACGCCTACCGTTGCTTCATGCGCACCGGCATGGATTATCTGGCGCTGGGTTCATTTTTGTTGAAGAAAGAAGAGCAACCGCCCTTTGCCGATGATGCCAATTGGCGACAACATTATCAACTTGATTGATCCCCGCCGCATCAATCAAAAAGCATCAATCAAAAAAATAGGATACGGCAACATGGGCTTTCTGAAACACGGCGTGAATCTGTTGGGAGAAATGTTTGGTTTTGCCAAAAAACGCAAGGCTTGGTGGATTATTCCCCTGGTTATCACCTTCCTTTTGGTCGGCCTGTTGATTGCCGCCGGCGAAAGCGTCACCCCGTTCATTTACACCCTGTTCTGATTCGCTGAAGAAGCGCTGTTTGCATTTTGTTCGCCTCGCTATCTGCGTCCCCGCGCCGGGTGGATTTTTGAAGCGGGCGAACGGATGCTGCGGTGTTTTTCCTGTGGCCTCGCTTGGCCCTTTTTTCCCGTCACCGCCTTTACCACGATTTGCCTTGCCGTGTGGGCCGCCGCCACGGTACAAAAGCTGATTCGTCGGTTTTCCTTCGCCCACCCGCCCGCCACTCGCCATTACCTGGCTATGAAATTCATCGCCGCCGCCTTTCTTTTCCTGACTGTCCTCGGCGTTCCGTCCTCGGCCTTGGCCCTGACGCTCGCGGTGCGGGTCGAGGGCGTGCGCGGCGACTTGCGGCAAAACGTGTTGAGCGAGTTGGCGATTTATCGGCACCGACAAAATCTACTGCTGCGTCAGGCTGATGTGCGGCGGCTCCATCGACGGGCGCGGGCTGATATTGTCACGGCGCTGGCCCCTTTGGGCTATTTTTCGCCGCAGGTGACGGCCGCTTTGCGGCAGGAGCAGGACGGCTTCAGCGCCGACTACCACATCATCCCAGGCCAGCCGACGCGGGTGCGCGCCCTGATCCTTGAATGCGCCGATGCGCAGGCGGCGTGGTTTCGTGAGGCTGCGGCGCTCTTTTCTTTGAAACCCGGTGATATTGCCGATCAGGGCCGCTATGAGGACGGCAAAAAACGTCTGCTGCGCGCCGCCAATCGCCAGGGTTTTCTCGACGCGAAATTTTCGACCCACCAATTTGCTGTCAATAAGAAAGAGCGGACAGCCGACATCCGCCTGCGCCTGGAACCCGGTCCGCTCTATCATTTCGCCGACATTGATTTTGCGCCGACGGTGATTCGTCCCTCGCTCTTACGCGGCTATCTTAATTTCCAGCCCGGCGACCCCTATCGCGCCGACAAACTGGCCGATTTGCAACGCGCCCTCTACGCCACCGGCTATTTCGCCAGAGCGCGGGTCGATGCCAAGCCGGATAACAGCGCCTTCACTGTGCCGGTTTTCGTCAGCGCCGAACCGCAAAGAGCCTGGAATCATTATAGTTTCGGCGCGGGTTACGCCACCGATACCGGTATGCGCGGGCGAGTGGATTGGTTCAATCGCCGCTGGAATGATCGCGGCCACACCGTGCACGGCAGCGCTCAGGTGTCTGAAAACGAAAACACCCTGGGTTTGGGTTATAAAATTCCGGTCGGCGACCCGGATAACGATCAGTATGCCGTCGCCGCCGCCTATGCCGACCAGAGCTGGGATCACACCGAAACCCGCCTCGAAAGCCTGACCGTCGGTCGCGATCACGGCGGCAAATTGTTCCGCTACGGTGAATCGCTTGAGCTGCGGCACGAGCGCTATTCGGTCGGCGTCACCTCTGGCGAAAAGTTGCTCCTTATGCCGGGTTTTACCGCCAGCCTGGTCGATGCCGACAACCTTTTGCAACCAACCAAGGGCGCGCAAATCACCGCCAGCGCCCTCGGCGCTTGGCAAGGGCTGGTCTCCGATTCGAGTTTCCTCAAACTTTCCGGCGGCGCCAAGCTGATCGTGTCGCCACTTAAAACCGTCAGGCTTGTTGGCCGCGCCGGGATCGGCGTCATCATCGCGAGCGCGATTGACGACCTGCCGCCTTCCCTGCGCTTTTATGCCGGTGGCGACAACAGCGTGCGCGGTTATGGCTACAAAGACCTGGGGCCGAAGGACGAGAGCGGCGTTGTCGTGGGCGGTCGTTATCTGTTAGATGGCGGCGTCGAGGTGGAAAAACTGATCGGTCAATATTGGGGTCTGGCCGCCTTTTGGGATATGGGCAACGCCATGGATGATTTTTCCGTGCGGCTGAAACAAGGCGTTGGCGTCGGCCTGCGCCTGCGTCTGCCATTTGGCCAGGTGCGGCTCGATGTGGCCAGCGCCATTGAGGAAGACGGTTGGCCCTTGCGGCTGCATTTATCGGTGGGTTCAGATTTGTGATGGCAATGCGACGACTGATCAAAAGCCTGAACGAGTGGCTGAACCGACCGCTTTTCACGAACTGGCCGCGCCTGCTGTGGTCGTTGAATTTGGTGGAGAAAACCCTCAGATATTTTCTACGCGCCTGCGTCGTTCTCGCCGTGGCGGGCGTGACGATTTTTTCGGCTTTGAACAGCGGCAAAACAGTGTCGTGGCTGGCCAGAGGGGCCGAAACCGCGCTTCCGGGTTTCTCCGTTGGTGAGGCTTCCGGTGATTTTTTTTCTGATTGGTCATTACGCGATATTTCCTGGCGCGGCGGCGACTGCTCTTTTTCCCTGAAAAACCTCAAATTGCGTTGGCGCGGCGACCAATTGCGACACGGCAAGTTGGCAATTGACGAGCTGGCCGCTGACGGCATTCGTCTTGAGCTGCCGCCAGGCCGCGAGAAAAAGCCGGAACAGGCGCCCGCCGTGTTCACCATGCCGCCGATTCCGCCGTGGTTGCGGATTGCTCTGGCGCGTTTGTCCGTTCATGACGCGCACATCCGGCAAGGTGGTCGCGTACTGTTCAGCCTGACTGATTTTAGTGGCTCTGCCGCGCTGGATGAACAAAAACTTTCTTTGCGGGATTGGCGTCTGACCGGCTTGGTCACGGCGGCATCCACCCGGATGCCTTGTTCCCTGCGCATCGGCGCGGCCAATTTTTCTGCCCAGGAGCGGATTGCCCGCCTGGAAAAAGGAGAATGGGCGATAGAGCCTGGCCGTGGATATGCGCCGTTATCCGGAACTTTTTCTGTTGCGGGCGCCGTTGCCGCGCCGAATGTCGTATTCAGGATAGACCTCGAACAACCAGGCCACATCGGGATTTTTGGCGATGCGCGGATTGGGCGACAAGACCAGCCCTTGCGCTGGGAACTGTCGGCCAAGGCCACAGACGGCATCGACCTGCAAACGATTCACCGCGACTGGCCGCCGCTGGTCTTGGATATGGATTTGCAGGTCTACGGCGATAATGGCGACTTCCACAGTGAGACGCTCAGTGGTCATCTCGTCAACAAGCTCGATAAACGCGCCGCCCGTTTCGAGCTGAAATTCGCGGGCGATCCGCAGCATGTCGAACTTCGTCAATTTGTCACCGACGGCGATTATGGCGCGTTTTCCGCTGAAGGGGATTTTTCCTGGGCCGAGGGCTTTTCCTGGCGCGGCCAAATCACTGCCGATCAATTCAACCCGGCCATATTCGCCTCGGATTATCCCGGCTCTCTTGACGCCATCCTGAGCGCCGAGGGGACAATCAGCGGCCAATCCCGCGCGGGCAGTCTGACTATGAAAAAACTTTCTGGCCAGGTGCGCGGCTATCCGGTGACAGGCGGCGGTGGTCTGCGTTTCCTGGACAATACCCTGACTGTTGATTCGCTTCTTCTACAGAGCGGCGCGGCGCGGCTGGAGCTTGACGGCGACATTGCCGAGCAGCTCGATATGACGGCGGAACTGGCCGTTCCCAACCTTGGCGAAGCCCTGGCGCGGGCCTCTGGCGCGCTTGCCGGGCGAGCCACGCTTTCCGGCGCGCTGAAACAGCCGCGCATCGAAGCCAATCTCAAGGGCAATAGTCTCGTTTTTGCCGACCACCGGCTGGCCCGCCTCAATGCCGATGTCGCGGTCGATATGTCGGCTGAAAATTCCGCCGATAGCAGTGTGTCCGGCGAAATTATCGCCACTGATGCGCGTCAGGGCGACAAGACGCTGATCAATTTATGCAAACTGAATCTCGCCGGTTCACCGGCCAAACATCAAGTTGAATTGACGCTGCGTTCGCCATTGGCCGACGCCGCCTTGCGTCTAGTTGGCGGCCTGCGCGAAAAAACCTGGCAAGGCGCGCTTGATAAGGTGACGCTTGCGGGCAAACTATTTGGCCGTTGGCGACAGAATGGCGCGGCGCGGCTGAAATTGGCGGCGACGGAAGGTGAGCTGGCCGCTCTTTCCCTGACCGATGGCGACGGCGCTTTTCGCCTTGGCGGCGGCTTTGTTGGTGAAGGGGCGGAGCGGCGCTGGCATTTCTCCATCACTGACGGCGTTTTGCCGCTGGCGCTGTTGCCACCGGTGGCGGGCAAAAAAGCCGCAGGCCGCGTCAATCTGCATCTGGAAGCGGCGGGACGCGGCGCGATTGTCGAGAATGGCAGGCTTTCCATCGCCGCCGACCAGGCTGAGACGCCGGGCATCGCGGTTGTGCCAGGTTTTCATCGGCTGCATCTGACCGCGACCCGGCTTGATGCGACGCTGAGTGGCCTGTCCGCTCAGAGGCCGGGCGGCGTCCTGGCGCTCGTAGCGCAAAGCCGCTTCAACGACGACAACGAGCTGGCCGCCAATCTGGATTTGGCCGCGCCGCGCCGGGTGTTTGACCTGACAAATTTTGGCGAATTGACCACCGCGGCGCTTTCCGGCACGGTCCGCCTGACTATGGGCGACTTGAATTTTGTCGGCCCGCTCAGCCACTATACGGTGATTCCCGCCGGGGCGGTGGCCGGTGAGTTCGCGCTTTCCGGCACGCCGCTCCAGCCGAATCTGACCGGTACGGTCAGCATGGCCGAAGGCGGCCAGGTGGAAATCACCAGCTCCGGCATCGACATAGAACACGTGAACATCGACGGGCGAATCGCCGCCGATTTGGCCGACGGCCCCGACCTTCTCAATCTGAATCTGACGGTCCACGGCACATCCGGGCCAGGCGCGGCCACGGCGCGGGGCGTCTTAAACTTTCCGCGCCACACGCCCTTTTATGGCGACTTTTCCCTGAACGGCGCCAATTTCACTATCGCCAACCGACCGGAATATCACATCCGGGCCAATCCCGACGTGCGGATGTTTTTCGATGGCGACCACGGCAAACTGACCGGCGACGTCGCCGTCACTTGGGCCGAAATCGCGCCGGAACATCTGGCGGACGGCGTTGCGGCGAGTGATGATCTGATCATCGTCGATGACGACACCCCGGAGCATCCCGCCTGGCGTTTCCTGACTGATTTGAATATTCATTTCGGTGAGACGGTGCGTTTTTCCGGCTATGGCCTGACCGGCCTTTTGCGTGGAAACTTGGCGGTGAAAACCGATCCATCCGACCGCTTGACCGGGGTCGGGGCGCTGCAACTGGCCGAGGCCGACTTCGTTATCTACGGGCGCAGGCTGAAAATCGAGCGCGGGCGATTGGCCTTTGTGGGCGGCGCCATTGATAACCCGCTGATTGATGCGCGGGCCGAAAAGCGGGTGCTGACCAGCGGCTCCGGCGCGCGCGAAATCACGGTCGGCGTCGATGCCAGCGGCGGCGCTGACGCCCTGGAATTTGAGCTGTTTTCTTCCGAGCCGCTGGACGACAAAGAAATCCTCACCTATTTATTAAGTGGAACATCGGCCTCCAAGGACACGCCGGATGAAAGTCTGCTTTCCTCCGCCGCCAAGGCGCTGGGCCTCGATGACAAGGCCAATCTGCTGGGCGGCATGGGGCTTTTTGATGAAGTGTCCCTTGAACGCAACGAGGAAAATAATTCCACCTCACTGCTGGTCGGCAAACGCCTGACTGATGATTTGTTCATCGGCTACGACCACAACTTTGTTGGTGGGGCTGGGGCCTTCAAAATCCGCTATACTCTGGGGCGTGGGTTTACGGTGGAGACCAGTAGTTCCGGCGGCATTTCGGCGGCCGACTTGTTTTATTCCTTTGAAAAATAGCGGGCGTTTTGCCCCCGCTTTCTTCTTCTTGGCATGGAGCCATGACGAAAAACGACGATGCTGCGGCGATTTTGCTGGTTGATGATGACAAGACGCACCGTTTCACCCTCAGAACCCTGATTCAGAAATGGGGCTGGCGCTGTGTCGAGGCCGACGACGGCGACACGGCGGTGGCGGCGGTGGAAAAACATCAGTACGCCGCCGTCTTAATGGATATTCGCATGGCCCGCATCGACGGACGCGCCGCCTTCGCCCGCATCCACGCGCTCAGGCCAGGGTTGCCGGTGCTGCTGATGACCGCCTATTCGACGGTTGAAGACGCGGTGGCGATGATGAAGGAAGGCGTCTTCGATTATCTGACCAAGCCGCTCGATTTTGACCGCCTGCGCCTGGCCTTAGTCAGGGCTTGCGACGGTGGCCTTGAAACCGCGCCGCGACTGGAAGATGAAAAAAAATCGAAGGAAAACCCGGCCTTTGCGGCGATCATCGGCGAATCGCAGGCGATGAAAGAGTTGCTACGCTTGGTGGCCCGCGTCGCGCCGACCGAGGCCACGGTTTTGATTCGCGGCGAATCCGGCACCGGCAAAGAATTGATCGCCGACGCGCTGCATCAGGGCAGCCATCGTCGGGGCGGCCCCTTCATCAAGGTGAATTGCGCGGCCCTGACCGAAACGCTGCTCGAATCGGAGCTGTTCGGCCACGAGAAGGGCGCGTTCACCGGCGCTGACCGGCGGCGCGACGGCAAATTCATGCAGGCTGACGGCGGCACTTTGTTTCTTGATGAAATCGGCGAAACCAGCCCGGCCATGCAGGTGAAGCTCTTGCGCGCCCTGCAACAGCGCGAGATTCAGCGGGTCGGCGGCGAAACGACCATCAAGGTGGATGCGCGGGTCATCGCCGCCACCAACCGTGACCTGGAACGCGAAGCGCGAAACGGCGCCTTCCGCGAAGACCTCTACTATCGCTTAAACGTCGTACAACTGGAGACGCCGCCCCTGCGCGACCGGGTGGAAGACATTCCGTTATTAGTCGAGCATTTCATGCGAAAATTCGCTGGGCAAAACCGTCGTCATGTCGAAGGCGTCACCGATGAATGCCTCCGCCTGCTCATTGCCTATCCCTGGCCGGGCAACGTGCGCGAGCTGGAAAACGCCATGGAACGCGGCGTCATCCTCATGCAGGGCGATTATCTGACCGAACAATCCCTGCCTTTAACCGTGTGCCGCCGGTCTGAATGCGTCGCGCGGCAAAGCGACCAGCGCCTGGACGGCGAAGCCGCGTCGTCGGCGCCTGGCGATTCGCTATCCGAGGTGGAGAAACGCCTGATTCTGCAAACCCTTGCCGCCGTCGGTGGCAACAAGAGCGAGGCGGCCCGGCGCTTGGGCATCACGAGAAAAACCCTGCACAACAAGCTTGAGCGTTATGGGCAGGTGTAAAGATGGAAATAAGGAATACCAAGGAAGCGTCAACTCACCATTTCGGAGGCATCATGAAATTCCACGACATTACTTGTAGCCAATGCGGTGCCTGTGTCCGCGAGTGCGGACCGTTGCGCGAAGCCATTAGCCTGACTGATAATGGCGTTCGCATCGATCTCGAATTGTGCATGGCCTGTGGCCACTGCGTGGCGGTGTGCCCAAACGATGAGATGGAGCATCCACTGTCACCCAGGCAGCCCTTGATGGACAAACTACCGACGCCGGAAGCTGCGGCCATGTTTCTACGCAGCCCGCGTTCGGTGCGCTTTTACAAGCAAGAAGGGGCGAGCCGGGAACAGCTTATGCGGCTGTTGGATATGGGGCGTTACGCCCAGACCGGCGTTAATAGCCAGGGCATCAGCTATCTGGCGCTTGATGGCCGCGACAAGCTTGAGGCGCTGAACGCCCTTTTTTGCGAGACCGCGCTGAATCTGATGCCAGAGCATCCGGAAATCGCCCGGCTGGCCGAGGTGATCGAGCTGCAAAAGGAAAGAAAAGAAGAGCGTATCTTTCGCGGCGCGCCGCAACTGATCATCGCCCTGGCCGATAAAGACCATCCGCGCCCACGCGAAAACGCCCAATTTTCCCTAACCTTTATCGCCCTCTTCGCGCCGACGCTGGGCTTGGGCACCTGCTGGGCCGGGTATTTTGAAGCGCTGGCCATTCACGACCGCTTTGCCGCGCCGTTCTGGAAATTTCTTGACCTCGCCGATAATATGCGCATTCGCGGCGCTCTTATGGTCGGCATCCCTGATGTCGAATTCCGCCGCCTGGTGGCTCGCGAGCCGCTGCGCGTGGATTGGCGGTAATCTGGTTCACAATGTTCACAAGGCGGAAAAGAGCGCCTGTTCGAGCGATGGCTCAAGACCAGTGAATAAAACAAATGATCTGAACCACGAAAAAAGCCGTCTCCGGATTTGGAGGCGGCTTTTTTGTTTTGGCGTGTCATTGCCGCCTTGAGCAAAGGTATCTACATATCTTTTAGGTACGGAATTGATATTACGAAAAAAAGGCTTGTATTTTTAAGAAATTGTACTAAATTTGGACGAATGACATCCCTATAAATATACCAGACAAGC
>JAITSS010000079.1 GCA_031287565.1 Desulfobulbaceae bacterium
TGACCAACATGGAATATCGTCTCCGAAGCCGCTTGTCTGGTATATTTATAGGGATGTCATTCGTCCAAATTTAGTACAATTTCTTAAAAATACAAGCCTTTTTTTCGTAATATCAATTCCGTACCTAAAAGATATGTAGATACCTTTGAAAATAGCACAATTCATAATGTCGTTTACTATAAAACTGAATTAGTAGTAAAAGCATGAATATTAGCATTGAGCAAGTGAGAATTGCATTTCGTAAACTTAAAGCAAGTGTATATTTTGATAATACTATGTTACCACTCCGAGACAAAGTAGTGGTGTTTGAGTCAGCTTCAGAATTCAGTACAGAACTGGATAATATTGCGGACGCTTTTGGGAATGCGCTTTCCGACACTGCCCCGATTATAGATGAAATCATATCTTCTATTGTAGCCATGCCATTTCCGAAGAAGGTGCAAAAGAGAGAAGCGCATGAAAGTAATGTTATCAGCATAGGTAGCCCTCAAGAAGCTGCCGTTGTGGAATACCTACAGTACTTTATCGACATGGATGTTCGCGGGCATATTGTCGGCATCCCATGGATATTGGCGTTTGGCCAGTCCTTAGAAGACAGGTGTTATAGTTGCGCTTTTGGAAATCGTCTACGCAGTAAACTGATTTGGGATGAAGAAAGCGGCGATATCAAAGAGGAAGCCGTTGTTTTTCTCAATTCCAGCGGCGGCGAAAGTGATATGGGCATCTACCAAACATCTGACTTAATTTCCGAAACCCAAATCCTGAAAAACGAACAGCCATGAGCAAAAACAGCCCGCCCAGCCAGACAAACAACAACCGGCTTTTCACGGATGTTTGCCAGATCATTGAAGATGTCGGCGCGGAGCCACCTTCGTCTCCATTTCTCGCAATTTGCTGACCACCGCCAAGAGTTCCAGCGGCGCGTCGGCAATATTTTCAAAGGGACGGCGGCCTTGGCGGTCGGCCTTGGCGACTTCCTCCTGTTCCGGGATAAAACCCAGCATCGGGAAATCGGCCAGCGCTTCCTGAATCAACCGAATGTCTTCTTCGCCGCGCACGCGGTTGCCGAGGATGACGATTTTTTTGATGCCGATGTCCTGGCCCAGTTTGCGGATGGTCGCCGCCGCCGCCCGACTACGCGCGCCAGGATTGACGACGATAATCAAGGCGTCAACCGATGCCGAGGTGCCGCGGCCCAGGTGTTCGACGCCGGCTTCCATATCCATCAGGACAATTTCGTCACGATGCAGCACCAGGTGGCTCATCAGGGCTTTGAGGATCGTGCTTTCTGGGCAGATACAACCAGAGCCGCCGGATTTCACCGTGCCCATCACCAAAAGTTTCACGCCGTCGCGCTCGCGGGAGAAGCGCTCCGGGATGTCATCAACTTTTGGGTTCAAGGTGAAAAAGCCGCCCATGGTGCCGGGCGTCGCCCCAGTTCGTTCCGCGATCAGGTCGCGCAATTCGGCGATCGGCGTAATCGGCTGATCTTCCGGGATACCTAAACCCGCCGCCAGATTCGTCACCGGGTCGGCGTCGATAGCGATGACTGTTCCGCCCTGGGCCGCCAAACAACGCGCCAACAACGCGGTCATCGTGGTTTTGCCGACCCCGCCCTTGCCGCCAATGGCAATTTTCAAGCCCATACCCTTCTCCTTGCTCAGTCTTATTTCGGCAATGCGCCAATGATTTTTCCGCCACCATCAACCAAGGCGACGACAAAGCCGTTTGCCTGCGCCGCCTTGCGCAATTCATCGACATGCACCGCCTGCAATTCGTACTTTTCGCCTTTTTGCCGCGGCAATTCTAAAAAACAATCCTGCGCCTCTTCCTTGCTGCTGAAGGCCGGGATGAAATGCTGCTCCGATTCCTGGTTGTACAAACCAAGGAAATTAGCCCTGGTTTCCGGCCCATAAACAAACACGTATAACCAGTCGCCTGCCTGTGGATTTTTTACCGCCATGACTGTGCCTCTGCGCGAGGGAAAACGGGCGACAGTGCATAAATCGCCGCGCCATAAAAAAACCCCGGACTGTTCGGCAGACCGGGGTCGAACAAACGAACAGCGATACAATCAGATTTCCAGATAGGAATCCGAGAACAGCGAGTGGCCGACAATGACGCGGACGGTCTTCACATAATCCGCCTGCTCTTTGGACAAGCCATCCAGCGACATCCCCGGATCGTCCATCGCTTTATACACCGCGTCAACCAAATCCTGACGTTTGCCTTTAGCCACAGCAGTCAGATTGGTATCAAGCGGATCGGAGATGACCGACTTCATGCCATAGCGGCCCAGCATGATCATGAACGTGGTGTTGATGATCGGGCGCAGGTGAACTGGCGGCCCATTGGAGATATTCGACAGACCGCAGGTGCTCATGCAACCGGGCGCGATATCTTCCAGCATCATCTGGAAATTCAACAGGCTCATGCACTGCTGCTGCTGGATGTTGACCGGCGTAACAATGCCGTCAACCCAGATGTGCTCGTTGGTGATACCCGCATCGTTGGCCATCTGCACCAGCTCGACACAAAACGCAGCGCGTTCGTTTTCATCACGCGGCATACCTTCCGGTCCCCACATCAGGGCGATGAAATCGGCGCTGTATTGAGCGGCCAGCGGCAACATTTTTTCATAACGGGCTGGTACCGCCATGATCGAATTGATGATGTGCGGTTTGGCGCAAGGTTTCAGCACCTTCAAGCCCGCTTCGATGGCGTCGATGTTTGAGCTGTCGAGGAGCAAGGGCATATCCGGCACAACTTCTTGCACAACCTGACAGACCCAAGGCATCAATTCCTTGCCGTCTTTCTTCGCCGGGCCAAGGTTGATGTCGATGTAGTCCATCCCTTTTTCTTTCTGATCCAAAGCCTCTTCCTGAATCGGCTTCGGGTCACGCGCTTTGAACGCCCCGCCAATCTTCTTGGACATGACGTTCAGACTTTCACCAAAAAGTATCATTGATGATCTCCTTATTTAATGGGTTAAGTGAACTGCGCCCCTGCCACTGAACATATTACCGGAGAAGGAATTTGCCCGTCTCCGGCGCAAGCGCTTACTGACGCGCCTTCAAAAAGCCGGTGATATGCGCGGATTCACGCGGCCCGACGGTGATCGTCCAGCCTTTCAGTTCTTCCTCGACATCGCCGGCAATGGCGGCGGCGTAGCCGGGGATGATCAGCTCGGTGTGTTTAACCTTGTCCGTGATGCCGCATTTCTTGACGAAAGCGCCGACATCGTCGCCAGCGAATTTGCCAGCCGCCCAAGCGGTCAGAACCGACAGGCCATCGGTGTTTTTGATCAGGAGCCAAGACGGTACTTTGCTGCCCTCAATCTCGCCAGAGACGATGAAGTAGGTCAGGGCGAAGTTGGACGTGACCAGAACCGGAGAATTCTCATTCGGGTTGTTGATCTCGTAGATGCCCTCGGTCACAGTCATCGGACGCTGCGGGTCGGTGAAGATATTCAGGCGCTCCAGGAGTAACGGGAACATCGACTCGGTGGTCAGATCGGACAAAACGACAATGCCCGCGTATTTCGAGACGAACATACCGGCGACGAGCGTCTCCATATCAATATTGGCGGCCATTTCGCAGGGGAAGACAACGGTCGGGAAACCGACCGCGCGATTGCCGTCTTTCAGGGCTGAACGACGAATGGCGACCTGATCCTCCAAAGCTTTCTTCAATTCGCGGGAACCGGAATCAATCAGCAAGTCTTTCAGACCCATGCCGACGAGTTTGTCGGTCAGCGCAATAACACCATCGATGCTGTCGGATTTCACTGCCAAAGGCAGGCCGTTATCCAGGGCGATTTTACCCATGGCATCGACATTTCCGGCGGTGGCGGCAAAAATGACCGGACGTTTGAAACCGCAAACCGCGACCGCCGCTTCAATCGTCGCCGGGTCTTCGCTCATCAGAAGCAGATTGAATTCGGTGGTTTCGGCAACCAATTTGGCGGTGGCGGCAAAGGCGGCTTTATCACCGGTATCTTTTACAGCGACCAATTCCGGGCGCAGATTCAGGCCGACACGCTCATATTGCAGGGCGTTCCACGCTTTGAGTTTGGCTTCGGCCTGCGCCGCCGGGGTATTGGCAAGCAAAAGTCCGGCGAACAAGGTCGGGTTAAAAAAGGTTTTTTCGTGGCGATATAGAACAGTCTCACCGCCGGTGACGCATTTGCGCACACCTTTCCCGACGGGTACCGGACGAATCGGCGGCGCCGAAGCCTCGGCCAGCTGAGCGCGGGCCTCGTCGGAAACATAGGGGCAAGCATCCAACTCGGCTTTGCCGGCGGCAAGGTTCATGGCGAAGGCAAGGCAGGTCGGCACGCCGCACTCCTTGCAGTTCGTCTTGGGAAGCAATTTGAAAATCTGAATACCTGTTAAGGCCATGGGTAGAATCTCCTTTTCGATGAAATGTCGTCCGACACCGGATACTGAGCGTTGCCGCATCCGGTGTCGGTCATGGATATGATCAACCGACCAACGGCTCCATGGTCAGAGCCGGATGCCCTTTTTCTTGCAGCCAAGGCAGGATTTCTTCCTCGGTAATGCCAACGGTTTCATCGGCAATCATATCGGCGAAATTCTTTACGCCCATCTCTTCGCCGCGCTTGTTCAGGCGGTCGTAAATCTCGTCTTTCAGCATCTTGGGCATCCAGACCATGCGCAGGAGGCCACCGTCACCAAGAAGGAATTTCTTCTGGGTGACGTTATACTTGGAGTGGCCAACGAAACCCGGCGACGAGTTGCCACCGCCCATGACGCCAGCCAGGGTGGTGAACTTCATGCCGCAGGGAGTTTCCCCGCCGTAATCGCGGCCAACGGTCATAATGCCGTTACAAGCCGGCAGCATGGCGGCGATACACTCGCAACAACCGCAGGTGGTCATCGGCGAATAAACCATCGAATAGAAGTTGTAGGTCTCAACCGCGCCCTTCGAGGCGATTTTGATGAACTCGTCAACGCCTTCGAAACGGCCCAGTTTCGCGTCAAGCACTTTGCCTTTCTTTACCGGCTGATTCGGGCCGGTGGGATTGATTTCGTAGGAAGCGCGACAATCCATCCAGTTGTAGGCGCCGCACAGACCGGTACGTTCCGGGCTGACCGTGCAAACATGGTTCGGCGCGAACGACTGGCAGAGCGAGCAGGAATAGAATGTCTCGACATCCTCGTCGGTCATCTTATCAACGCGCTCGTCACGGCGTTTGTACTCGGCGCGGGCGCGGGCGGTCAGTTTATCGACATCTTCTTTGTTGGTGAAGAGCGTCACCTGCACTTTATCGACAATCTTCTTGAAATCCTGATGATACTTGGCGTGAAGAACGACGCCGATGTGCTTCAGGCTGAAGCCCTTCTCGACGGCGGCCTTGCTGACGCGCACCCAGGAAATGTCGCGCTGGCCGACGTGCATAACCGATTGGATATAGTTGACCAGATGATGAATCTGGCGCTCCATGATCGGCTCGAAATCTTCCTGAAATTCGCGACCGGCAATCTGCACGTAAATGCCCAGAGGCAATACATCACCTTCTTTCAAATCGGCAATGTCTTTACCAACCACCGTGACCTTGCCATCTTCAATTTCACTCATCTCGGCGCGTTTAACCAGCTCGGTGCACTGGGTCTTGCCGCCGCCCATCTGGCAATAGAGGTCGCCGCCGCGCACGCGCTCGCCCTCGAAGGCCGGGCCAAAGGCCATCGGAATATCAATCTTGGTAACGTTGACCTTCAGGCCACGCACCTCAATGGATCTCTGGCAGATTTCATTATGCGGCACGTTCGCGATAACATGCTCATAGGTGCAGATACCGGTGGGAAGAATCTCCGGGATGTCGGTGTCGGCCAGGGTCGGGAAACCCCAGTTGACGGCGCCGGCGGCGGCCACCGCCCATTCGGTGCCAACGTCGCCCAAGGCGTTGACGAAGGCGAAGATGCGGTTCTTGTTATACATCAGCATACGGCGATAGTCGCCCGGCTGCACGCCGCCGAAGGCCATGGCGGCGCGGTTGGCGAAGCCCAGAGCGAAAACCGCCGAGGAAATATCTGGGCCGAACGGCACGATGCGAGTGTTCCAGCCAACCTGCATCCCGGCTTCCAGGCATTGCTCAATGATGGTCTTGCCGTTGTGGTTGGCGGCGCAGAAAATATAGAGCGATTTGGTCTGGTAATCCTCGACGATCGTTTTGGCGATTTCCGGGGTCGGGGCGGCGCCGACAATGGCCGCGAAGCCGGGGGCGGAACCGTCAACAAACTCGACGCCGCGTTTGCGCAGGATGGTGTCATCGGCCGGGCCAACCCACAGCTTACCAGCTTCAATATCCGGGTCTTCCTGGGCGATATAGAAATCCGGCTCACGCAGAATGCGCAAGGCCTCCTTGATCTCGTAGGCGAAAATACCAGCCATGCCCGCGTCAAGCAACGGTCCGAGATAGGGCAGATTATTGTTGTTTTTGATGTGCGGCGGCAACAGGCCACGAGCGAACTTCATCGGTTTCAGCAAATCCTCCAACGTCTCGCACTTCATACCGGTCAAAGAATAAATAACCGGCAGATAGTACGCGGTGTTCGGAAAACCGATCTTCGTCGAAGCGCTATAGCTTTCAAGGGCGCGATTCAATTCGCCCTCGACCTGGGAAACGACCTGATAACCGCCTTGGATGGCGGCGAAAGCGACTAACTTGGACATGCTTACCTCCTGGATAGGAAAATATCGTGATGAATAGACGGGATTGTTTTATTCCACGGCCAACGCCTGACGGGCGGCCATATCCATCAGCACCCTCTCGCGGGCCTTGTCGATGCCCAGAGCTTTCCGTTTCGCGTCAATGTGCGCAATTATCTTCTGCGCATGTTTGATCGGATCAGGTTCACAATCCCATTTTCCACCATAAATACCCTCCATGCTCTTGCAGAGGTAATCCTTGAAGACCGGCGCGCCTTCCCACGGCATACTGTAACCGAAGACGGTGTAAACACCGGAGGCGACGAAGTATTGACCGATGGAAATCGCCTTCTCGCTCATCCACTCCGGCGCCGAACCAGCTGCCGGTAGATCGGAAATATCCTTGCCCAAACCGCCGGCGCGAACAACTTCAGTAGCGGCCAAAAGGATACGACTGTTGTCAACACAGGAGCCAAGATGCAACACCGGTGGAATACCCACAGTTTCACAAACTTCGGCCAAGCCGGGGCCGCAATACACGGCGGCGGCTTCCGGGGTCAGAAGACCGTGCATACCGGCGGCGATACCATTACAGCCAGTGGTCAGAACAAGAACATCGTTCTTGATCAGCTCCTTCATAATGGTGATGCCTTCCTCGTTGTGCTTGGTGCGGGCGTTGTTGCAACCAACGATACCGGCGATGCCGCGGATACGGCCATTGATGATGTTATCGTTCAGAGTGTAGTAGTCGCCACGGAAAGTGCCGCCCAGATGATAACGGATCGACTCAACGCCGAAACCAACAACCTGTTGCGCCTTATACTGCGGGATCATGACTTCAGCGCTACGGTTGTTGAAGTTCTCAATCGCCATCTTAACGATGCGTTTGGCGTCGTCCATCGCGTAACGCTCGTCAAACTCAATATGGATGACGTTTTCCTGCTCCATCCTGGCGATGGGATGAGTGGTAATCAGCTTGGTGTGGAAGCATTTGGCGACATTAGCCAAGTTCTGCATAACGCACTGGACATCGACGACCATGGCGTCGCACGCGCCAGTGATAATCGCCAGCTCCTGCTGTAGGAAGTTGCCCGCCGGCGGCACGCCGTGGCGCTGCAAAATTTCGTTGGCGGTACAGCAGATGCCGCCCAACTGAATGCCCTTGGCACCGTTCTGCTTGGCGTAATCAAGCATTTCCTGCGACTGGGAAGCCGCGACAATCATCTCGGACAAGAGCGGCTCATGGCCATGGACAATGATGTTGACATGGTCAGCCTTCATGATGCCCAGATTGACCTCGGCCTGCAAAGGCGACGGCGTACCAAACATGATGTCTTGCAAATCGGTGGCAATCATCGAGCCACCCCAACCATCGGCCAAAGCGCAACGGGTACCCTGTTTCATCAGGTTTTTATAGTCCTGATCAACACCCATATGAGTGCGGTGCATGATCTCGACGATTTCACGGTCAATGTTGCGAGGCATGACGCCGGTGGCTTTCCATTTTTCCTGAAGAGGCTCAGGAGCGCGTTTAAGATACTCCAGGAAACCACGGCCCTTGCCCCATTCGCCAACCGCCTTCTGCCCTACTTCAAGCGCGACTTCGTTGATATCGCGATCCAGCGTCTTGCCGTCAACCTCAACTGTGGTGGCGACGCCGAAATGCGGCGCGACGGCCATCAGTTTGATGGGATCCTTGATTTTGTAGTCTTTGGCGTGGCCTTTGGCCATGGCCAAAAAGGTTTCCGCGACGCCGCGACCATGGTCAGAATGCGCCGCCGCGCCGCCGGCGATCATGCGGGCGAAGTTACGGGCGGCGATGGTATTGGCGGTGGCGCCGCACAGACCCTTGCGGGTGTCCTCGCCCTGGATGCCATCCTTCGGCAACGGCAGGCGGCACGGCCCCATAGCGCAGTTTTTAC
The DNA here is from genome assembly GCA_031287565.1 of Desulfobulbaceae bacterium. Lineage (GTDB taxonomy): Bacteria > Desulfobacterota > Desulfobulbia > Desulfobulbales > Desulfocapsaceae > UBA8130. The sequence goes on from JAITSS010000079.1 coordinate 8,595, forward strand.
AGCAAATGCCCTGAATGCCGATGGCGCAGGGTTTCATGATGTTGGCGCGGTCAAAAACCGTTTCGATTTTCAACTCCTGGGCGCGACGAATCATCTGCATCGTCGCGGGATCAATGGTCAGATCCGCAGGATCAAGCTGTTTTGTCGCTTTGACTTCTTTATTCACTTCTGCCATTTGAGGTTCCTCCTCATGTGTTTTTACTCAATGCTCTCGCGTTCGGAACAACGCCACAAACGCCCACTATCGTCTGTGGATACGACTGAGATTATCAAGAATCTTTTCTTGCTGATCTTTTTGGACGACGGCGGCAGTCATGCGGCCCAACGCGACCGGCGCGGCTTCCTCTTCGGCGGCGGCGTGGCTCTGCGCCCGCTGCGCCCGGATGGCGGCTTCTTCCGCCTCGCGAGCGGCGTAGGCTTCGGCGGCGACTTTTTTCGCCTCTTCTTCTTTGGCCTTGGCGGCGGCTTCCGCATCGGTCTTGGCTTTGGCTTCCGCTTTCACTTTGGCTTCGGCGTCGGCTTTTGCCTTCGCTTCGGCTTCCAGTTTCGCCTTGGCGGCGGCCTCGGCCTTAACCGTGGCGTCATCCACCACCGGCGCTACGGCGGGCGCTGCTTCAGCCTTCGGAGCTTCGGTTTTCGGCGTGGCGGCGGCCGGAGCCTTGGGCGCGGCGGCAGCTGGAGCTTTCGGCGCGGCAGCAGCCGGAGCGGCTTTTTTGGCGGCAGGCGCGGCGGCTTTCTTTTCTTCTTCTATGGTCAGATCATAGGCAGGCGCCATAGCCGCGAAATCAATGCTAGCTTCAGGCAGACGCTTGCTCAGAGCGGCAACACCCTGGAGGGAACCGCCACCAGACAGCGACTTGATGAACTCACGCACCATGCGCACCGCTTCCGGGTGACGCATAACTAAAATATTCGAGCCGCTCATCAGATAGGAAACAGCGCCGACGGATTCCATCATGACACCGCGACGCTCCGGATCGCCGAGAATCGGCTCGGCTTCCACAGTTTGTTTGGCTTCCTTGCTCTTCCAGATTTCGTTGCCAAGGTTGTTGATCATCGGGAATTGCAATTTCTCGTCACCCTGGGTCATAGCCGCGAGCGTCAGGCGCTCCATAACGGAATAAGTATATTCCAGGCCATAACCCAAACCGCCGGTGGTCGGATCGACGACCAGGCGATCCATCGGCATACCCAGATTTTCCAAAAGGATATTCACCTGTTTCGCCAAGTTGACATCAATCGGCGACGAAGCGATAATCGAATGACCGTAGCCCATGGCGGCGGCGCCGATACCCTTGTAGTTTTTCTCTTCAACCGGCCCAAGCAACAGATTTTCCCCCTGGCAGGCTTCGGCGACGGCTTTCAACACCAACTCATCTTTGGCGGGCACCGCGCAACCCCAGACGATGAGGGGCACTTTGATCGCGGCCAGCACCTTTTTCACGGTGGCGGCGGCGGCCTCCGGACTGACATCCTTATCGTTCGGATCGGTGCTTTTCAGTTGCAGGACAATGGCGTCAGCGCCAAACTCTTCAACACATCGTTTCGCCCAGGCCGCAGGATCGGACAACACATCCTTAAAAGGAGCGACGGCGGGTTCCGCCCAGTCTTCGGGAACCATATCCCATATTTCCATCGCGATGATCGGTTTGTTCGGCATCGCTCCTTCAAAGGTGTAGAACGGAAAACAAGTCTCCCCGCCAACCTTCACCGCGCCGGCGCCCTTTCCGAGTGAAATTTCCTTAATCCCACCCACATAGGATTCCTTCTTGGTTACAAATCCCACTTTTGCCTCCTTCATGCTGAGTTGTTGGTTTGAAGAAGACCGAATTCTGCCAATCGCGATCTTCCCAAAGCTTTCCAGACTTCTTGCCTCCCACAACCGCCCGCCTTAAGCCGGATTGGCCGAAAGCGATTTTCGCCGCGCCGCCAATCTGGCCCGGAGACGGGGAAATTTTTCTATTTCCGTGTGGGGAATGAACATAGCCGCCACATAATTGCTCATATATGATGGCGTCTCGGACAGTTCAAAATTGGTCATATTTTTTGTGACATCAACAACATCTTTACGGATGCGATTAGTCAGGGAACTCATCCATGTCCCCAACAGCGAACCATTGCCTATGAAAATCACCCGATCCGGATCAATTTCCGGTAAAAGCCCCAGAGTCATGGCCTTGTCCAGATCAATGTAGCTGCCGAAGCCACCGGCCAGGATGATGCGTTCAATCTGCTCCATACCCAAACCAACCTCGGCGAGCAAAGTCATACAGCCGCTGTAAATCGCCCCTTTGGCGCGAATCAGGTTTTCAATGTCCAGTTCATTAAGCGTAATATCGCGGTCGATCTCAGTTTCATCGCGCCGAACCAAGACATATTCCCAGATGCCGTGATGCCCCTCGCGAATACGCGCCGTTTTCAAAGAGCGGTTGAATTTGCCGGTATTGTCGATGACACCCATTTCAAACATCAGGGCGACCATGGTCAAAAGCCCGGAGCCGCAGATGCCCCGCGGTTTCGCGTCGCCGACCGTCACCAGCATCGGCTCCCACGTCACAGGGTCGAGGGAAAAATCCTCAATCGCGCCTTTGGCCGCCCGCATTCCGAACTCAATGCCGCCGCCTTCAAAAGCCGGCCCAGCGGAGCAGGCGGTGCAAGCCAGCCAATCTTTATTGCCGATCACGATTTCGGCGTTAGTGCCGATGTCGAGAAACAGCGTCAACTCGCTGTCACGGTACATGCCGCTCCCCATAACACCGGAGACAATATCGCCACCAACATAGCTGGAAATCTGCGGGAAAAGCAGGGCGATGGTGTGATCGGCCAGCTCAAGGCGAATACTGGAGGCGGGAAACGGCGGATAGAGCATGGCCGCCGGCACGTAGGGAGCGCGGCGGAGATGGCGGGGATCAATGGCCAAGAGGAGTTGGGTCATCGTCGTGTTGCCGGCGATGGTAATGGTGGCGATGTTCTGGCGGTCGATGCCGGATGTTTTGAGAATTTTGTTGATCAGCTGGTTGATGGTGGCAATGATGACCGATTGCAGGGTTGCCAGGCCGCCTTCTTTTTCGGCGTACATGATGCGGCTGATCACATCCTCGCCGTAGCTGATCTGGCTATTGAAATCGCCGCGTTCGCCTTTGATCGCGCCACTGATGAGGTCAATCAACTGCATGTACACGGTGGTCGTGCCAATATCCAGCGCCAAGGCGTAGCTCTCGCCACTGCGGTCGCCAGCCTGAATGTTGGTGATCAAATTCTTGCCGTCGTCGCGCACCGGTTTAATCACGGTAGCCGTCACACGGAAATCGTCGCGCCGCAACTCGGCGGGTAGGCGGCGAATCATCGGCAGAGTCAGTTCGAGCTTATGCAAAGCGTTTTGCTGCCGCAGGGCGCTGACCAGGCGCGACACATCGGGCATGTTGTTGGCGGCGTCGGGCGGCTTAAGCTCAAGATAAATCTTTTCGACCGGGGCAATGAACAGGCCCTTTTCTTTCAGGGAATTAAAGTCGAAGGTCTTAATTTTCGCGGTGCGCCGGGGCGTCATCGGTTGGTTGAGCACCGCCGCGTCGATGGACGATTCGACCGGCACCCGCACCGTGACGTCGCCTTCCACCTTAGCCAGACAGGCCAGGCGATAGCCCTTGGCGATGTCTTCGGCGTCCAAACGCTCGGAAACGCCTTCGCCAACCGAACCTTCCTCAAGCAAAATCCTACATTTACCGCAAACGCCGCCGCCGCCGCAGGAAGCGTTGATATGGACGCCAGCCCGGAGGGCGACGCGAATCAGCGTTTCTCCCCTATTGACGGAAATGGTACGATTGTGTGGTAGGAATGTGACGCTGGCTGTTTCCATCACGTTTATTTATCAGTTACGCCCACAACCTTTACAGGCTTCAGGGCGAATGGGAGAGTCGATGAAGGAGTGGCGAACGACCGCTACGCCGCCAAGCATTTACCTGTTCAGCCAGTAAAAATCAAGAGGAAGCTGGCTAGATGCTGTGTTTTTTCCGCCTTGGGTTTTTCCTTGCGTTCCACCGTCTTATGTGGCCGAGCGCCAGGTGGCCCGGCTCCGCCATGAGTCATGAATTCTGATGAGTAACAAGATATTTTATGATAGTAAGGCGGCAAAAAAGAAAATAAGAATTATTTTCATTTCTTTTCTGGACTCAGGGACGATCCGCATTATTTTTCCCGCAGTCTTTACGGAAGCGGAAACTAAATTCTCTTCGCCTCCGTTCATTTCAAACTTTTTATGGAGGAATCATGCCTACCACAGCGGACAATCTGCACGAAGCCTTTGCCGGCGAGAGCCAAGCCTATCAAAAATACAGCGCCTTCGCCAAAAAGGCGGAAAAAGATGGCTTCGCCAATATCGCCAAATTGTTTCGCACCACCGCCGAAGCCGAGCGCATCCACGCCGAAGGCCATATGAAGGCCATGGACATTTTGGCTTCCACCGTTGAAAACCTGCAAGCGGCCATCGGCGGCGAAACCTACGAATACACCAAGATGTATCCGCCGATGCTCGACCAGGCGGTATCCGAGGGCGACAAGGCGAAAACCATGTTCAAATTCGCCATCGCCGCCGAAGAAGTACACGCCAACCTGTACGCCAAAGCGCTGGAAGCCGCCAAAAAGGGCGTCGATCTGGACGTAAGTGAATTTTATCTCTGCCCGGTCTGCGGTTATATTGAGCTGGGCAAAGCGCCGGAGAAATGTCCGGTCTGCGGTGCCTTGGCAAAAATCTTCAGCAAAGTAGTCTGATTGTTCCGGGCGACATTCACCGCCCGACTCACTCCGGTCTGCCGTCGGCATCCGCTTGGGCGCGCAGACCGGTCACTTCCGCCACCGCAAATTCGCGGCATTCTCCGGCAAGGCTCAAAACCAGCCAACTACCATCCTCCCGTTTCGCCGCGACCAGGCAATCGAGTTCCGCGCCATCGGCCAGTAGCAAGGCGCAAACGCGGCGCTGGTCGAGGGTATAGACCTCGCGCAGCTGACTTTGCCCGGCCAATTCTTTGAAGCGGGCGGTTTCGCCCTCAAGTTTTTGCAAGCGCTGGTATTCATCCGGGTCAATCACGGCAATCGAGTCCTTCAGCTCGGCAAGTTGCCGCTTCAAATCGGCGATTTTGCCGATGGTATCTTGCAGCTCGCGGCGGTTGCCGGTGGGAATGGTGGCGAGAATCTGTTTGTGCAGTTCCAAATCCCGCTCAAGAAAATGAATTCTCTGATAGACGGCGTGCAGACGTGCGCTCATGATTGATGATTGTTCTCTTCGGTTTGGGCGCTTTCGCGCGATGATGAAGTCGTATCCAGGATTTCCGCGTACACATTTAAGTACTTGCGGGCAATCACCGGCAGGTGAAAATTGTTTCTTTCCCGGTCGGCGATTTGAGTGAACAAGCGTTGGTAGCGGGCATAGTTGAGACAAACATCGGTGATTTTCCAGCGCATATCGGCCAGACCACACTGGAAATCCGGCGGCAGAATTTCCGGGACCATGCCAACTGGCGTCGAAATCAGCATCGGCGCGTAAAACAGACTTTCCGGCAAAATCCTGGGGCCGCCTTCCCGACGCGAGGAGATCACCACCAGGTGGCTGTCGGCCATCATTTGATGAATATCTTCGCGGAATCCTTCAAGAAATACCTTTCCTTCGAGATGAAGCGCCCGAATCCCCTTCTCCAGCCGAAGCCGCTCCGGCCCTTCGCCGACAATGCGCAGGCAAAAAGGAAAATCGAGACCGGCCACCGCTTTAATCAACTGGTCAAAGCCCTTGATGACGTCGAGCCGACCAACGGCCAGCATGGTGAATATTTCCGGGAGAGGTCCGCGTTCCACAGGTTCAACGTTGACCCCGTTATGAATCACCCAGATTTTGCCGTTTTTCTGCGGACACACCGAGGCCAGACCTTTTTCCGAGACTGTGCTGACAAGGGGCAGACTATTGAAAATACTCTCTTTCCGGTCATTGTGTTTGGTGGCGAAATGGACAAAACCTCGATCGCGGTTGACCAAATCGACCAGTTCGGCGGCCTTGGCTGAGTGCGTGTGAATAATGTCAGGATTTCGCGCCTTCAGCAGGCGGCGCAATTCCAGCCAGAGCAGAGGGTTGTGGCGGGTGGGATGGCTTTTTAGCTCAATGACCGGCACCCAAGTGGCGAAACGGTGACGATACTCCGCGCCGCGTGGAATCAAGGCTGTTACCCGCGCATGGTCGGCCAGGGCGTTGGTCAGTTCGACAAAAGCCTTTTCCAGGCCACCGAAAGTGGCTGCGGCGATGAATTGAAGCACCTCGATCATGCGCCGTCCCCGCCCGCCGCCAGCGGCAGGAAGCATTCCAGACGGGCGCCGCGTCCCGGCTGACTGTGGGCGACGATTTGGCCGCCATGCTCTTCAATAATCTGCGCCGACAGCGCCAAGCCCAAACCAGTGCCGGTGTTTTTGGTGGTGAAATACGGGTCGAAAATTTTCGGCAGGTTCTCTGGGGCGATGCCGCAACCGCTGTCGGCCACCATCAGTTTCGCCCGCCCGTCCTCCGTCGCCACGGTGACGCTGAGCCGCCCGCCGCTCTCCATCTTTTCCATTGCCTGCATGGCGTTCATGAGAAGATTCAACAGAACCTGGCTCAGTTTATCAGCGTCGGCATTGACCATGACCACCGTCGCCGCCGGAGAGAAATCCAGCGCCACGCCCATAGCCAGGGCATCCGGACGAATCAGCTCCAGGGCGCGCCGCGCCGCCTCGTTTAAGGAAATCCGGGTTTTTTGCAAGCGGGGCGGCTTGGCGTAAGCCAGCAGATCACCGATGACGCGATTCAATCGCCCTACCTCCTGAATCAGCAAATCCGCCGCGCCATCTTCGCGGAATTCTTCCGGAAGTTTCTCTTTCAGAATCAGGGCCAGACCTTTAATCGAACTCAGTGGATTGCGCAACTCGTGGGCGACGCCGGCGGCCATTTTCCCCAGGGCGGCCAGGCGTTCGTGGCGGCGCAACTCGCGCTCCAACAGGCCCAGCCGTTCCTGCGAGCCGCGCCATCCCTGCACGGCGATAAGCGACAACCAACCGCCCAAACCGACCAACAACAGCGTGGCCGTCAGCGCGAAAATCTGCCACATCTGGCGGCGCACGGCGGCGTTGAAGCGCTCCGGATCGAGGACAACCAAAAGGCTTAATTGCCGATCATCTAAAAGATGAAATTCCCGTTGCCAGGCCCGCCAGCGCGACGAGATGCCGACAGGCCCGTCTGGGGCGCCATTCATATGCGCGACCGCGTGTTCGCCGGTCTGTGCCGCCGTGTTTTTTGGCATATTTTCCGGCCTATTTTCCGGCATATGACGATGACGACGGAAGCCAGACAGCCGAAATGGCGGGCGGTCGCCAAAAAAAGGCGGCCGTGACTCGGCGTGGTAGCGCAGACCGACCAGAAAAGCGCCGGAACGCCGCCCGGACTCCTCCCGCCAATAGGTCGGCTCGCCCGGTCGCAACTCGGCGAGAAAACGCCGTTCCTCGTCGTTCAGTCGCGCCGCGCCTTCGTCCGCGCCGCCGCTGGCCAACACCTGGCCAGCGCCATCGACCAGATAAATGGCCCGCACATCCTCGTCTTCCTGAAGTTGCTCAATCGCCTGCCGCATCCGCTCGACAAAGAGGAGTGGCGGCGGTCCAGTCGCGCCGCTTTCATCTTGTTCTTCCAGCGCCGCCCGCAGCGACACCCGCAGACCGGTATGCGCCGCCGCGATTACACCGCGCCCTTTCTGCTCCAGCGCCTCATCGCGCAAACGTTGCTCACGCCGGTAATTGCTGAAAACAAAGACAGTGAGAACGACAACAAGAATCAGGCAGGCTACGGCCATCAGCCATGGGCTGATTGAGGCCAGACGACCGGACGGCTTCACGGCGCGCCGCCCGCCGGGTTGAGAATTTTTTCGAGGATGACCCGCGTAATCAGATAGGTCGGGACAATTCCATCCTCGCCCATCGGCCCGGAAGCCAGCGTCTGGCCGCTTTGCAGGGGATTATCCGAAGCGTAGTAGGCGTAGCGAATTTTCACATCTCTCGCGATATGGCCGCGAATGACGCCGGCGTTGATCGCCCGCTGATAGTGGCCGCCTTCCATTTCCAGACCGACCGCCCGCCAACTGGAGGTGGCGAAGCGCTCCAACACGTCACGGTTTTGCAACGAAGTGCCCAACACCGTAACCATCGGCCCGCGATAGACCGCGACATCCGCGCCGAAATCGACTGCCGACAGGTCGTTATCGACCAGATAGTTATGCGGCATTCCCTCCATGACATGGGCGGTGGCCAGCATCACGTCGCCCTTTTTGCCGGGCAGGATTCCGGCCTTGCCCATGATCGAAATCGAGGCGACCCGTCTAAGCGGACAGACGCGGCAGGCATCTTCCGTTTCCTCATGGCCGGATTCGCCGGGACTCAGCAACTCGTCCAACACCTCAAACGCCTGCTCGCCGAAGGCGTAATCCATGACCAGGATGACCGGTTTCTCGTCGTGGACGAATCGCTCGTTAAAAGCCAGCGCCGGATGCGTCACCTGTGACGACAAAAAGGCGGTGTCGATGATCTGGGCCTCGATGCCCGCGCCGGAGACATCCTCTAAAAAAGTCAGGCCATAATGGGCGGCGAACGCCAGGGAAGACATGTCGCGCGAGCGCATCAGTCTGATCATCGCATAGAGATCATCAGGCGCCTTTTCACCGTTTTGGCGCAGCATCCCAGCGGCGAAGAGAATATTGGCCACCGAGTGCATGTTGGCGCTGATGATATGCAGCGGACGCTCATGCAGTCCTAACTCGCGTAACTTGTTTTTGATGTTTGTCGCCCAAATGCCGCCATAGCGATGATGACCAATCACCTCCTGTAACGATGGAGTAAAGGAAATCCGCAAACGCTCGCGGCGTTTTTCCCGTTCGTCGATCAAGCGCCGCCCGATGTCGTGGATGATGCGGAACAGGCTGTTGTTGGCACCGCCCGGCCCGCTGGTTTTCGCCAAAGCCAGATAGCTGTCCCTGGTCTCGCCGTAGGCCCGCCCCAAAAGCACCGACAGATTCCACAGGGCGCGGTCAAGTTCTTCGCCCTGCGGCTCTTCGCCCATCGCCACCAGACGTTCAAGCTCGCGCCATTCCGGGCTATATTCATCACCCAGAGTCACACGGTCGCGAATCTTTTCAGCCTCGATATGCAGGAAGGTGATGTGGGTGAGAAAATCGTAAATTTCGCTATAGCCTCGCGTGATGATGCAGCACATTTCATCGGGCGACACCCGATACGAAACCCGACGCCTTTTCAAGGGCATGATCTCTTCAAAGGCGGTATCGCGCAGGTCTTCCTGGGCGGTGAGGACGATGCGGCGGCAATGCTCGATGCCTTTGGGCATCCGGTCGATGACATACTCAAGCCCCTTCAGCTCGCTAACCCGCGCATCGCCCATCGAGCCGTAAATCTCCGGACTCAGTTGGGCCAAAGCCTCGGTCAGCCGCTCGCCGGTCGGGCTGGACGGCATGTATGAGCCTTGCAGGATAATGGCGTCGGTCATGGTCTTGAATGCGCGGATCGCCAAACGTGATTTATGGGATTTGGAAAGCGTCCACATGGAATTTCTCCGGAAAATACTGGGAATGACGGCGTGATGACGACCTTGGCAAGCCCGATATGGTAATTCGCGAGCAATCGCCCGACAAGCGGATTGTCGGCCCGCTACGATTGACCACGCCGGGCATCCGTGGTAACAAGCGCCGTCCGTGCGCCCGTAGCTCAGCGGATAGAGCACCAGGCTTCGAACCTGGGTGTCGGGGGTTCAAATCTCTCCGGGCGCGCCACTTTCCCCCTTGGCTTTCCGCCATGCCCCGCCCTTCCCTCTTCGACCAGCCGCCCCGGCCCGCCGACAGCCCGCTGGCTGAGCGCGTCCGCCCGGATACGCTGGAAAATATCGTTGGTCAGGAAAAGCTTTTACGCCCCGGCTCGACGCTACAGACGATGATTCGTGAAGACAGCTACAGCTCGTTCATCCTCTGGGGGCCGCCCGGCGTCGGCAAAACCACCATCGCCCGCCTGATCGAAAAAAGCACCCAGCACAATTTCGTCTCGTTCAGCGCCGTTTTAAGCAAAATCGCCGAGGTGAAATCCCTGATGGAAGAGGCGCGGCGCAGGCTTGTCACCGACGGCCGCCGGACGCTCGTCTTCGTCGATGAAATTCATCGTTTCAACACCGCGCAGCAGGACGCCTTTCTGCCCTACGTCGAATCAGGCGCCATTATTCTACTCGGCGCGACCACGGAAAATCCGTCCTTCGAGGTAATTCCGGCCCTTCTTTCCCGCTGCCATGTCTTTGTGCTGCAACCTCTCGCCGATGACGACATCGCGACCGTCATCAGACGGGCGCTGCCGATGCTGGCGCGTGAGATTCAGCTCGCCGACGACGCGCTGCGTCTGCTCGCGGAATTGGCCCAGGGCGACGGCAGGCGGGCGCTGAATTTTGTGGAGATGGTGGCACGGAACGCCCGCCACGGCCAGGTGGTTGACGCCCAGGCGGTCCAAGAGGCCATTAACCAAAGGTCGATGTTTTACGATAAAAACGGCGAGGAGCACTACAACCTGATTTCGGCGCTGCATAAGTCGGTGCGCGGCAGCGACCCGCAGGCGGCCATCTACTGGCTGGCGCGGATGCTGGAAGCCGGCGAAGACCCGCTCTATATCGCCCGGCGCATGGTGCGCTTCGCCAGTGAGGATATTGGCCTGGCCGACCCGCAGGCGCTGGTGCAGGCCGTGGCCGTAAAAGAAGCCGCGCATTTTCTCGGAATGCCGGAAGCCAACACCGCCCTCACACAACTGGTGGTGTATCTGGCCACCGCCCCGAAAAGCAACGCCTGCTACACCGCCTACTCACAGGCGAAACACGACGCCCGCCGCACCAGTCATCTCAAAACGCCGCTGCACATCAGAAACGCGCCAAGCAAATTGATGAAGGAACTCGGCTACGGCAAAGAGTATCGCTATGCCCATAATTTCGAGAACAGCTACAGCTATCAGCGCTGTTTTCCGGATGAAATGGAGGAAAAGGCATACTATCAGCCATCCACCTACGGCTTTGAGAAGGAAGTGACCAAGCGGCTGGCCTGGTGGCAAAGTCTGAAGGAACAGCAACTCCAACGCGAAAAGCGGGAAGAAAAATAATCGGCGGCGTCGATTATCCGGCAAGAAAAATAAAAAATTCCGCGCCCATTACACTGAAACAGACGCGGAAAAACGCCAACGAGCCGCTGACCGAAGCGGGCCTTTGCGGCAACCTACTTCCGCTCGCCGCCCATAACGCGATACACCGCCGCGCCCAGCACAGCGCCGAAAATCGGCGCCAGCCAAAAGGCCCACAACTGCTGAAGCGCCCAGCCGCCGACATAGAGAGCGACGCCGGTTGACCGGGCCGGGTTGACCGAGGTGTTGGTCACGGGAATGCTGATCAGATGCAAAGGTATCTACATATCTTTTAGGTACTGAATTGATATTACGAAAAAAAGGCTTGTATTTTTAAGAAATTGTACTAAATTTGGACGAATGACATCCCTATAAATATACCAGACAA
>JAITSS010000080.1 GCA_031287565.1 Desulfobulbaceae bacterium
CGACGCCAAGCGCCTTCTCAAAGATTTTTTCCATTTCTTTCAGTTCAGAGTCAGGAGGGAAAGGTGGGGGCCAATATTCTACAGTACCCCTTTACCCACCCGTTTTGGGAAAGAGCCACCTTGTTGAACTATCTACAGGCTTACAATCACTTCATCCCGCAACGGGCCATCGGCTACCAATCCCCCATCGATGCCCTCAAATCATGGTATGCACAACACCCTGATCTGTTTGTTAAACAGGTTTATAAACAGGCGGAACTTGACACGAAAACCGCCTCGGCGCGTTGCAAACCGAACGGTATCCTCGTTATCGCTCCTAATCAAGCACAGGCGTTCATTGCTGGATTGCCCATTGGCGCTTTTTACGGCGTCGGCCATGTGACAGAAAAAAAAATGCTGGCCCATGGCATCCAGACCAGCGCCGAGTTGTTGCGTTGGAGTCGAGAAGACTTGACGGCCCTTTTCGGGAAAGCGGGGCTGTTCTTTTACGACATTGTCCGTGGTTTTGACCCGCGCCCGGTGCAAGCGGGCCGAGTTCGCAAATCTATCGGCGTCGAAACGACCCTAGCCGACGACATTCTCGCGCTGGATGCGGTGTGGCGGGTGTTGACCGATCTGATGACGCATCTTGTCACGGAAATGGCGAAGAAAAAAAGTAGCGGGCGCACTCTGACATTAAAAGTGCGTTACAATGATTTTACGACAATCACGCGATCCTGCACGGCGATGGCTGGTTTTTCCGATGCGGCGGCGATTGGCGCGCGCCTACCCCGTTTGTTGGCCGCAACCGCAGCGGGGCATAGAAAGATTCGCCTTTTGGGGCTGAGCGTTTCAAACCTTGATGATGGCCGTAGCGGGTTGACGCCTTGTCAGCTTCGCCTGCCTTTTTGCTCATAACTGACCGGCGTTTGGTGTTTTCTGGCTATGGGCGTTGATATTATGTCGATGTCTGCGATGAATCCTGCCAAATACAGCGCTTTCTGGCGCTTTGTCGCATGGTGGATATTCGGTCAACGCCGTGGTATTTGCCAGGCTCCGGATGGATTTTCGCAAGCCATTCCTGGATAAACGCGGTCAAAATCCTGAGATTGCAGGCGTTGGATGTAGCGGCGGCACAGGCTACCGTCCGGGCGGCGAAAGGCCGGGCCGGGGGTGATGGCCACCGAGCGCGAACCGTCGGCGGCTAACCAGAGATCGGTTTCGCCGCGTGGCGTGGCCGCGAGGCTGTCCTGCCATTGGCTGCGGATTTCTTCGGCTTCGTTTCCATCCGCCGCGAAGTGATGCAGGTCGGGGAGAATGGCGGCCAGCTCGCGACGCTGTCTGCCGCCCGTCGGCAGGCGGTTTTCCCGACTCAACCAGTATTGGATGCGCGGCGCATACTCCCAGCGAATTTCTTCAAGAATTTCGGTATCGTCTTTACCCATGCGGCGGCAGATGATTTGTTGGCGATCATATTGGCCGACGGTGGTTTCCTTGGCCGCCGCCTCTATAGCCTGACAACGCCACAGCGCCCGATATTCGCTTGTTTCGCTGGCGTCCGCGCTCCGCGCAAAACCGTCTTCGATGAAGGCGCAACTCTTGCCGGACGCCAGCGGCCAGATTGACGATTCGGCGGCTTCGCCGACGCTGGGCGGCACAACGCGGCTTTCCCGCGTCTTCCCGTCCTGTTCCTCACGGCGGGCCGGTCGCGTAAAATCGGCGTCGCGCAGTGAAACCGCGCCGCTCTGGTCAACAAAGCGCAACTCGCCGTTTTCATCACCGCTCAGTCGCTGCCAGCCGCCGTCATCGTAAATGAATTTGTCGCCGATTCGCCAGACCGGCACCGCGGGCCTCGCCACGGTGACGCTCTCACCTTCCGCCGCGCCGCCTGCACCGGATGCGCCGAACCGATTTTCTTCCGCCGCCGCCGTCAACGGTGAAAAGGTGGAAAATGTCCCCAGACGCCGCCAGGATGGATCGTCGTCGCGGCGCATGTCGTCGCCTTCATCTATGTCGCGGATGCCGTCGCCATCATCGGGAAATGGCGGCGTCGGCCGCATCGCCACCGGCTGATAGGGGTCAGGTTTGGGCCGGGCGTCTGTCGCGTGCCCAGGCGAGACCGTCAGCGCGATGCCGAAAAGCGCTGCGCAGGCGACAATCGCGCCGCAAAACCGTCCAGGTTTGGTCGTCATTGGCCGCCCGCCGCCTGGAAGGCTTCCAGCAGCCGGGCGCGCACGTAATCAAAGCGGTCGGTTTCGGTCAGGTCGAAGCAATAGCCGTCGCTGTCGGCCAGACCGCCTGGCACCAAATCGCCGATCGCCTCCGGATCGCGCACCATATCCTGATAGAAACAGACCGACAGCCAGCGCGGTTGGTCGTCGATCACGTCGATCATGGCGAACAGGGCGCGCTCTTTTTGGGCGGTGTGGCGGGGCCGCAGCGAATACGACACGCCGGGACGGGCGACGAATTTGCAGGCGACATCGGGCAGGCCGAAGACCAGTTCGGCCAGATTCTGGAACAAAGCGCGCATCGGTTCATCGGGCCAATCGGCAAGAAAGGCGGCGACTTGCGGGGATAAGGCGGTGGACATGGAACGATCTCCTCAGTTTTTCCAGCCATGGGCGCCGATCAGATCGACGAATCGAACCCCGGCCAGGGTTTCCGTCTGTATGCGGCCATTGTTTTTCGTCAGCAGACGCAATTGCTGCTGTTTCTGATCGCCGACCGGCATGACCAGCCTGCCCGGATCGGCGAGTTGGTCGATGAGCGGCGGCGGCACTTCCGGGCCGCCAGCGGTGACGATGATGGCGTCAAATGGCGCGGCGTCCGGCCAACCGAGGGTGCCGTCAGCCAACCGCGCGGTGATATTGAAATACGATAGGGAATCGAAGGCTTTACGCGCCTGGGTCAGAAGCGAGTTCAGCCGCTCGACCGAATAGACCTGGCGGCACAGCCGTGACAGAACCGCTGTCTGGTAGCCGGAGCCGGTACCGATTTCCAGCACCAATTCATGGCCAACCAATCGTAGCAGTTCGGTCATGCAGGCGACGATATACGGTTGGGAAATGGTCTGGCCGCCGGCTATCGGCAGCGGATAATCGTCATATGCCTGGGTGCGCAGGGCGCTGTCGATGAAGATGTGGCGCGGCACCAGACGCATGGCCGCGAGCACGCGCTCATCAAGAATGCCGCGGGCGCGAATCTGGCTGTCCACCATTTCTTCCCTGGCTGACAGATAGCGGTCGATCACTTCTCGTCTCCCTGCCAATCGAAGTCGTCGCTCCAGGGTTTCGGGTCGTGGCCGACGGCGCCGTAGCGGGCCGAAAAGACCACGCCGTCGCGGATATCGATGGTCAGCATTTCCTCTTTGCGCGGATTGAACAGGCGACCGATGAGCGGCGCGGTTTTCAGCCGGGAGGTTTCCTTTTCGCGATACACCCAGATTTCCCGTCCGGCATCGCCGGGTTTTCGTTCATCCGGTTCACCGATCATCCGCGCCAAATCCTGACTGGTGGTTTTCCCGGATTTAATCATGGCGGCATCGGAGGCTAGGTTGCGCATGGGCGTACCGGCGCAGGAAGCGAGGAAAACAACGACACAAATCAGCAGGGATAAAAAAAGACGGCGCGGCGGCATCAGGACTCCTCCGGGGAAGACGACGGGTGGTAAAAAAATGGTAAGCGCCGCACTATACCCGCGTCGCCGCCCAGCTCGCAAGAATATGCGGGTTGGACGGCGCGGCGGTTTCAGACCCCGGCGGCCCGCTGGAGAATTTTGTAGTTGCGCTCGACCATCGCCAGAGGGTCGATGAGGAGACCGGCCTGGATCATGGCGTTATCGTGGATTTGCCGGGCGATTTCGGCGGCCAGATCGGCGTCTTTCTCGCGCAGGGCCGAAAGCTGTTGAATCAGGGCGTTTTTCGGATTGATTTCCAGCTTTTTCTTGCCGGGCGCGCCCAGGCCCAAGCCTTTTTCCTGACGCCCGGCGGCCAGCACTCGTTCCATCGCCCCGGTCATGAAGCCATCGGGATTGACGATCATCGCCGGGGCGTCCACCAGACGTTTTGAGACCGCCACGTCGGCGACCTGATCTTGTAAGGTTTCTTTCAGCCAGGCGATGAGCTTTTCAGTGTCGGCCTCGCCGAGTTTTTCCGTCGGCGCCTCGGATGTTTCGTCGGCGGTTTTCGGCATGTCGAGGTTGGCGCTGTCGGCGGAAACCAACTTTTTCCCCTCGAATTCGCGGAGATGATTGAGCACGAAATCGTCGATCGGCTCCAGAGTATAGAGAATTTCGATGCCTTTTTTCTTAAACATTTCGACATACGGCCCGGCTTCAACGGCGGCGCGGCTGGGACCGTTGATATAGTAGATGCTGTCCTGATCCGGCTGCATCCGACCCAGATAATCGCCCAGGGAAACCGGCTTGCCCGCTTCGCCCTTCGACGATTCAAAGCGCATCAATTTGGCCAGCTCTTTTTGGAATTCATAATCGCTGGTCGCGCCTTCTTTTAAGAAGTAGCCGAAGGTCGAGAAAAATTTCAGGTATTGTTCCTCGTCGCGCCCGGCCTCTTCATCGAGAAATTTCAGGAAACGTTTCGTGACCACTTTCCTGATTTTATTGACCAGGGCGTTATCCTGCAAAGCCTGGCGCGAGATGTTTAGGGGCAGGTCGTCGCTATCGACGACGCCCTTCAGAAAACGCAGCCATTCCGGCAAGATATTTTTAGAATGCTGATCGATCAGCACTCGCTGGCAGTAGAGATTGACGCCGGGTTCCATCCTGCCAAAACCGAACATCTCAAAATTTTCCTTCGGCACAAACAGCAGGGCGTTAATCGCCAAAGGCGCGTCGGCGGAAAAATGCAGGCGATAGAGCGGCTCGTCGCCGCCAGAGGCGGTGAATTTGAAAAATTCGTTGTATTCCTGATCGCTGATCTCCGATTTGTTTTTGGTCCAGATCGCCTGCACGGTGTTGACGATTTCGCCGTCAAGTTTGATCGGAAATGAGACGAAGGCCGAATACTGTTTGATGATCGATTCGATTTTCCATTTCTGGGCGTAATCATGGGCGTCGTCTTTCAGTTCGACGATGATCTTAGTGCCGCGATGCAAGCCCGGACATTCGCTGATTGTGAACTCGCCCGCGCCGTCCGAGGCCCATTCATGGCCTTCGCCGCCATCCCACGAGCGGCTTTGCACCCGCACCCGCTTGCCGGCCATGAAGGCCGAATAAAAACCGACACCGAATTGACCAATTAAATTGACATCTTTTTTCGCGGCTTCCGCCAGTTGGCTGAGAAATGTATTCGAACCAGAATGAGCGATGGTGCCTAAATTGTGTGCCAATTCGGCGCGGTTCATGCCGATGCCGCTATCGCTGATCGTGAACAGATGTTCCTTTTCGTCGAGACTGATATTGATTTCCAACGGCGCGTTCGCGTCAAAAACTTCGCCCGCTGTCAGGCTCTCGTGGCGGAACTTTTCCAGGGCGTCGGCGGCGTTCGAGATCAGTTCGCGCACAAAGACATCGCGTTCGGTGTAGAGGGAATTGATAACAATATCGAGGAGTTTTCTGGTTTCCGCCTGAAATTCATGGGTCGTGGTCTCATCACTCATACGCTACACCAAATTGATTGGATTTAGGATGGAAAACCGGGCGGCGATATAGCCATCACCCTGTTTTCGTTGCAATTTATATAAAAAACGCGATAATGGTAAGCATTTGCGTGAGGCTGTCAAGCTATACCTTTTTCCACAGGAACTTTGCCATGCGCATCGTCGTTGTCGGCGACATTCTCATCAGCATCCGGAACATTGCGGCAAAATCCCTACTAATTTGGCCGCCGCCGACTACCTGCTCGTCCAAGGCGACCCGACGAATTTTGCTGGTGAAAACGCGGCCAGCCGGGCAATCTCGATCGCTGGGGAGTTGGGAAATTTCTCAGCGAGGAACAGCTCAATGCGCATGGGCGGGCGCGGTTGCTACAAAAAGACGGCGACCGGCTCGCGTTTATTGGCCTCGGCGGCTCGAATCGCACGCCGTTTTTCACGCCAAACGAATATGGCGAAGACGAAATGACGCGGCTGCTCGTATATCTGATCATTTTCCCCGTGTACTTCCCAAGTATTTCGCCGCTTTTTCCTGGTGGCAACATAGAGCTAAAAACTCTCTTTATCTTCAAAGGTATCTACATATCTTTTAGGTACTGAATTGATATTACGAAAAAAAGGCTTGTATTTTTAAGAAATTGTACTAAATTTGGACGAATGACATCCCTATAAATATACCAGACAAGCGGCTTCGGAGACGATATTCCATGTTGGTCA
>JAITSS010000006.1 GCA_031287565.1 Desulfobulbaceae bacterium
ATCACTCCCGCAATGCGGACATAATACTTTGATATAAACCATATTTCACCTCGTTATTAATTTTCGTCAATCATATCACAAATTAAAATTACTATCCAACCATTTCATGACATCACCCCGGATTTTGGATCATCGGGTCGAAACCCTGAGCGACTGATTCTGCACCATGGAGAATGGCGCGCATGTCCATAAAATGCGGTGACATGACCGGAATGTTCCACAATTTCCAAGTATTATTGTAGCCATAAAAATGGAAAAGTACGCAAAACAACAAGACGAGAATCGCGCTTATCCCAATTGCCTTTGTGCTGGATTTTATTTCACTCATATGCATACCAATGAATTTATTGATCCCCTAATTAAATCTCGAAGTCGGATAATTCGATAACAAAATATGAATTGTTTCGTCATTTTGTGTCGCGCAATGACGTGCAGAGGAAAAATTCATGGTCGGTATCTTTGTTCGCAAGCGGCATTCAATGTTGAATTGGCGCATCAATAGCCCGCGTCTCGCATCGTGGGTATCATTCAAAATTTTTTCTTTCGCTTTGTGGCTTTCTTTTGCTTGTCCACAAGAAAGCCACAAAAGAAAAATTGCATATCAGGAGTGTCAATTATACCGATTCCTTTGCCGGATGAACCGTGGCAGGTGGCTCGCGCAAGTCACCATGGTCAGCTCTCGCCGCCATTTTTCCTTCCCGTCACGGCTCGTTCGGCTCAGCGCTCCTGAATGGGATTCTTTCCTCTCAGGATTGTATTTCTCGCTCTCATCCCTTCGTCCACGAATCCCGCAAAGTCACGGCGCGGTTGAAGACCGGCTGGCCAGGCGCTGACAAGACTGGGTCCGGGCTGAAATATCCGTTCCGTTCAAACTGTACTGGCTGGCCAGGCTCGACATCCTTCAGCGCCGGTTCGCCCTTGGCGTGCTCAATAAGCAACCGCGAATTGGGATTGAGGTGGCTCTTGAAATCGACATCTTTATCGGCGTCGGGATGGGGCGCGGCGAACAGCCGGTCATAGAGATAAACCTGGCAGTCAAAGGCTGTTTCAGCCGCCACCCAGTGAATCGTTCCCTTGACTTTGCGTTCGCCGCCCGGCAGGCCGCTTTTCGTCGCCGGGTCGTACTGGCAATGAATTTCGCTGATTTCGCCATTTTCATCACTGATAAATGAAGTGCATTTGATGATATAGGCGTAGCGCAGGCGCACTTCTCTGCCCGGGGCCAGGCGGTGGAATTTTTTGCTCGGTTCGGCCATAAAATCGTCGCGCTCGATATACAATTCGCGACCAAAGGGCACTTGCCGTCCGCCCATTTCCGGGTTTTGCGGATGGTTGTGCGCCGTCAGCATCTCGCTTTGCCCGGCTGGATAATTATCAATGACTAATTTCACCGGATTGAGAACACACATCAGGCGCGGCGCGGTCGGATTCAGGTCGTCGCGCAGGCTGTCTTCGAGAAGGCTCATGTCGATCCAGCTTTCTTTCTTGCCGATGCCGATTACCTGACAGAATGAACGAATTGCCGACGGCGTGTAGCCGCGTCGCCGGAGGCCAGAGATGGTCAGCATTCGCGGGTCGTCCCAGCCATCGACCAAACCTTCTTGCACCAGTTGCAGGAGTTTTCGTTTGCTCATGACGGTGTAGGTCAGGTTGAGCCGGGCGAATTCAATCTGCCTTGGGTGGCAGGGCGTTTGTAAGGTGTCGAGCACCCAGTCGTAAAGCGGACGATGGTCTTCAAACTCCAAGGTGCACAGTGAATGGGTAATGCCTTCGATGGAGTCTGATAAACAATGGGTGTAATCATACATTGGATAGATGCACCACTTATCGCCGGTGCGGTGGTGATGCGCGAAGAGAATGCGATAAATCACCGGGTCGCGCATGTTGATATTCGGCGAGGCCATATCGATTTTCAGGCGCAGGACATGGCTGCCTTCCGTGTGTTTGCCGTCGCGCATCTCCTCAAAAAGGCGTAGATTTTCTTCGACGCTCCGGTTGCGCCACGGCGATTCGCGGCCCGGCTCGGTTAAGGTGCCGCGGTATGCGCGGATTTCCTCGGCGGAGAGCTGATCGACATAGGCTTTATCCATCTTTATCAGCCGCACCGCATAATCGTAGAGGGCGTCAAAATAATCGGAAGCATAAAAAAGTTTATCGCCCCAGGTGAAGCCCAGCCAGTTGACATCGTTCTTAATCGATTCGACGTATTCAGTTTCTTCTTTGCTGGGATTGGTATCGTCGAAACGCATGTGGCAGGGCGAATGATTTTCCACGCCGATGCCGAAATTCAGGCAGATCGATTTGGCATGGCCGATGTGCAGAAAACCATTCGGTTCCGGCGGAAAACGGGTGACGGGCTGGGCGTGCTTGCCGTTTTTCAGGTCGTCGGCAACGATCTGGCGGATGAAATCCAGGGGTTTTTCGGGCGTGGCGGCGGGCATGGCTCTGATCTCCGGTTATTGGGCGGGAAACAAACGCTCGGTCTGGCGCAGGCGGCGGACAACTGTTTCCTGACCGATGACAAGAAGAATATCAAACATCGCAGGCCCGGCCAACTGACCGGTGAGAATCGCGCGCATGGCGTTCATGAGCACGCCGGGTTTTTGGCTCAATTCCTCGGCCATGGCCCGCGCCGTTTCTTCGGCGCGTTCGGCGGTGAATGGGTTGAGCGCCGCCAGGCGGTCGGCCAAAAGCGGCAGCCAGTTTTTTAGCTCCGGATAGGGCGCGACATTTTTTTTCAGCGGTTTTTCTTCGATGACATAATCCTCGGCGAAATAGGCGCGGCCAGCGGTGGAAAAATCCTTCAGGGTGTGGAAACGGTCGCGAATCAGCGTGATAACCTCAAGAAACCAGCTGCGTTTTTCGTCGGCGTAGGCTTCATCCCAGATGCCAGCCTGACGTAATTCTTCTTCAACCAACGGCGCCAGTTCAGCGATAGGCATAGTTCGCAGATAATGTTCGTTGATGGCGATGGCTTTGGGATCGGTGAAAAATTTGGCATCGCCTTTGGTATAATTAAAAATCGCGCTCGATTTGTTGATCCGCTCTAAAGAAAAGGCGGAAATGAGTTCGTCGCGGCTGAAAAATTCCTGATCCGTGCCCGGCGACCAGCCTAAAAGCACCAGATAATTATTAAAAGCCCAGGGCAGAAATCCCATTTCTTTATAGAATTGCACCGCCACCACCTCGCCGTGGCTGCGCTTGGAAATTTTAGCTTTTTTGTTATCGAGCGTCAGCGGGATATGGGCGAAAATTGGTAGCGGCGCGGCCAGCGCTTCGTAAAGAAGGACCTGTTTTAGTGTATTGGTCATGTGGTCCTGACCGCGCACCACATGACTGATGCGGTCGCGGATATCATCAGCGACATTGCACAACAGATAGAGCGGCGAGCCGTCGGAGCGGACGATGACGAAATCGTCGATTTCTTTATAGTTGACTTCGATGCGGCCCAGCACCATGTCGTTGTAGCCGAGCATTCCCTGACGATCTGGCGTCTTGAAACGGATGACATGCGGCAGGCCCGCGTCTTCTTTCGCGGCGATTTGCTCAGGCGTCAGGTGGCGACAGGCGCGGTCGTAGCCGACAAAGGGCAGCTTGGCCGCCAAGGCCGCCTGCCGCTTGACTTCCAGTTCTTCTTTCGCGCAGAAGCATTTGTAGGCATGGCCGGAATCAAGCAGTCTTTGCGCGGCGGCGCGGTGGTTGGCGGCGAAATGACTTTGGAAATACGGCCCCTCGTCGTAGTCGATGCCCAGCCATTTCAGGCCGTCAAGGATGCCGTCGGTTGAGGCTTCGGTTGAGCGTTCGCTATCGGTGTCTTCGATGCGCAGAATCAGTTTGCCGCCCATTTTGCGGGCGTAGAGCCAGTTATACAAGGCGGTTCTCGCGCCGCCGATGTGCAGATAGCCGGTGGGACTGGGGGGAAAACGCAGACGGATTTCGGTCATGAATTTCTCTGTGGTTAGAAAGGATTTTGTGATTTGTTTGATGAGAAAAAGGGCATTCCTTATACACAATGTTTGCTTTTATTCAAGCGGCTTGTTGGTTTCCGCTATGGTTCGCGTCCGGCGCGGCGAAATTTGTCAAAAGGCGAGATAAAATTCTCCAAACCGGCAAAAATCAAGTAAAGATCGAGGCGTCCGGCCTGGTTTTTTTCAGGCGTATCCGATACACTTGCGATAATGTCGATGGCTTGAACCTAACCTATTCCTCAACAAAAAAAGGACTCTCATGAAACGAATCGCCGCTTTTGGTTGCCTCTTGCTGGCGCTGGCAATGTGCGCCTGCTCGAATTCGTCGGATGATGGGCGGGACAAGCACTATCAGCGCGCCCTTGAGTATGTCAAACAGAAGAACGACAATGCCGCCCAACTGGAGTTGCAGAACGCGATCAAGGTCGACCCGAAATTCGCCGACGCTCGCTATCAGTTGGCGCTTTTGTATCTGAGAAAAGGCGATGGTCAAAACGCCTTTCGGGAGTTGCAACGCGCCTCGTCGCTCGACCCGAACAATCTCGACGCCGCCGTTAAGACCGCCGAATTTTACCTGCTAACTCAGAACTCTAAAGAGAGCCGCGCCGTCATCGAGAAGGTTTTGCAGACCGACCCGCACTATCTTGACGCCCTGATCGTGCAGGCCAATCTTGATCTGGTGGACGGCAATTTCAACGGCGCCGACAAAGCGGTGCATGCGGCCATGGCCAAAGCGGGCGAAACCGACCGGTTGCTGAATGTCCAGGGCCGCATCCAGGCCGCCCAGAATAAACCCGTCGAAGCCGAGGCCGCGTTCAGAAAAGCGGTCGAAATTTCACCCGATCATTTTCCCAATTATCAGACGCTGTTCCAGTACTATCAGGGTACCGGCCAGCAGCAAAAGGCCGAGGAACTGCTGGCGGAAATTGGCAAACGCTTCGCCAACAGCCAGCAGGCCCAGACCCTTTTCGCCGACTACTATCTGCGTACCAATCAGCCGGAAAAAGCCGAGGCGGCGCTGCGCCGCAATATCGAATTAGCCCCCGATTCCAGCGCTAACCGCCTGCGTCTGGCCGACTTGTATATCAAACGCGAGCGGTTGCCTGAGGCGGAAAAATTCCTGACTCAATGCGTCGCCGATTTCCCCGACGCCCTAGAATTGAAGCTGGCCCTGGCTGATGTCAAATTCGACCAGAATCAAGTGGATGAAGCGAAAAAACTGATGGCGGAAATTCTTAAAGTCAACCCGGCGCACGGCGGCGGCAAATATATTGAGGCTAAGGTTTTCTTAAAAGAAGGAAAATATACCGAAGCCAGAGACATTCTCCGCTCGCTGACCGGAGATTATCCGCAATGGGCCGAGCCGTACTATTTTCTCGCCTTGGCGCACCTGCGCTTGGGTGAGGCGGAACAGGCGCAAAAAGCCTGTTCCAACGCCTTGCAACTGGCCCCTGGCAACAGCAAATTTCACACCTTGCAATCGCAGCTTCGCCTGATGGCCGGTGATGGCGAGGGCGCGACCAAAGAGGCGGCTATCGCCGTGCGCATTCAGCCGGTCAACTATGCGGCGCAGAAGCTTTTGGCCAAAGGGCTTCTGATGATGAAGAAGTACGACGACTGCCTGAAGGTGGTTGACGATATTCTGGCGCGGATGCCGAACGATCCAGAGATGTATTCGATTCGCGCCGCCGTCAGCGTGTCGGTGCAAAAGCCGCAGGATGCGGTCAAAGCCTTGGCCTCTCTTTTGCAGCTGAAACCGGAAGACACCAATGCCCTGCGTGAGATGGTCATTTTGCAATATCCCGACCAATTCGATAAGCAGATTGAGGCGGTGCGCGCCCATATCGCCACCGGTAAACCGACCAGCGGCCAGCAGCAGTTTCTCGGCGATTTGCTGATGCAGCAGGGCAACTTTGAGGACGCCCTGCGCGCCTACGACAGCGCCTTGCAGCTCGACGCCAGCAATCGCGGCGCTTTGGTTCGTCGTACCCAGTTGCAGTTTGCCATGGGGCAGCAGGACGAGGCGATGAAAATTCTTCAGGATGTGCTGGTCGCTGACCCAGATAATTTCGACGCCAATTTGCAGTTAGCAACCATGTGCGAAATTCGCGGCCAGAATGACCAAGCGATGCGCTTGTACAAAAAAGTTCTGGAGTTGCGGCCGAACAACAGCCGTGCCGCCAATAACCTCGCCTGGCTGATGAGCCAGACCGATGGCGCTGATTTGGGCGAGGCTTTGCGCCTGGCGATGCAGGCCAAACAGAATCTGCCCGACGACCCGAATATCGCCGATACCTTGGGATGGATTTATTACAAACGCGGCTCCTTCCCGATGGCCGTCACCCAGTACGAAGCGGCCCTCAGTAAGCAACCGGAAAATCGCAATATTCTTTATCACCTGGCCTTGGCCCGCTACGCCTCCGGCGATAGAAGCAAGGCCATTGCCGACCTGGATGACCTGCTGCAATCCGGCAAACCTTTCCTGGAGCGGGAGAAGGCGCAGGAAACCATGCGGCAATGGCGTCAATAACGAGGAGGAAGTTATGTCCAGACCATCTGTCGCCGTCATTCTGTCCGGTTGCGGCCACCGCGACGGCTCGGAAATCCATGAAGCGACACTGACTCTGCTGGCGATTCATCGTCATGGCGCCGATTATCAGTGCTACGCGCCGAACCGCGAACAGGCTCGCGTCGTCAGCCATCTCACTGGCGAGGAAATGTCCGGGACGCGCAATGTCCTGGTCGAGGCGGCGCGGATTGCTCGCGGTCGCATCAAACCGCTGACCGCCTTCGATGCCAAGGCGCACGTCGCCCTGATTTTTCCCGGTGGTCTCGGCGCGGCCACAAATCTCTGCGACTATGCCGAAAACGGCGGCACCTGTCGGCCTCTGTCGGCGGTGGCGCGGGCGATTCAGGAAATGCGCGCCGCTGGTAAGCCAATTGGCGCCTTGTGTATCGCGCCGGTGGTGTTGGCGGCGGCGGTTCAGGGCGTGACACTGACCATCGGCGATGACGAAAAAGTCGCCGCCGATCTGCAAACGCTGGGCGCGCGGCACCAGCAATCCGGGCCTGGCGAAGTGGTGGTGGATAAAAATTTCCGCGTGCTCAGCACGCCCTGCTACATGTTTGATGATATTCGTCTTGATACGCTGGCCGACAGCATCGACCGCCTGGTTGCCGAGGCGCTGAACATGGCTGGGGTCTGAACGCCTTCCTCTTCCCCGGCTGGGTATGATTTCCGTGTGAACCATATCCAGCCGGGTCGCTCGTTTTCTCCAAGTCGGCTATTCGATTGACGCTTTCTTGAAAACCAGCTCCGCCGCGTCGCCTTTTTTGCGCAGGATCGCCCCAGGTTTCAGCTTTTTGCTGGAGAAGCGTTCCAACTCATATACGCCGGTTTTGGCTTGATTGATCACTTCGATGATGATGGTATGGTCGCCGTCCGGCACCTCGTCGAGAAGAACCGCGCCGGAAAAGCCGGATTGCCCATACTTCGGCTCGCCCAGCGCGGTGATCAAATCGGGTCGGTTCTGGGCCGCGCTCAGAAAAAAGCGCTGATTGCCGATCCGCAGGAAAAAAGCGGCGGGAGATTGCCGCGCCTTTTCATCCACTGCCCAGCCTCGCGTCTGAAGGCGCATCGGCCCGCCCTCGTCCGCTTCAAGAGATAATTCATCAATAAAACCAGGAGTTTCTCCGAATCGCGCCAGGCTGGCCACCGCCGTTGTCGCCACAGGCGCTTCGGCTGGCCGCATTTCCGCGAGCGGCGCTGTGGCCGACGTCGAGATGGTGACGGTGATGTCTTTTTGCCAGGCTATATCCGCCCATTTGCCGCCGACCGGGCTGATCCAGAACCGTTTGACCGTGGCGAAAGGCGTCGCCCCGTTGTCGCTTAGGCCGGGATTTCGCGCGAAACGGGCGATTTTCGCGAAGTCGCCGGTGTCGGCGATGAAGGGAGAAAGGAGAAATGGCGCTTCTCCCATCCGCCTGATGAAGCGGTGTTTATGAAAGGCTCCGTCTGATGTTTGCAGTGTGATAGCCAATTCCGGCGGTTTGAAGAACAGATTCAACATCTTGCCGAGAAACGTTGGTTGGATTGAGACCGTGGCGAAGATGGGTCGGGAAGAATCAGCGATGTTCACCGTCTGCCGCAGTCTGCCGGAAATTTTTTGCTCGTTCACCGTAGCGGTGGCGATGGCGGCCGCTTGCCGACGCAGGATGAGGAAAGGGCCAATCTCCCCGTTGATTTGGTAGCGGCGCCACAAAATCGGCCAGCTTGCCCCGTCTTCAAGGGCGGGTAGGCGATGATCAATTGGTTGTATCGTGAAAAAGATATTGTCCGGCGCGTTGTCACTCAGCAGGTGTTCGCGGTTTATATTGGCAAGGTTTTTGTCATAGGCCGAGTAGCTCTGAAAAACCGGTCTGGGGTTCCAGACATTGTCCGAGGAGAACAATAAACCCTGGTTATACGAGTAAATATCCGATGTTCCCGGCAAGTTTGGTAGCGGCGCGGTGGCGTGGATGGTCTCGCGCTTGGCCGCGAATTGCTGGGGCAACGATGCGGGATTGTTCAGATTATGGCCGAGCGTTGAGTACATCCGAACGATGCGGTCAAAGACGAGAAGGGGATTTGACGCCTTCAGGAGGCCCGGCTGAATGCGCCATGACGCAGCCAGGATTAGCGCCATGAGCGCTACCGCCGCGACCAGCCTTTTTCGCCCAGAGATTGGCTGCATCAGCGGAATGATGAAAACGCACAGGAAAAGTCCGGTGCAGGCGATGGCACCGTGGCCGCCGCCGTCGCTGTCGTGGCGGACGAAACCAGCTTTGAAAAGCAGAAAAAGAAAAACGGCCAGAAGCAGCCAGCGGCACAGGGCGATGCGGGAAAATCCGGCGCTGAGAAAAGGCGCGACGGTCAGTATCAGCGCGGCGGCGCAGGTGAACAACAGGATTTGCCGGAGAAGAACGGGGTGTAGCCAAAAAAGGGTATTGATGGACATCGCCTCGGTGTAGCCGGAGCTGATGGTGAAAACAGAGCGGTAGTAGGTGGGTAGATCGACGAGTTGCTGCCCGGCCGCCAGCCAGAACAGGGCGCTGGCGACCAGCAGGCTGAGGAGGGCGACGACCAGCAGCCGCCAGCGTTGGTAGATGGCGAGGCAGGACAGGCAGATGAAGACGCAGACCAGAACATGGATGAAAAAACTTCCTTTGATGAACGAAATAAGCGCCAGAGCCGCCCAATTATATGTTAAAATCCATATCTGATTGCTGATTGCTGATTGCTGATTGCTGATTGCTGATTGCTGATTGCTGCCCGTATTGTCGTCAGCGAAATCAAAAATGTCAGGACATAAAATTTCGCATCGGCGGATCCCGGCGCGGCAAGCATAAACAAAACCAAGGCGACGGCGGCCACAAGGGAAACACTGTTGTTTTCGCGCCGCAGAGAAACCAGGTTCAAGGCAAAGGCACCGGCCAGGAAGATGCCGCCAGCCAGCATCAGGCCGTAGGTTTCAGGGTGATAAAAATTGTTATAAATAGCGCTGTATGGCCCGGTTTGCAGTAAAAATTGCCGACCAAACGATAAGCCTCTGGCGACCGCCTCATTGGTAGCCCAGGCCCAGGATGGGTCAAGATCGGCGTTTGGCATCCATGGGGCAAAGGGCGCCAGTTGCGGGGCAAGGATCACGAAAAAGACGACGGCCAGTACCGTCGCTATGAAATTGCCGTCCAATCGCAAGTATCTCATTGTATTTCCTCCGTAAAAATGAAATCAGACGCTATCTGGCCAGGTGGAAAGGGGCGCGGTCTCATCCATTCTTTGTTCCATCTTTTCTTTTCGTCGGCGGCGGCAGCAGGCGATGAATCCCTCGGCCCATTCCGGCGCGCCGTCGGCGTGGACATGGGTGTACAGCGCCAGCGTGTTACGGAAGAGCAGGCCGTCGCGTCCGTCGGCGAAGCCTTGGCCACGGGTCATGCGCAGGGCCAGAAGCGTCGGCTCGTTCGGCCAGCCAATCACGCGGGAATAGCGGAACTCGTGGCCGCGGATGGCCGCGCCTCGCTGGTAAAAAGGGTTGTCGCCATCCACCTCAAAGTGGCAGTAGCCGTGCGCCTGAGGTTTTTCCTCCATCTTCAGGCGCGCCGGGAAAATGCCCGCCATCGGGAAGACCGCGCCATCGACCTCGATGGATTGACAGAGATAGATCAGACCGCCGCATTCGGCGTAGATTGGCAGACTATCCGCCGATGCCTGACGCACTGCCTGGCGAAAATTGGAGTTATCCGCCAGTTGCCGGGCGCTGGTCTCCGGGAAACCGCCGCCGATATAGAGACCGTCAAGATTTTCCGGGAGGGCCGAGTCGGTGAGGGCGTTTATCGCGATGAGTTCCGCATCAAGATTCTGCAAGGCTTCGAGATTTTCCGTGTAATAAAATTGGAAAGAGGCGTCGTGAAAGACGCCGATTCTCAGAAGGATGCCGCCCTGCCGCCTGACTTCCGCAGGCGCTTGCCTGAGCAGACAGGCGGATGGTGGCGCGACCGGCCGGGCCATGGCGATGATTTTGTCCAGATCGCAATGTTCCCGCGCCAGATGCGCCAGTTCGGCGATGGCCTGATCGTGGCCGTCGTATTCCTGCCAGGGCAGCATTCCCAGATGTCGCATCGGGAAAATATCTTTGCTGAGACGTGGCGTTGCTCCAAGCACGGCGATGCCGGTGGCCCGTTCCACCGTTTGCCTGATCAGCCGCTCCTGGCGATTGGTGGCGATTTGGTTAAGGATCACCCCGGCAATATCCAGGCGTGGCTCAAATTGCTGGCAGCCAAGAACCAGCGCCGCCACGGTGCGCGTCATTTTGGTGCAGTCAACAACGAGAATGACTGGCAGATCGAGTAGCATAGCCAGATCGGCGCTGGCATAGCCGCCGTCGGCGGTGACGCCATCATACAGACCGCGATTCCCTTCAATGATCGCCAGATCGGCTCCGGCGGCGCGGCGGCGGAAATGTTCCAGCAATCTATCCGCCGGGACCAGATAGGGATCGAGATTGTAGCAGGGGCGACCGGCCTGTCCGTTTTTGTTTGCGTCTGCCTGGCTCACGTCATTAGACAGGCGCGAGGCACAGGCGGCGGCAGGCGGCAGGCGGGCGGCCAGCTTCAGCCAACCGGCGTCGATATAATCCGGTCCTTTCTTGAACGGCGCGATGGTCATGCCGCGTTCTTTCAGCGCCGCGACCAAACCGACCGCGATCAGACTTTTGCCGCTGCCGCCGGACAGACCGGCGATGAGGATGCCGTTCGTTGCCATGTTCAGTGCTCTTCTTTCCCTTGTTGCTGCCAGGCCAGACGGTATAGCTCCAGCATTTGCTCTTGCAACAGCAGGCGATAGCGTTCAAGGGCGGCGCTGTCAGCGTCGGCGGGAACACGCATCGGCTGTCCCCAAAACGCATCGATGCGGCTGAATGGTTTGGGAAAGACTGTGCGATCCCAGGATCTTGCCGCGCCATAGCGGCGCGCCGAGCAGACCAGCGGAATGATCGGCGCGCCGGTCCGCGCCGCCAGAAGCAGACAGCCGGGCTGCACAACCAGAGGCGGTCCCTGGGAACCATCGGCGACGATGCCACAGTTCTGCCGACTATCCCGCATATGTTTGATCAGGGTGATCAGCGCCGCCACGCCTTTGCGGTGGCGCGAACCGCGCACCGGAAAAAAGCCGAAGCGCTTCAGCAGACGGGCGGTGTATTCGCCGTCGCGGCTCGATGAAACCATGGCGGCGGCCGAATACTCCCGCACCCGCCACAGCGTCAGCAGCATCGAATAATGCCAGAACGGGACGATCACCGGCTGGCCTTCAACCAAAGCATCGGTCAGGTGTTGATGCTGGTGATCGACCAGTTCGCAGGTGGAAAACCACATTCGCATCAAGCAAGACAAGAGCGGCGGCCCGATGCGGATGGACGTTTCGTACAGAAAACCGTGGTCTTTCATCCGATTTCAATCTCCAGGAGGCGCAGGGTTTTCATGCGGTCGCGCAGCCGCGCCGCCTCTTCAAAGGCCAGCTCTTTCGCCGCCGCCTTCATCTCTTTTTCCAGGCGGGTGATTTCCTTATCCAGCTCGCCGATGCTGCCATAAACCGGCAGCGGCTCGGCGGCCTGTGGCAGATCGTCGGCCGCGTCCTCAGCGTCGTAGCCGCCGGTCTGGCGCAGATGCCGTCGCATTGTGTCTTTGATCGCCGATACAATGGTTTTCGGCGTGATGCCATGGCGGCGATTATGCTCTTCCTGTATCGCCCGGCGGCGCTCGGTTTCAGAAATTGTCACGGCCATCGAACCGGTGATGGCGTCGGCGTAGAGGATGACCAGGCCCTGGGCGTTTCTGGCGGCGCGGCCACAGGTCTGGATCAGCGAGCGTTCGCTGCGGAGAAATCCCTCTTTGTCGGCGTCGAGCACCGCTACCAGAGACACTTCCGGAATATCTAAGCCCTCGCGCAACAGGTTGATGCCGATCAGCGTCTGAAATTCGCCCTGACGCAAATCGCGAATCAGCTCGACGCGCTCCAGGGTTTTGATGTCGGAATGCAGATAACGCGCCCTGACACCAGCTTTAATGTAATATTCAGTCAGGTCTTCGGACATCCTTTTGGTGAGCGTCGTCACGAGGACCGCTTCGCCTTTCTCCTCGCGCAGACGGATTTCCGCAAGCAGATCATCGACCTGGGTTTTGGCTGGCCGCACCTCAATTTCCGGGTCGAGCAGGCCGGTCGGGCGGATGATCTGCTCGATGATCCGGCCCTCGGATTCTCTGACTTCGTAATCGCCGGGCGTCGCCGAGACGTGGACCACCTGATTGACCCGTTTTTGAAATTCCTCAAAACGCAGCGGCCGGTTATCGAGCGCCGAAGGCAGGCGGAAGCCGAATTCGACCAGCGTTTTCTTGCGGGAATGATCGCCGTTGTACATGCCGCCTAGCTGACCGATGGCAATGTGGCTCTCGTCGATGAAGAGCAGATAATCCTCTGGAAAATAGTCAAGCAGGTTAGGCGGCGGCTCGCCCGGCGCTTTGCCGGTCAGGTGGCGGCTGTAATTTTCGATGCCGGTGCAGTAGCCGAGTTCCTGAATCATCTCTAAATCAAACATCGTTCGCTGCTCCAGACGCTGGGCTTCGAGCAGGCGGTTCTGGCTGTGGAAAAATTCCAGACGCTCCCGCAATTCTTCTTTGATCGTGGTCATCGCCCTGGCCAGTCGGTCTTTTGAGGTCACGAAATGGCTGCCGGGGAATACTGTGTAGCTGTCGAGTTGCTCCAGGGTTTTGCCGCGTAGTGGATCGATGACGGTGATCGATTCCACCGTGTCGCCGAAAAATTCCAGGCGGATCGCCCGGTCTTCCTCATGCACCGGGAAAATATCCAGCACGTCACCGCGCATTCGGAAGGCGCCGCGGTGGAAATCCAAATCGTTGCGCTGATACTGTAAGTGCACCAGCCGCCTCTTGGCTTCTTCCGGTGGATAATCCTGGCCGCGTTCGACCAAAAGGTGCATATTCATGTATTCGTCTGGCGAACCGATACCGTAGATGCAGGAGACCGAGGCGACAATCAGCACGTCGCGGCGGGTTAACAGCGAGCGCGTGGCCGAATGACGCATCCGGTCGATGGCGTCGTTGATTGCCGAATCCTTTTCGATATAGGTATCGGATTGCGGAATGTAGGCTTCCGGCTGATAAAAATCGTAGTAAGAAACGAAATACTCGACGGCGTTATATGGAAATAACTCTTTGAATTCGCTGAATAATTGAGCAGCAAGAATTTTATTTGGCGCGATGACTAGAGTTGGCCTTTGCAGCGCCGCCACCACTCCGGCCATGGTGAAGGTTTTGCCAGAGCCGGTAACGCCCAAAAGCACCTGGCTACGCGCGCCATTTTGAATACTTCTGGTCAGATGGGCGATGGCCTGGGGCTGGTCGCCGGCGGGCTGATAGGGTGAAACAAGCTGGAAAGGCTGGCTCATAGTCGTTTGGCGGCGGCAAAGAAAAGGGTGACCGTGGCATTACCAAAATGTCCTCTTTTCCGCAACCGTCGCGGCAGACCGATTGTCGGCCTGTTCGCTCACCTTCATCAGGCGGGTTGACATGTTGATTGCCGCTTGCCAAAGCGTAGATGATGCGATATAAAAACCCGTCTCAATCGCCGGAGTGGTGAAACTGGTAGACGCACTGGACTCAAAATCCAGCGGGCTTGCGCCCATGTCGGTTCGATTCCGACCTCCGGCACCATTTGTTTATCCCAAGCAGTTTGATATATAGGCCGGAACCTTCATGAACAGCAAGGGTTCCGGCTTTTTTGCCTTCCGTATCTGTCCATATCAATGCGTTGACAGCCGCAAGTTTTGACGGTATGCGAAAACACCGTCATCTCAAAGGCGTCAGCGAACACCCCGCCGAACATTGTCGCCTGCCCGATTGCCTTCGCCACTGGAAGGAGACCCGGCCTTCTGGTAAAATTCCCGGCATGAAAACTTCCTGGAGTATCGGAGACAGCATTGATCTTGAGTATTTTTCGACGCTTGATCAGGACATATCCTATCACGAATTGCAAGAGCGCGACCGGCGCATAGTCGAAGGCATTCCGTCCGTGACGCGGGAAAAAGCGCTTTTCGCCTGGCTCAGGGCGCGGCGGCGCGAGGCTGACGGCTTGGTTCCCGGAGAGACCTTTCTTGCCGTTTTAGCCACACTTCGGCTTGTTCTCATCGTTTTAGGTTTGTTGATAGGTTTTGCCGCCGGTTGGGGTTTTTTTACCTACTTGGGGCGCACGCCGGTTAACGTCCTGTATTTCTTCGCGCTTTTCATCCTGCCGCAGTGGCTCTTCGTCCTTTTGGCTTTGCTTGCCCTGTTGCCTGGACGCGGCTTGGGTTTGTATCCGCCGCTGCAACTGGCGGGCGCTCTGTTGCGACGTTTTTACGCCGCCGCCAGCGCGAAACTGCTTGCCCGTCTCGATGCCGAAAAACGTCTGCGCCTGTCCTCCTTCGCTGGTCAAAGCCGCGTATCCGGCGGGCGTTTGAAAATGGTGTTGTGCTGGTTGGCCGCCGCGTTGACACAAGGTTTCGCCTGCGCCGCCAATGTCGGTCTCTTGCTTTCATCGCTGATGAAAATCGCGGTAACGGACTTGGCTTTTGGCTGGCAATCGACCTTGGATTTTTCCGCTGAAAAACTGTTCGCTTCGGCGCGCTTTCTGGCCTGGCCCTGGTCGTGGCTGTGGCCGGAGGGCGTTGGGCATCCCAACCTGGCGCAAATCGGTGGCAGCCGCATTGTTTTGAAAGAAGGAATAGCCCGCCTGCAAACCGAAGATTTAGTGTCTTGGTGGCCGTTTCTTTTGCTCTGCCTTCTGGTCTACGGTCTCTTGCCGCGCCTTCTTTTGTGGGCGTTCTGCCGTTGGCGCGAGCATCGGGCGCTTGCGCACGCTATGGCCCGGATGCCGGAAGCCGAAGAATTGTGGCGGCGGATGCGCAGTCCGCTGGTTTCAACCGATGGTTTGCCGGACCTGGGCGGCGCGGTCAGCGTGACTATTGCGCCGACTGATTCGCCGCGACCGAAGAAGGCGTTTCCAACCCGTCCGGCTATGCTGGCGGTTCCGGAAGAGTTGCTGTCCGGGTTGCCGCATGAAGCGATGAGTGCTTGGCTGGCTGCGGTTGGTTTGCGTTTAGTCGCGATGCGGTCGCTGCCCGATGAATATGGGGCGCGTCTGGATTTTCCCGCCGCCATTGCCAAAGAGCTGGGCGGCTTGGATGCCGGTGTCGCCCTCTGTTTGCTGGCCGAATCTTGGCTGCCGCCCATTGCCGGTTTTCTCGAATTGCTGCGCCGACTGCGGGCCGCCATTGGCGAGAGGCGACCGATCATCATCGCGCTGATTGGAAAATCGAAAAATGAAGCGCTACTGTCGGCGCCGGACGACCCGGTGATGCTAACGGTTTGGCGGCAAAAGTTGGCCGCGCTGGCCGATGCCAATCTGCGCATCCTTCCCTTTGATTCGGAGGAATCCTGATGCCTGTGCTGGAAATCGCCGTCATTGGCCATCCCAACGAGGGAAAGTCATCGGTTTTGTCCACATTGGCCGAGGACGATTCCGTGCGCGTCAGCCCTTATCCCGGCGAGACCACCGAATGCCGCAGTTTTCCCGTGATGATTGATGGGCGGGAAATGCTGCGCTTCACCGACACGCCGGGCTTCCAGAATCCGGAACGCCTGCTCTATGAGCTGAAAAAGTTGGTGGGCACGGATAGGAATCTGGCCCGATTGCTACGCGAACGTTTTGCCGGCGACACTGCTTTGCGTGATGATTTGGAGCTACTTGCGCCGGTGGCGCGGGGCGCGGCGATTCTCTATGTCGTTGATGGCTCACGTCCGCCACGCCGCGTTGATCGCGATGAGATGGAGGCACTCAGACTGACCGAGCGTCCGCGCATGGCGGTTATAAATTGCAAGGATGATGATCGTCGCTATCTTGAAGATTGGCGGAGTGAATTTCGTCGTAATTTCAACGCCAACCGCATGTTCAACGCCCATCGCGCCACCTATGCCGAGCGCGTCGCCCTGCTTGACGCCTTGCAGGCCATTGACCAACAGTGGCAACCGGTCATCGCCCAAGTGGTTTCAGCGGTGAAAAAAGATTGGCAAATGCGGCTTGATGCCAGCGCCGAAATCATTCTGTCCACCTTGGAGGAAATACTGGCCTTTCGTCTCAGCGAAAGCCGTTCCGACGTGCGCGATGAACAGGCTTTTCAGGCCGGACTACGGGAAAAATACTGCTCGGCTGTTGCCGAAAAGGAGAAAAAGGCGCAGGAGCGTCTGCGCGATCTGTTCCGGCACCGCCGCTTTCGCTACCGGCTTGAGGGTCATTCCATCCTCGATGAAGACCTGTTCAGCGAAACGACTTGGAGCCTGCTGGGTCTCAGCCGTCAGCAATTGACGTTGCTTGGCGCGTTGGGAGGCGCGGCGCTGGCCATGGGCTTGGATTTGTTGGTTGGTGGCGCTTCGCTTGGTCTTTTCACTTCGGTGGGCGGCGCAGTCGGGGCGTTCGGCGCCTGGCTGGGCGGCGATCAGCTCCTTAAAGGGGTGAACATTATGGGCATTCCTTTGGGTGAAGAGTTGATGCAGATCGGCCCGAACAGCAACATTAACCTGATGTTTGTCCTGTTGAATCGGATGTTCCTGTATGTTCAGGAAACGGCGCATTGGGCGCATGGTCGCCGCGATTATCCGGAAGCTGTGGCGGTCGCCCAGCAGGCTGGTTTTACCGGGCGTTGGCCCGCCGGGCGCATTAAAACCTGTCGCACCTGGTTTGAAGCGATCATCCATGACCAAACCGGAGAAATCGCCCGCCTGCGTCCGGAAATCCGGGAAATGATCGCCGCATCCTTGCAGGAGATCAGCCGTTTTGAGGGCGCGAACGAGGCATAAAAAAACCCCTCCCGCTGGAAAGCGGGAGGGGTGAAATGCACAACCAACGCTGGCGGCTTATTTTTTTTGCTTGTTCCGTCGGGCGCGCCAACCGGCGAGACCAGCCATGCCCGCGCCGAACAGAACCATGGTTGCTGGCTCGGGGACGCCGGGCGCGCCGCCAGTGGAACCGGCCACCAGTACCACATCATTCGCGCAGTATGGCGTGTAGCCGATGGCGAAATTATCGCCAAGAGCGATTTTCGTCGTGAGGGACGAGAAATCATACACGACTTGATAGCCATTACGGCTTACAAAACTTGTTCCTTCCAGCGCGTTTAAATAGCTGGCATCTATGCCGTTGGCATGGCCAGTGCGTCCGTCAGCCGCTTCTGATGCGGTGGTATACATATTGGTGGTGAAGTTTCCCGCGACTTGATACAGCCCATTGCCGGGGGCATCCTGACCAGACTGAACATAATGGTCATTCTCTCCGCCATTGTGGACAAAATAATCCCATTCCTGCAAATTACTGGCGACGCCGGTGTAATCACTGTTAATGAACAAACTATCCCAAAATAAGAAATCGTTCGTCGTTGTGAGGGTAATTTTCGTCAAAACGTTGGTATTCTTGCTTGCATCCCATGCCCACTCAACCACCACCGTCGTTATGTTGGGCGGACTTGATGCGTTTGGACAGGTATCTTGTCCAAGACAGTTTGTGTTGGATGATGTCTGGCCGGGAAACATATAATTATCCGTCATGCTTCCGCCGCCATTGTCAATGTATGTGCCTGTTCCAGCCGACGCAAAATCGGCATGAACGACGCAACAGAGCGCGACCAAAGCCAAAGCTAATCCTGTGTATTTTTTCATATTCATCCTCTTGTGCCAGCTTTGATCATCTCTGCGCCGGTCATTGGTATTGGAAAGCATCAACCTCTAACCGGCTCAGTGTCGCCTCTTCGACAAATACGCAGAGGCGACGCGGATCAATAAATGTTCTCGCGAATGTTTCCGTTCAGTCTTTGTTACCGTTCCGCCGACTCCGCCAACTGGCCAAAGCGGCGATGCCCGCGCCAAAAAGGACCATCGTTGCTGGCTCAGGCACAGGAGCGGGAGGATTCTGCGGGCCAGCCCACTTGCCGGTTTCATAGACGACGTCGTTGGCGCAGTACGGCGTCCAGCCAATCGTGTATTCAGATTCAAGGATGATAGAAAAAGCGGAGAAATCGTAGGTTAGTGTCCATCCGTTATTAATGTACATACCTGAAACCCCAGAACTGATGGTGGGAGTCAGAGTCCCAACCCAGCTTAGGTCATCTTTAGAAATACCATTGGCGTGCCCTTCACGACCATCGGGGTTTCCAACAACAGTATAATCGTAATCATTCTCATCTGTGACCGACCAAAGGCCGTTGCCAGGTAATTTTGTTGGGTCAGCTGTATAGCTTGCATTTGTATTTCCGCCTGAATGCACCAAGTAATCCCAATCCTCGCCGGTGCCATTGTTATTGATATAGAGGCTGGCGAAAGAAGCAAGGCTTATATTAGTTTGGGAATCAATGGTAATGCTGAGCAGTTGGCCTGTCACATCGTCATATGTGACATGGATGCCACACACATCAGGATTCAAGCCAATGGATTCTTCTTCATTGCCAGTGTAGCTGAAAGGGAATTGTGTCGCGCTGGTATCGTCATCTTCGAAATCTTTTGTAATCGAAGCGGCCAGCGCCTGCCCAGCCTGCATCATGCAGCATCCCGCCACGAGGGCGACCGTCAATTTAGTATACTTTTTCATAATGCTTCTCCTTGAATGATGGTTGTTATTCGCGTAGCCTTTGGTGATTCGTTGCCATCTTTTAAGCAATTCTCGTGCCACCCAGTGGGACGCCGCGCCTGTTTCCCTCCACAATGAGGTGTAATAATGACATTTCAGGCACTTACGCGCAATATGTATCTGAGCGGGCGGGTACCTTCTGACCATTCCTTTACTTTTTTGCCGGGTTTGGTTTGTGGCCGCGATAGGAGATAATGTGTAACATCCGGATATTGAAGGATATTTTGTATCGCTGCCGTGTCCATCTGCTACAAATTACGCAAAAGGCGATTTCCTCCGGGAAAACGAACTAAACGGGATACATACCGGAAAACGCAGGAAGCTGAGCAACTATCCTATCGTTATAATAGGATTTTTTCAGCGAAATTGTCGTGGCGGGGCAGGTGATGGAAAAGCGGGTGGAAAGTGGGGGCAGGGAAACGCTGATTAACACTTCCACCGTTCAGACTGTAGGGGTAGAGGGCGCGGCGTGCCGTGCCCTCTACTTTTTATAGACGGGTTTGAGGGCCAACGGATTGAATCAGCGCTTTTCCAGGTGAAATTTTATTCCCACTCGATGGTTGCCGGCGGTTTTGAGGAAATGTCGTACACCACGCGGTTGACGCCGCGCACCTCATTGATGATGCGGTTCGAGATCGCCGCCAGCAGGTCATAGGGCAGACGGCTCCAGTCGGCGGTCATCGCGTCGCGGGAATCGACCGAGCGCAACGCGATGACGTGTTCGTAGGTGCGGCCATCACCCATGACGCCGACGGTTTGTATTGGCAGCAGCACGGCAAATGATTGCCAGACCCGGCGGTACCAGCCGGATTTTTTCATCTCTTGCAAAACAATCGCGTCGGCCTGACGCAAGATGTCCAGCCGCTCTTTGGTGATTGCGCCAAGCACCCGGATACCCAGGCCCGGCCCAGGAAAAGGCTGACGGTAAATGGCCTCCTCCGGCAAACCAAGCTCCAGACCGAGTTCGCGCACCTCGTCTTTGAAGAGTTCACGCAACGGTTCAATCAATTTCAGTTTCATGATGGCAGGCAGACCGCCGACATTGTGGTGTGATTTGATCGGCGCTTCGCCGCGAAAGGACACCGATTCAATGACGTCCGGATACAATGTGCCCTGCACCAGAAAATCGACCTGGCCTATTTTATGCGCTTCGCGCTCGAAAATTTCGATAAATCCCAGGCCGATGCGCTTTCGTTTCACTTCCGGGTCGCTGATGCCCGCGAGCCTTCCTAGAAAATACTCGCCCTCATTCACATCCACGAGGCGCAACTTACTGGTCTCTTTGAAAAATTTCAGAATTGTCGCCGACTCGCCGCTGCGCATCAGGCCGTTATCGACATGAATGCAGGTGAGCCGATCGCCGATCGCCTTGTGGACAATGGCCGCCGCCACCGAAGAATCGACGCCGCCGGACAGGGCGCAGATCGCCCGCCGCTCGCCGACCTGCTCGCGAATCGCGCGCGTCGCGCTTTCAACGAAGGACTGCATGGTCCAGTTTGGCGCGCATCCACAGACCTGAAATATGAAATTACCGAGGATTTCCGCGCCGATTAAGGTATGCGCCACTTCTGGATGAAACTGTACGCCGATCAATGGCCGCGTCTTGTGTCGTACCGCCGCGTAGGGCGAATGGGCGCTTTCGGCGCTGGTGATGAAATCGAGCGGCAGGCGTTCGATGCGGTCGCCGTGGCTCATCCATACCTGATGCGGTTCTTTGGCGGCAAGACCGGCGAAGATGCCGGTTGGGTCGTCGATGCTCAGATCGGCGCGGCCAAATTCCCGTTTGGCCGCCTTTTCGACCGCGCCGCCCAATTGCTGAATCATCAGTTGCGCGCCGTAACAAATCCCCAGAACCGGAACGTCGAGGCTGAAAATTTCCGGGGAACAACGTGGCGCATCGAGATCATAGACCGAACATGGCCCGCCGGACAGCACCAGACCTTTGGGCCGCATTGCCCGGATTTTTTCCAAGGGTGTGGAAAAGGGGTGAATCTCGGAGTAGACCTTTTGTTCGCGGATGCGGCGGGCGATCAGTTGGGTGGTCTGTGAACCGAAATCCAGGATGATGATTTTTCCGCTGTGAATATCCATGGTGTTCACGCTTCAGGGCGTGTGGTAGTTGGGCGCTTCTTTGGTGATGATGACATCGTGGACGTGCGATTCTTTCAAGCCAGCGGCGGAAATACGGACAAAACGCGCCTTGTCCTGCAATTCGGCGATGCTGGCCGCGCCAACGTAGCCCATGCCGGAGCGCAGACCGCCCAGGAGTTGATAGAGAACGCTGGCCAGCGGGCCGCGATAGGGAACTTTACCCTCAATGCCTTCCGGCACGAATTTGGAGCTATTGGTGACATCGCCTTGAAAATAGCGGTCGGCAGAACCCTGATTCATTGCGCCCAGCGAACCCATGCCGCGATAGCCTTTGTAGGTGCGGCCCTGGTAGAGGAAGGTCTCGCCGGGTGTTTCGTCGGTGCCCGCCAAAAGACTGCCGATCATCACGCTATCAGCCCCGGCGCCGATGGCCTTGGTCAGGTCGCCGGAATGCTTGATGCCGCCGTCGGAAATGATCGGGATGCCGTGTCGCCGCCCGGCTTTGACACAAGCCTGAATCGCCGTCATCTGCGGCACGCCGACACCGGCAACGATGCGGGTGGTGCAGATCGAGCCAGGCCCGACCCCGACTTTGACGGCGTTGACGCCCGCCGCAATCAAATCTTCGGTCGCCTCTTCGGTGGCGACGTTGCCGGCGATGATCGCCAGTTCAGGAAAGGCGCCGCGCGCCTGGCGCACCGCCCGCAGAACGCCTTCCGAATGGCCGTGCGCCGAATCGATGACCACCACATCGACCCCGGCTTTGATCAGGCGCTCGGCGTGTTCTTCGATTTTGTCGCCGACGCCCAGAGCCGCGCCGACAATCAGGCGGCCAAAACCGTCTTTGGCGGCGTTCGGGTATTTTTTGATTTTTTCCAGATCCTTAATGGTGATGAGACCCTTCAGCTTGCCCTGGTCGTCCACCACCAGAAGTTTTTCGATGCGGTGTTCGTGCAGGAGTGCCTTGGAATGCTCCAGGGTAATGCCGGGTTTGGCGGTGACGAGATTTTTCGCGGTCATCACGTCGGCGACCCGCAAGCCGGGGTCGGAGACAAAGCGCAGATCGCGGTTGGTGACGATGCCCGCCAGTTGGCCGTTGTTCAGCACCGGCAAGCCGGAGATTTTGTAGGTGCTCATGATTTGCTGCACCTCGGCCACCGACAGATTCTGATCGACGGTGATTGGGTCGATGATCATGCCGGATTCGGATTTCTTGACCCGCTCAACCTCCATGACCTGCTCATCAATGGTCATGTTTTTATGGATGATGCCGACGCCGCCTTCGCGGGCCATGGCGATCGCGGTGGCATGGCC
This sequence comes from Desulfobulbaceae bacterium, assembly GCA_031287565.1. Classification (GTDB taxonomy): domain Bacteria; phylum Desulfobacterota; class Desulfobulbia; order Desulfobulbales; family Desulfocapsaceae; genus UBA8130. The sequence continues at coordinate 22,636 of JAITSS010000006.1, forward strand.
GGTGACGGTATCCATGGCGGCGCTGATGAGCGGCGTGTTTAATGTGATGCGGTCGGTCAACCTGGTGGCCAGCGATACCGTGTTCGGCAGCACCTGGGAATGGGCCGGGACGAGAAGTAGGTCGTCAAAAGTCAAAGCCATTTCAACGGTGTCTGATAACATGAGCGCTCCTTCGCCGCGAACCGGCGATTGGAAAAAGAACGTACCGACGTCTTTAACGGCGTGGATTTTCCGGCGGCGCGGATGACCATACATGGGTATCATGGTGAAGAAAATTGATATTCTTCATCCCTAATCCGGTCAACCCGCCATGCTGCTCGCCATCAATCCCGACAATCCTCAGACGCGGCTTTTGCAACAGGTCGTCGCCAAACTGAAAAACGGCGCGGTGATTTGTTATCCCACCGACACCGGCTATGGCATCGGCTGCGACATCTTCAACGCCAAGGCGGTGAAACGGGTGATGCAGATCAAACAGCGGCCACAGAATAAACCATTCTCATTTGTTTGTTCGGATCTGACCCACATCAGCGTCTATGCCCACGTTTCAAACACCGCCTACCGGCTTTTGAAAAAATGTCTGCCTGGCCCCTACACCTTCGTATTGCCAGGTAGCAAGTTGGTGCCGAAACTGATGCTGACCCGTCAGAAAACTGTCGGCATTCGTGTGCCCGACAACAGCATCTGCCGGATGCTCATCGAAGAGCTGGGCAACCCGTTGGTCAATACCAGTTTGCCCGCCCCAGCCGCCCAGACTGATCCGAGTTTGGCGCATGACGCCCTCGGCACTCTTGTCGATGTGGTTATCGACGGCGGCCTGACCTATGCCGAACCGTCTTCCCTGGTTGATCTGACTGACGAGGCGCCGGAAATCATCCGCATAGGCAAGGGCGATGTCAGTCTTTTTCGGTGATTAAGGCTTCTTTTAATGATTTGCTCATCGTAAAATGCAGGGTGCGGCGTGGCGGGATATCCATAACCTGGCCGGTTCGTGGATTTTTCGTGTTGCGGGGCTTTCGCTCGCGGATGGAAAAACTGCCAAACCCACGCAACTCAATCCGCCGTTCTTCCTCCAGTCCACGCGCCATCGCCTCTAGCAGAATATCCACCGCGATTTCCACATCCTGCTTCTGCATCGTTAATTCGTTACTGACGATATGCACCAAATCTTTCTTCAACATACTCGCGCCACACCCAACGGAAGAAACCGGATAAAAAAGGCTTGCTCCGCCCTGGAAAAAAGCTGGGAGAGCAAGCCTTGATGGAAAGCGGGATGGAACAACTTAACCTTCGTTGTTCTGATTGCCGCTGGCCGCGGCCTTCAGCAGATCGCCGAAGGTCGAGGGACCGCTGCTGGGCGCTGAAACTCCCGGCGCTCCCTCATCGTCGTCAAGCGTTTTGATAGACAGGCCGATTTTACGGTCCTTCGCCGAAACGTTGATGACAATCGCTTCCAGGATGTCGCCGACCTGGTACATGCCGACTGGGGTTTTTACCTTGTCTTTGCTGATTTCCGAAACATGCACCAAGCCTTCGATGCCCTCTTCCAACTTCACGAAGATGCCGAAATCGGTGACATTGGTGATTTCGCCCTTCACCACCGTGCCGGCCGGGTAGTTGTTGTAGGCTGCTTGCCACGGATCGGGAGTAAGCTGTTTGACGCCCAGAGAGAAGCGCTCGTTTTCCTTGTCGATTTTCAGGACGACTGCCTGAATCGTCTCGCCCTTGGCGTATTTCTCCGAAGGATGTTTGATCCGCTCGGTCCACGACAGGTCGGAAACGTGGATCAGACCGTCGATGCCGTCTTCAATGCCGATGAAGACGCCAAAATCGGTGATATTTTTGATTTTGCCTTCGATGACCGAACCGACCGGGTAGTTTTCGATGACCTGATCCCACGGATTAGGCAGAAGCTGTTTCATGCCCAGGGAAATGCGTTTGGTTTCCGGCTCGATATTCAGCACCATGACATCAACTTCATCGCCGACCGCCACCATTTTGGAAGGATGACGCGGTTTTTTCGACCAGGTCATTTCGGAAACATGAATGAGGCCCTCGACGCCCTCTTCAAGCTCGACGAAAACGCCGTAATCGGTGATGGAGACGATGCGGCCATGGGCCTTCTGGCCAATCGGATATCGTTCAACCACCGATTCCCATGGGTCGGGGCGCAGTTGCTTGACGCCGAGGGAAACCCGGTCGTGCTCACGGTCGTATTTAAGCACTTTGACTTCCACTTCCTGGCCAACCTTGTACAACTTGGCTGGATGGGAAACCCGGCCCCAGGACAGGTCGGTTATGTGGCAGAGGCCGTCCATGCCGCCCATATCAATGAACAGGCCGTAATCGGTGATATTGGTGACAGCGCCGCAAATGATCTGGCCTTCCTGCAATTTGTCGCGCATTTCCTCGCGCAGTTTGCTGCGCTGTTCTTCGAGAATGGCGCGGCGGGAGATGACGACGTTGTTGCGTTTTTTGTTGAATTTCAGGATCTTAAACGAGAATGTCTGGCCAATCAGGGCGTCCAGGTCTTTGACCGGGCGCAGGTCAATCTGTGAGAAGGGCAGGAAGGCGGGAACACCAATATCGACCGACATGCCGCCCTTGACCCGGCTTTCCACCTTGCCGTCGATGGTGTCGTCGGCTTCCTGGATTTGGGCGATCTTTTCCCAGACTTTAATGGCGATGGCCTTTTCGCGGGACAAAAGCAGTCCCCCTTCCTCTTTGCGTCGTTCAACCAGCACTTCAAAGGTGTCGCCGACTTTGATCGCGTCAACATCCTCCTGGCGGAATTCGGACTTGGGGATGTAGCTTTCGGCCTTGTCACCGACATCAACAAGAAAAAAATCGTCGATCATGCCGATGACGGTGCCAATGGCCACGTCGCCAACGTTGATGACCTTGTTGTTCTCTTCCATTTCGAAGAGTTCGGCAAAGCTCAATTCTTCGGTGCCGTCGGTTGTTTTCTGGGGTTGTTCGCTCATAAAGATAACTTCCTGGGACGTTTCGCCTGCATGGTTGACAATTTCCGCCGCAGGTTTTGCCAGCGGCAGCCCGTCGGTCGAGTTAGCTGACCCCGACCGGATAAAAAGAGAAATTTTTACCACAGCCACATTTTTTCAGCAATCGGAAAGCAAAAAAAACGGCATAAAAACATCTTAGCGGCATGGACGACGTCGGCTACGCGGTCGCCGCGTCGGTGGGCCGGACCGGTCGGACGATTCGCCGCCTGATTTTTCCACTTTGGCCGGCAACGCGGCGAACAGCTCATCTTCCGGTGGAATGCAGGGCAAGCTGTGGCCGATGTAGTGTTCAATTTCCGGTAGGACAAAGGCCCCTTCCTCGTCGGCGAAGCTGATCGCCACCCCGGCGGCCCCGGCTCGTCCGGTGCGACCGATGCGGTGCACATAATCTTCCGGTTCGTTTGGCAAGGTATAGTTGATGACGTAGCGCACCTGGTCGATATGCAGGCCGCGTCCGGCGACATCGGTGGCGATGAGGATTTTCGCCCGACCGCTACGGAAGCGCTCCAAGCGTTTTTCGCGTTTATCCTGCGGCACATCGCCGGAGAGTTCGGCGCAGTCAATGCCGCGTTCGGCCAGGCGTTGGGCCAAAGAGCGCACTTCGCTCTTCATGTTGGCGAAAATCAAGGCGCGGTCGTCCTGGTGCAGACGGAGAAAATTATAGAGGACGATAAATTTTTCGCCGCCGCTGACCAGATAGAGGCGCTGCTCAATGCTTGCCTGGGTCATCTGTTCCGGCTCAGCTTCGACATAAACCGGCTCAACGCACCACTGGGCGGCCAGTCGGCGCACGTCGTCTGAAACCGTCGCCGAAAACAGCATGGTCTGGCGCTGCTCCTTTTTCGGCAGACGACCAATGATGCGGCGCACATCCGGGATGAATCCCATGTCGAGCATCCGGTCGGCCTCATCGATCACGAGGATGCGGCAGTGGTCGATGCGGAGCACGCCGCGATGCAGAAAATCGATCAATCTGCCCGGCGTCGCCGCCACCACATCGACGCCTTGGCGCAAGCGGCGTTCCTGCTCGTGATACTCGGCGCCGCCGTAGACGGCCAGCATGTCGATATTGCAAAATTTACCGAGCGCCGCGCCATCTTTGGCGATCTGGCCGACCAATTCTCTGGTCGGGGCAATGACCAAAGCCATCGGTCGGGCCAGCGTTTCGCCTGCCGCGCGGAGTTCCAGGATGCGCGAAAAAATGGCCAGGAGGAATACCGCGCTTTTGCCGGTGCCGGTGTTGGCTTTGCCGATCAGGTCTTTGCCGACCAAGGCCGCAGGCAGAGCCTTGTCCTGAATCGGCGTGCAGTATTGAAAACCCAGCTCGTGGATGCCGCGCATTAACGAGTCCGGCAGGATAAGATCATGAAAACGCCCTTTGCCGTCCAACGGCGGCACGGTGAAATCTGCAAGATGCCAGCCGGTCTGGGGCGTTTCCGCTGTGGTCGTGGTTTTCGGCACGGATGCGACGGCGTTTTTATCACGGCTTTTACGCCGTCGTCGCGGTGGTACCGAGGGCCGTTCGTCTGTGGCCGGTTCATTGCCCGCCGGGCCGACACGATTGGCGGGCGCGGGCGTCTTTCGTCCGATGAAAACAATTTTTTGAAGTTGATGGGCCGCTCGTCGCAGGAAATTTTTAATCATGAAAGACCAAGTTGTGGCGGCGATGCCGCCGGTGCTTGTCCTGGGCCGGTCAGGGAGCAATGGATGAAAAAGGCGCGACTGACCATGATTTGGCGTCGCGTCCATTCGCTGTGAAATGGGCGTGCCCGCCGGCTCGTCATAGCCGTCGCATGTAGCGGATTGGTGGCTTATTTGCCGATAATCCGCAGTTCGTCGATGTAGGGGCCAAACAATTCATCATAATCGGGAATGGCCTTACGCAGCACCGTGTGCAAAAGTGGCAGGTCGTCTTCTCGCACCGTCAGATTAGCCGACAGCGACAGGGCTTCGAGATTGTAGAGGGTATGCAGATTTTTGCCGATCAGCACAAAAAAGATATAGCGGCGCTTGATCATATTCATCGCGCGCATGGCTCGATAAAACGTGCCGGATGCGAAGCCGCCCGGCTCATATTCTTCATGCAGAAATACGCTGGCGTATGGAAGAAACTCCAGGCGGTCCAGGGCGATTTCGGCGCTTTCCGGCTGCTCGGCGACATAACCCAGTCCTTCCATGGTCTGGGTAACGATATTTTTGCTCTCGCCGGGCGGCATCAGAACCATCGAGCGAGAAACGTCCTCAATGACATCCTGATTGGAAAAATCGCCGTCGCGCAGCCACTGCAGATCCGGCGGCGGCGGCGCTTTCATCGCCAGAAGCGTTCTGCCGCCGTCTTCAGTTTCCTGCTCTCCCCCCAGGGCTTCGAGTGGGTCAAATGTGATGATTGATGAGCAGGAGACGCATTTGACGCGGGCCGTTTGGCCGCTGGGCAGGGCGATGAGGCTTTCGCGCACCTTATCGCTTAGTTTCATCTGGGTTCCGCAGCGCGGACATCGCACATTCATGGCTGGTTTATCTCGTCATCGCCGTGCGCCTTCTGGCCGCGGCGTGCTGGTTGTTTTCTTCTTCGTCGCGCTCGACGGCCAAGTTGGTCAGATTCGAGGTCATCTCGCCTCGTTCGGCGCGGATACGGTCAATGCCGCGGTTGATTTCCGAACGCTGGGTGCAGAAATGGATGGCGGTGTCGGCGGTGATCATGCCGCGCCCGTACAGGTCCAGGATGCTTTGATCGAAGGTGCGCATCGCCATCGCGCCTCCCTCCTTGATGACATTATAAAACGAGCGCTCCTCCGATTCGCCATTCAGAATCAGGTCGCGCACGCGCAGGCTGGCGCTGAGAATTTCCAGAGCCACTACGCGCCCGCCGCCGACTCTGGGCAACAGTCTTTGCCCGACGATCCAACGGACGGTATCGACTAAACGATGCCGGGCCTGTTCCTGTTCGGCGTGCTCAAACATGGCGAGGATGCGGTTGATGGTTTGGCCGGCGTCGATGGTATGCAGGGTGGAAAAGACCAGATGGCCGGTTTCGGCGGCGGTCAGCGCGACATCCATGGTCTCGCGGTCGCGCATTTCGCCGACGAGAATCACCTTGGGCGCCTGGCGCAGGGCCGCCCTGAGGCCCATGGCGAAGGTGCTGAAATCGGTGCCCAGCTCCCGTTGGTTGAAGGTGGCGGTGCGCTGCGGATGAATGTATTCGATTGGGTCTTCAAGCGTCACCACATGCACCGCCCGTTCTTCGTTGATGCGGTTGAGAACTGCGGCGAGCGACGTGGTTTTACCGGAACCAGTGGCGCCGGCGAACAGAACCAGACCATTCAGCTCCCTGGCCATTTTCACGAAGGCCTGCGGAAACTGTAAGAGTTCGATGGTTGGAATGGCGGTGTCGAGTTTACGTAAAACCGTGGTGATATAGCCTTTCTGCGTGAAGATATTGACGCGGAAACGCGCCTTGTCGCCCAGGGCGTAGGAAATGTCGCAGGAACCGTTCTGGATGAGATCCCGCAGTATTCGCCGGTCGCCGCCAATCAGATTCAGGGCGAAGGTTTCAGATTGGAATGGGGAAAGTTCGCCGATTGTCGGCTCGATTGTTACTGGCATCAACACGCCGTTGGTCTCGACTTGCAGGGTTTTCCCCACCGTGATATTGAGGTCGGATACGCCATCATAGGCGTCTAACATGGTGGCGATCCAGTAGTCGATTTCAGCCTTTTTCATGAAGTCTCCAAAATCCCATGGGGCACAAACGGATAGTTTTGTATAATGCCGCAAAATCGTCCGCAATTTCAATATTTTTCTCAAGTTCGCCGCCCCAGGTCGAGGCCGCGCCGCCAAAGCGATTCCATCCAATTTTATTTTTTGCCGGAAGGTGCATCCATGAGCATTCCCCTTCGCAGCGACATCACCACGCAGGGCCGACGCATGGCCGGAGCCAGGAGCCTCTGGCGCGCCAATGGCATGAAAGAAGAGCAATTTGGCAAGCCGATCATCGCCATCGTCAACTCGTTTACCCAGATGGTGCCCGGTCACGCCCATTTGCATGAAATCGGCCAGAAACTGCGCGCCCGCTTCGCCGAAAAGGGCTGTTTCGCCGCCGAATTTAACACCATCGCCATTGATGACGGCATCGCCATGGGCCACGATGGGATGCTGTATTCGTTGCCATCCAGGGAAGTCATTGCCGATAGCGTAGAATATATGTGCCAGGCGCACGCGGTTGACGCAATGATCTGCATTTCCAACTGCGACAAGATCACGCCGGGCATGTTAATGGCCGCCATGCGCCTGAATATTCCCACCATTTTCGTGTCCGGCGGGCCGATGGAGGCCGGGCGCGGCGCTGACCGCAAATATGATTTGATCGACGCCATGGTCATCGCCGCCGATCCGGCGGTTTCTGACGAAGAAGTTGCGCAAATTGAACGCTGCGCCTGCCCGACCTGTGGCTCATGTTCCGGCATGTTCACCGCTAACTCGATGAATTGCCTGAACGAGGCCCTGGGCCTGGCGCTGCCCGGCAACGGCACCGTCGTCGCCACCCACGTTGAACGTGGCAAACTCTTTGAACGCGCCGCTGACCGTCTCATGCAGATGACCGAAGCCTGGTACGGACGCGGCGACGCCTCGGTCTTGCCGCGCGCCATCGCCACTAAAGCCGCCTTCATGAACGCCATGGCGCTGGACATCGCCATGGGCGGATCGACCAATACGGTCTTGCATCTCTTGGCCGTTGCCCATGAGGCCGAGGTCGATTTCACCATGGCCGACATCGACGCCTTGTCGCGCCGGGTACCGCACCTGTGCAAGGTCGCGCCATCAACGCCCATTTATCATGTTGAAGATGTGCACCGCAGCGGCGGCGTCATGGCGATATTGGGGATTCTCGACCGGTTAGGGCTGATTGATCCCTTCGTCGGACGGGTTGATTATAAAACGCTTGGCGCGGCTTTGGCCGATTGGGATATTGGTCGCTCCGGCCACCATCCGGCGGCTGACGCCTTGTACCGCGCCGCGCCGGGCAACAGCGGGTTGAATCTGGTCATGGCTTCGCAGGACAGCCGCGCCGAACTGGACCTCGACCGGGCGGACGGCTGCATTCGCGACTTCGCCCATTGTTATAACCAAGACGGCGGCTTGGCGGTGCTGTTTGGCAACCTGGCTGAAAACGGCTGCATTGTCAAAACCGCCGGGGTCGATGAAGAGATTTTTGTCTTCTCCGGCCCAGCCAAGGTGGTTGATTCGCAGGAGGAAGCCAACCAAGCGATCCTTGGCGGCAAAATCCAGGCGGGCGACGTGATTATTATTCGCTACGAGGGGCCGAAGGGCGGGCCGGGGATGCAGGAGATGCTCTATCCCACTTCGTATCTGAAGTCGATGCATTTAGGGAAAACCTGCGCCTTGATCACCGATGGCCGTTTTTCCGGCGGCACGTCCGGCCTGTCGATTGGCCATGTTTCACCGGAAGCGGCGGCGGGCGGCAATATCGCGCTGGTGCAAGATGGTGATATAATTGAAATAAACATCCAGACCCGCACCATCCGCGTCGCCTTGACCGCCGAGGATTTGGCCGCTCGCCGTGTGCGGGAAGAGGCCAAGGGGCGGGCGGCTTTTACGCCGGTCGGGCGCGAGCGGCATGTTTCCAAAGCGCTCAAAGCCTACGCGCTGCTGGCTGCTTCCGCCGATAAAGGCGCGGTGCGCATTTTGCCGTGAGGCGCCGCGACGATGAACAGCGCGATTGACGACATAAACGCCCCGGATGACGTTGAAACCTCGCTGGCGACGGGGGGAGAGGTCAGTCGATTTTCTACCGCCTCCCAGCATGTTGGTGGGAAAAATTGAAAAGGAAAAGATCACGATTTTCCTGATTTTCTTTTGCCGCCCGTGCCACCTTCGGCCTGACCTATTTCAGCCCCGCCAATCTTTTGCCGGAAGCAGGAAAGATGCGCGGGGCGTTTTTTTGGTTTTTTGATGGAGAAAATAATCAGCCGGTGAAGGCCATGTAAATCGCCAGCACCGCCTTTTCATAGTCATCGGCCGCGACGCCGATGATGATGTTGATTTCCGAGGCGCCCTGGTTGATAATCCGCACATTGACGCCTTCACGCGCCAATGCGCCGAAGACTTTGCCCGCGATGCCGACGGTTGAACTCATGCCCTCGCCGACCACGGCCAGGAGCGCGAGATCGTGCTCCACCACGAGGACATCCGGCTCAATATCGTGGTGGATATCGGCGACCACGGTCTCTTCTTTATCGGCGAGTTGGCTCGTCTCCATGATGACAGAAATCGAGTCGATGCTTGACGGGCAATGTTCAAAACTGATGCCGTGCCGTAGCAGCGCGCCCAACAGTTTATGGGCGATGCCCGCCTGATGGTGCAGCATGGTTTTGGCTACGGAAATCATGGAAAAACCCTGCTTGCCGGCGATACCGGCGATTTCGGTGCGGGCTAAGGTGGCGGCGCTGAGTTTCGGCGTGATGACGGTGCCGGGGTCCTGTGGGCGATTGGTGTTTTTGATGCGGATGGGAATGCCCGCCTCGCGCACCGGCAAAATCGCCTCGTCGTGGAACACCGATGCGCCCATGTAGGCCATTTCCCGCACTTCCTTAAAAGAAATTTCGGGGATCACCTTCGGATCGTAGACGAGGCGCGGGTCGGCCATTAAGATGCCGGAGGTGTCGGTCCAGTTTTCATACAGCGCCGCCTGGGCGGCACGGGCGGCGATCGCTCCGGAAATATCCGAGCCGCCGCGGGAAAAGGTTTTGACCGCGCCGGGGCCTTTGGCGCCGTCGTAACCATAAAAACCGGCCATGACGAAGAGGCGCGGATTGTCGGCGAAACGATTGTCTAAAGATTGATAGGTTTGCGGCAGAACGCCACCGTCGCCGCCGATGGCTACGCACTGGCCGGGGTCGATCATCTCGCCGCCAAGATAGGCGGCCATCAGAAGGGCGCAGCAGTATTCGCCACGGCTGGCCGCGAAATCGGCGCTGCAACCGGCGCTAAGATTCGCCGCCAGTTCGTCCAAGGCTGCGGCGACCGGGGAATTGATGGCCAAAGCGGTGGCGATTTCCTGAAAACGTTCGCGGATCACGGTCAGCGGCGCGGTAAAATCGTCGCCACTGGCGGCCAATGTATGACAGCGATACAAAAGGTCGGTTATCTTCTGGTCATCCGGACGGCGTTTGCCCGGCGCGGAAACCACGACGATTTTCCGCCGGGCGTCGGCTTCAATGATGGCCCTGACTTTTCTGAACTGTCCGGCGTCGGCCAGACTCGACCCGCCGAATTTCACCACAATCCTTTCCATGCCGCTTTCCTTTATGCGCGTTAATGTCGGGTTTTTGCCTGACTATAATAAGGTTCCACAAACGACAGCGGAAGCAATACCCGCAGCGACCGGGAATTGCAAGAGCCGCTTGGAAAATTCGCCGATAATTTCTTTGACGAACGGCGGTGGCTGTGCTATCGGAACCGAGTTGCGCTTGGCTTTCAGAGATGATTTGATTGGTAGCGGGAACATCGATGCGACAGGACATTCGCTGGCGACAACGCTTTCAGAATTTTGACCGCGCCCTGCTCCTGTTACGGGAACTGGAGCGGCACAGCGATCTGAACGCCTTAAAACCCGTCGAGCAGGAGGGTTTTATTCAGCGCTTTGAGTATACCTTTGAATTGGCGTGGAAAATCGCGAAGGATTATTTGGAGTATTCGGGTCATGTAATAAGCCAGGCATCGCCGCGTTCGCCGCCGGGGTGATTGCCGACGGGGCGCGATTTATTGATATGATCGAAGCGAGAAATCTGTTGTCGCGCACCTACGATTTTGCCACATTCCACGAGATTTTCCTGAAAATAGCCGGTGAATATTTGCCCGCCTTGCGCCAATTTCACCGCTTTTTGTCTGAACAAGCATCATGAACACCGGGCTTTCCGATGCGGAGACGAACATGATCGTTGATGTGCTGCGAAAAGCGCCGTTACGATGCGCCGTCCTGTTTGGTTCCCGCGCCAAAGGCCAGTCCCGCCGCAATTCCGACATAGACATCGCCGTTTCAGGCGATATTGATGACTTCGCTTGCGCTGAATTGGCGTCTGAACTCGATGAACTGCCGCTTCCCTATCAATTCGATGTGATCAATTTCGCTACCGTCAAAAATCCCGATTTGCCTGACCATATTCTGCGTGTCGGCCTGACGCTGTATGAGCGCGCATCGAACAAGTTTGATGGCGGCGCCTGAGGTCGTTCCTTTCTCCCCATTCATATTCATGGCATCGTCGTGGAAAACACCGAACCCGCCGCGCCGTCCGCATCGCATGAAATCGCCATCGACGCGCCGCCCGTCCGGCCCGCGCCGCCTGCCGGACGCGGTGAGAAACGCGGCTGCGGCTGCCTGGGCTGTCTAACCATTATTATTCTTTTCTTAGCGGTGTGCGGCGGTCTGGCCGGACGCGCCATCTATGAAGAGGTGAAAACCTCGCGCTTCCAGGCTGAATATATCCATCGCTACGCCGCGCCGCTTAACTATGGCCTTGAATATGGTTCGGAACTGAACGCCGACGAAACCGCCTGGGGGGCGCGGATTTTTCCCACGCGCGGTCCATACGATAAACGTCTCGGCTATGTCGAACTGCCAAATTATATTGAAGCCCTAAGCGGCGACAGGATGCGGGTGGCGCGGCAGGCCCGTTTCAGCGCCGCGTTAAGCGAGCATGTCCGGCGCGGCCTCAACATCCCCTACGCCGAAAAAGACCAGGCCGGCCTGAAGATCGCCGACCGCTTTGGCGAGACGATGTTTCTCTCGCGCACGCCGCAGCGCTTGTATGGTCAATTCTCCGATATCCCTGAAATTTTAGTAAAAAGCCTGACCTATATTGAAGATCGCGGCCTGCTGGATGAATCCGAGCCAAAGCTGAATCCGGCGATCAATTGGCGGCGCTTCGCCAAAGCCATCGCGCTACGGGCGGCGGAGAAAATCGGCCTGCATTCGTCGTCGATGGGCGGTAGCACCCTGGCCACCCAGATGGAAAAATTCCGTCATTCGCCGCAGGGTGTCACCGGCTCGATTGAGGAAAAGCTGCGGCAGATGGCTTCGGCCAGCGTTCGCGCCTATAAAAACGGCGAGGACACCCGCGCCTGGCGGCGGCGATTGCTGGTGGATTATCTGAACGCCGTGCCCTTATCGGCGGCGCCAGGTTTTGGCGAGGTGAACGGCTTGGGCGACGGATTGTTCGTCTGGTATGGCGATGAATTCGTAGCGACCAACGCCCTGTTGCGCGAAAAAGAGCCGACCGGCGAGCGTCTTGTCGCCCAGGCGCGGGCCTACAAACGGGCGCTCAGTCTGATGATCGCCCATCGTCGCCCCAGCTATTATCTCGATGGCGGTCGTGACGATCTGGCGCGGCTGTGCGACAGCTATCTGCGGATTCTGGCGCGGGAACGAATTGTGCCTGCCGCGCTTGCCGAAGCCGCCTTGCCACAACGACTTGTGTTCCGCGATTTCCGGCATCATCCAGCCCAGCAAAAAATCAGCGCCGACAAAGGCGCGGGCATGGCGCGCAACCGCCTGGCTTCACTTTTGCATTGCTCGCTCTATGATTTGGATCGGCTTGATATGAACGTCGATACCACCATTGACGGCGGCCTCCAGAAACGGGTCGGCGACTATCTGAAAAGCCTGGAAAATCCGCACACCGCCGCCCGATACGGCCTCATTGGCAAATCGCTGTTGCGGCCCGGCCAGACCGGGGCGGCGCGCTACAGCTTTACCCTGTTTGAAAAGAGTCAAGTCGGGGCCATGGTGCGGGTGCAGACCGACACCTTGGAAGGGCCGTTCGACATCAACGAGGGCAGCAAGCTTGAGTTGGGTTCGACGGCCAAGCTGCGGGTTCTCGCCACCTATTTGCAGATTGTTTCCGAATTGTACGACGAGTTCAGCCTGGTCAGCGAACTTGAGTTGACCCGCCTGGTCGGCTTCGATATTGACCCGATCAGCCGCTTTGTCGCCGAAGCCTTTTTGCGCGATTCCGACATCGGACGCCGCGCCATGCTTGACCAGGCGATGCAGCGTTCCTATTCCGCTGACCCCAGCGAGCGATTCCTCACCGGCGGCAGTATCCATAGCTTCAGCAATTTCAATGCCGAAGATAATTATCGCGTGGCCACGGTGGCGGAATCCCTGCAATATTCGCTGAATCTGCCCTTTGTGCGTCTGATGCGCGACATCGCGCGCTGCACCAGCGCCCGTCAGTGGAAAGAGCGGCAACGTCTGCTGGCCGACGACGACGATCCGCGCCGCAAGGAGCTGCTGGATAGCTTTATTGACCGGGAAAGCCAGGTGTTTCTGCGCCGCTTTTGGCGGAAATACCAGGGAAAAAGCGCCAGTGAGCGCCTCAACACCCTTCTGGCCGGGCGGCGGGTCGGGGCCAATCGTCTGGCCATTATCCACCACATCCTGTTTCCGGAGGGCGACGCGGCGAGTCTGGGCGCTTTTCTCGCCAAACGCCTGCCGCAAAAAATCGCTGAAAAACGCTTGGGGGAATTGTACGGCAAATACCAGAACGGCGGCTATAACCTGACCGATCTGGGCTATCTGTCCGGTCTACATCCCCTGGAATTATGGCTGCTCGCCTATCTGCATAAACCCGGCGGCCATAGCCTGACCGACGCCATAGCCAAGAGCGCCGCCGCTCGGCGCGACGCCTACGATTGGTTGGGACGCGCCAAATCGAAGGGCGCGCGCGATAGCCGCATCCGGGCGATGATGGAAATCGACGCCTTTTCGGACATTCACCGTCGCTGGAAGGAGATGGGCTATCCGTTTGACCACATGGTGCCGTCCCTGGCCAGCGCCTTGGGTTCGTCGGGCGACCGACCGGCGGCCCTGGCCGATTTGATGGCCATTATCATGAACGATGGATTGCGGTTGCCGACCTGGCGTTTTTCCAAAGTGGAATTCGCCGTCGGCTCGCCCTATGAAACGGTGTTAACCCCAAATCCGCCGATGCCGGAGCGGGTGTTTCCCGTGGAAGTGGCGCAGGTACTGAAAGAGGCGCTGGCGGGCGTGGTTTCGGGCGGCACCGCCCGTCGCCTGTCCGGCGCGTTTGCCAGGGCCGATGGCGCGGTGTTCGCGGTCGGTGGCAAAACCGGTACCGGCGACAACCGCATCTTCACGATCAACGCCATGGGCGAACGTGGCGCTTCCAAGGCGTTAAACCGCACCGCCACCTTCGTCTTTTATCTGGGTGATGGCCACTACGGCACCTTGACCGTCTTTGTCGCCGGGCGGTCGGCGGAGGCTTTTACCTTCACGTCGGCCTTGCCTTTGCAAGTGTTGAAGGGCATGGCACCGATTCTCACGCCGGTACTGACCGGGGCGCGGATGCCGACGCCCGCGCCGAAACCGCTTCCGTCAGCCGCGCCCGTCGATGACGCCGAGGATTCATTGCCGACCGCCGACAGCGAGGAAGTGACCGATTGATTCTCTACCGCCTGCCGCGCGGCATCGGTCGCATCGGCGAAAATCGTGGTTGACCGCCGCCGTTCGGCCCACGGAAGCGTGGCGGCTCGGACATCGGACGCGGGCCGTTTGGTCGAAAATCCGGTCGAAAATCCGGTCGCCAAGCCGGGCCGTCGGGGCGGCGATGGCCGGGGCCGAAATTTGGGCCGCGTTGCGGCATCGGTCTGGTTGGTCGCTCACGCCACTGCGGCCCGGAACCTGGTTGAAAACCTGGCCGGTTCGGGCGGAAGCGCGGCGGCTGGTGGCGGAAGCGTGGTGGCGGTCGCCAGTCGTGCCGACGAGCGGGCGCGTAGTCGTAGCGCGACGGTCGCGACAGCCAGAAATCGTCATAGTAATTGGTCGCGAAATACGGATAGTACGGCGACCAAGCGTAACCGTAGTACGAATAGCCGGTGTACACGGTGGGCGCGGCCGTTTGTCCCTGAATGATCGCGCCTTCCTCATAGTATGGGTAGTAACAACCGCCGGAAATAAACAATATGGCCGTTAGGGCCGGAACAAGAAATGCGCTCGCAGGACTGTTCTTTTTCTCTTTCATGACGCGCCTCCTGGATGGATGGTGAGCTGCCGCCGGTCGCGATGACCGCTTTGCGCGCCGCGCTGTCATACTACGGTAGGTCGGTACGCGGATTTGGCAATCCGCGCCGCTTTGTTTGTGACGTGGCTTGGCGAAGCGGGACGATGTTCAGTTCAGGTGGTGGAAGCGGAAATCAGCGTTCC
Source organism: Desulfobulbaceae bacterium (assembly GCA_031287565.1). Classification (GTDB taxonomy): domain Bacteria; phylum Desulfobacterota; class Desulfobulbia; order Desulfobulbales; family Desulfocapsaceae; genus UBA8130. The sequence goes on from JAITSS010000006.1 coordinate 37,900, forward strand.
CCATTTTTTGCAGTATACCGCGCCGGGCGGACAAGGCTGGGAAAGATATGGTGACTCTGGTCTTATTCTCCCCCATCAACCCAGCGCTCATCGACAAATAATTGGTGCGGTCTGAACGCCGCTTTGTAGCGCATGGCGCGGGTTTCGGCGATGTAGTAGCCGAGGTAGAGATAGTCGATGCCGTCGCGTTGGCACAAGTCGATAAGCGAGAGGATGTTGAAAACGCCGAGGCTGCGCCTGGCCTCATTGGGGTCGAAATAAAAATACACCGCGTTCATGAAGTTACGGCCAATGTCGATGATCGACGAGCCGAGCAGCCGCTCGCCCAGGCGAAACTGCAACTGCCGGGTATCGGCGATATTGTTGCAGAAAAACTCGCCGTAGTAGCCGTGGGCGCGGTTCTGCTCGCGGGGATAGCGGGTTTGCAGGAAGAGATCGCAGAGTTCAAGATGATCGAGGTCAAGCTGGAGTTCATCCAGGCTGACACAGAGGTCCTGATTGCGGCGCAGGGCGCGACGCTGGCTACGATTGGGTCTGAAACGATCGACGCGCAGGCGAATCGGCAGGCAGGCGCGACAATCCCAGCAACGCATGGTGTAGAAACTGTTACCGTTGCGGCGATAACCGGCGGCGAACAGAATTTCCAGTTGCCGGTCGGTCAGACGCTCGAATAAGGCTTGGGCGAATCGGGCGGTACGCGGCAGTCCGTAGGGGCAGGGCATGGTCATCTCGACGGCGTATGGCTCGATTTTCTGCCGCAGCATGGCGAATTGGCATCGGCACCACTCGTCGTATTCCTGTTCCGGCAACGACGGGTTTCTCATGGATACGCTCCGGTGGCCTGTTCGCTCAGGTCGGTGGCATGGTTCAAGGCCGCCAGTTCTTCTGGGGTATTGACGTTGCGCCAGGCCGAAGCGAGCGCTTCCGGAACCAGCGGCGCGCGAACGCCGGGATAGGCCGCCAACCCGTGGAGGTTCATCTCGCCGCGCCGCAGGCGTTCTTCGAGAATCGGGCGACTGGCCGGGCCGTACCAGGCGAACAGTGGTTGTGGTCTGGCATCCGGGGTCAGACGCGGCAAAATCGCCACGTCGCCATCCCGTCGCGCCTGAAGGAGCCAGTCGAGCGCCTCCGGCGAAACCGAGGGCATATCGCAGGCCAGAACCAACCAGGCGGCATCTGGCTTATGGCGCAGCGCGGCGAGTATTCCGGCCAACGGTCCGCGTGCGCCCGCCGCGTCCGCCAGCCGGGACAAGGCCGCGAGGCTTTGCGGTATCGCGCCCGCGCCGCAAATCGTCAGGCTGCTGACGCGCGGTCGCAACAGCGTTGCCGCATGTTCCAACCACAACACGCCGTCTGGTCGCGGCAGCAGATGTTTAGGCCGCCCCATGCGGCTACTCTTGCCGCCGATGAGCAGGCATCCGCGCAAAGGCAGATGTGGCGTGGATGGGTGTGTCATAATCAAAGCGTCCTGAACATTTGCCTCTTCGCCGCCCCTTGCGCCTGTGACGGCGAAGGTGGTAATTCCCCGGCCCGAAGTTTGTCGCGCGAGAAGACGCGAATATACCACAGACCGCTGGCGTCGTAAGCCGCCTGTCTGATAAGCCAGGCAGGCCGCGACATTCCATCGGAAGCCGAATCCAACGAGAAACTATGCCGCAACTATCCACGCAGCCCGCGGATTTTCTGCTTTCATCCTACCGCTACACCGTGCCGTCTGGGCAAATCGCCCAGTATCCCGCCGAAAAGCGCGATGAGGCGCGGCTCCTCATGCTGGATGCCGAAAGTGGCCGCATCGACCATGGCCGTTTTGCCGACATTCAGACTTTGCTGAAGGCAAACGATGTATTGATCATAAACGATACGCGGGTTTTTCCGGCGCGGCTTTTGGGTCATAAAGCGAGCGGCGGCAAGGCCGAGATTTTTTTGCTGGCTCTGCCGCGCCTGGTCGCGCCCGGCCAGGCGACGGCCATGGCTTTGGTGAAAAGCTCGAAACGCCCAAAACCGGGCGGCGAAATATTCATTGGCGACGCGCTGCGCGCGCTGGTCGAAGAGGATGTGGGCGACGGCAAACTGCGGTTGCGGCTGTTTTTCCCGCCGCATGAACGCCTGGATGAACTCCTGGCGCGTTGTGGACGGATACCGTTGCCGCCCTACATCAGCCGCGACCAGGAGCGGACGGAAGATCGCGGTCGCTACCAGACGGTGTATGCGGCCAAACCCGGCGCGGTGGCCGCGCCCACCGCCGGGCTGCATTTCACGCCGGAACTGTTGGCGGCGCTGGTGGAAAAGGGCGTAAGCATTGGCCGCTTAACCCTGCATGTCGGGTATGGCACCTTCGCGCCGGTGCGGGCGGAGCATATCCTCGAACACACGATTCACAGCGAATACATCGAGGTGCCCGAAGAATGCGTGGCGGCGATTGGCGAAAGCAGGCGGCGGGGCGGCAAGGTCTGGGCGGTGGGCACAACGACGACCAGGGCGCTGGAATATGCGGCCGCGCTCGGCGGTGGTGAGTTGAAGGCCACGCGCGCTTGGTGCGATCTGTATATTTATCCGGGATTTCAGTTCCGGGTTGTCGATAATCTGATTACCAATTTCCACTTGCCGGAGACATCGCTGATGTTTCTGGTGGCGGCATTTTGTGGTCGGGAGCGGCTGCTGGCTTGCTACGAAACGGCGATTCAGCGGGGCTATCGCTTTTATTCCTACGGTGACGCCATGGCGGTGTATCGCTGATTGTCCTGGCCGCCCTTTCTTGCCGGTCGTTTACCAAACTCGGATTCTCGGCGAGATGGATAGTCAGGCCGGGGCTGCGCCTTCAGGCGGTATAGTCCCATTTTTTGAATTGTCGGCGTAGTGAGGGATCATCGGCAAAGGCCAGAAAATAAAGGTACTCCGGCGCCAGGTCGGCCCCATTGAGCCAAACAATGGTGTGAAGTTCCTCGTCTAGGCGAAACCGCATGAACATCGACCTGTCTTGTAAAGGCGCAAAAACGGGGCCGCATAAAATTGCCGACAAATCCACAATGCCTCTTTTCCCGTCGTTGAAGGTCACTGCGACTTTATAATCTTCCATATATGTCGCGCTTGTCACATGGAGAGACATGGTTGTTCTTCCAGAGGAGATATGGGTGTCGGCGTTTCATTGTTTCGACAACGTTCCCAATTTTCGATCAGCTCATTTTGATGAAGATCATACCATTCAAGGACGTGGCGAAGAGCGCGTTTTGGGAATTTTCCCTCCACAACGCCCGTACCGATATTCACAGTGATCTCGTATTCCCCATTCTCCATATTGAGCATGAAAATGCGGTGGAGTGTGATCAGTCCAGAACATGGCGATGATTATTCCAAGAAACCGACTGATGACGGCCATGTCGCGAATCGACGAATCGACAATTGGGATGAGACGCGCCGCGCTTGTTCAGGCCCCGGCCTGGCAACCAGCGCAACACGAGCCGGACGCGCACGGCGAGGCGCTCTCGGCAGTGGATTTGCAGCTGCCCGCGCCGCAATTGGCGTAACCGTCGGCATACCAGCCGCCACCTTTCAGTTGAAAGGAGCTTATAGACACCAGTTTTTTCAGGTGGCCGCCGCAGTGTTCACAGACGGTCAGCGGCGCGTCGCTCATCTTTTGCTGTTTCTCGAAAATTTTCTTGCAGGCATCACACTCGTACTCATACACAGGCATGGCATTCACCCTCACATGTTTTGAAGACTGTCCTGAACAGGGGCAGCCGGAATTATGCGGGCGAGAACATATGCCCTGGCTTTGGCGCTGTCAAGTTCAGAGGGCGTCACGCTTGGCCACGTTTTCGGCGCGAAAAAGGCGACGTCCCACAGGAACGCCGCCTCGTTGTTCCGGCTGTCCGGGCGCTGTCAGATTTTGAACTGATCGACCAGTGTTTTCAGGCCGTCGGAGACCTGTTTTAGGTTTTCGGCGTTGCTCCGCACCTGGCCGCTGGCGTCGCGCATTTCTCC
>JAITSS010000018.1 GCA_031287565.1 Desulfobulbaceae bacterium
ATCACTCCCGCAATGCGGACATAATACTTTGATATAAACCATATTTCACCTCGTTATTAATTTTCGTCAATCATATCACAAATTAAAATTACTATCCAACCATTTCATGACATCACCACAAATCGTCATGTCCTAAGGCCAGAAATTTGTGGATTTCTTCGTTGCGGCCACGCGGGACGTAGCCCAGTTTGTACTTCCGGAACCAAATTTCCACCGCGTAGGGGTCGAATTTGTTGTCTGGTTCGGCCTTCAGGGTCAGCGTTTTGCCGATAGCCAGGCGCTTGAACGCTTCCGCGCCCTGGTAGTAGGTAAAACCAGCGATGTTGAAGTGGGAAAAATGTCGATCTTGCATAAAGCGCCTCCGTGCTGATACGAGTTGAGACCGGCGGACGGCAGGCGCATTCCTCGCCGCCCGTTATCGGGCTTTTCTTTGAATGTATCAGCCTTCAGGCGCAAAAAATGACCCGCTGGCGATTATTTTTTCTGGGACCCATCACAAAAAGCGTGCCCGGAAGCTGCCAACGATATGGCGCATCTCGCCCGGTGGTCGCCGGTGCCAGCGCTCGCCAGCCGCGATTTTTTGCCAGGCGAATTCTTGTAAATCTTGGGGAACACCGCCGTAAAAGGCTTCGGCGATACCGCCGGTGATGCAGGCCAGGGTGTCGCTATCGCCGCCCAGAGAAATCGCCAATTGGATGGCCTGGGTGAAATCCTTGCTTTCAAGAAAGGCGATGATCGCCTCTGGAACGGTTCCCTGACACGTCACATCGAATCGGTAATCGGGGCGAATCGAATCGCAACTTCGTTCTAAATCATAGGCGAAATTCGCTGTGATAAAACGCCTGATTTCCGCCTTCGATTGGCCGTGTCGGGCCAGCCAGATCGCCGCCGCCGTCGCTTGCGCCCCTTTGACGCCTTCAGGATGATTGTGGGTGCAGGCCGCTGATTGTTCCGCTTCGGCCAGGGTTTCATCCAGGCTGGAAAAGGCCCAGCCAACCGGGCTGACCCGCATGGCCGAGCCGTTGCCGAAACTGTTGTATGGCTGTGGATTTTCGCTGTGAAACCAACGACGAAACTCGCCGCCATAACCAGCTCGTGGACATGACCTGGCCCACTGAAGGATTGATTCCCCGTAGTCGCCATAGCCTCCGAGAATCTTGTTGGCGACCGCCATTGTCAGCACCGAATCGTCGGTGAAAAAACACTGTTCGCGTATCAGGTTGATGGTTTCCGGCTCCGCTGTCACCTGATTATGAGATTCATATATCGAACCACAGATGTCGCCAATAATCGCGCCCAGCATCTCCAATCCTCTTGCATTGTTTCTATAAAAATGGGCGTCCGTTCGCGGACGCCCCCAGCCATAGTCAAAAACAAAGCCTTATTCCTTCCGGTCTTCGTCGTCGAAGCACACATCTCCCAGGGCGCTCTGTTGGCAGCACATTACCTGCTCCATCTTGCGGGATAGGCGTTCGCGGTTGCGCTCAAGACCGTGGCGGTCGGCGCAGTAATTCATCGACCGGCTGGCGTCAATGCCAAAGGATGCCGCCTCGTGGATCGCGTCCTGATTCGCCCCGAAATAGAGAAACACCCAATTCCGTTCCTTGGTCTGCCGCTCAATCAGCGAAAACAGCCGCGCCCTGGTGTACTGCGGCCTGGAAGCGTTTTCCATGCCATCGGTGACGATGACGAACAACACTTTTTCAGGATAGGCGTCGAGGGCGGCGAAACGGGCATCGACCTCCTCGATCATCGTGTACGCCGATTCCAATAAGGCCGTCGAATTGGTCGGTACGATTTTGAATTCCGGCACCTCGGCAATTGGCTTTTCGGCGAATTGCGGCTGATAATTGCTGGAAAAAGTCGAATAGGTGACGGTGACTTCGGCGTCGAGATTGCGGTTTTCGGCCATCAGCGTGTTGAGCGAGCCGGACATGTCATCGGCGATACCCGCCATCGAGCCGCTGGAATCGGCGAGGATGCAGACACTCATCGTATTCGGCTTCGCTTGGCCAACATATTCCCGCCGCGGTTCCGGCTCCAGCGCTCTGGCATAGACCTTGAAATCGTCGCCGGAAAACAGGACGAAGCGGACGAGCTGCGGACAAGGATTTTCGCCGCTCTGAAAATCTCTGACCGCTTGCAACGCCACGATTGCAGCTTCATCAATGGGATAGCCATAGGCGCCGGTGGCGATGGCCGGAAAGGCGATGCTTTGGCAGCCATGCTCGACGGCGAGCCGCAGACAATTTTGATAACAGGCGCGCAGCGCGTCTTCCTCCCCATGAAGCCCGTCGCGGTATCTTGGTCCGACGGTATGGAAAACCCATTTGGCGGCTAAATTCCCGGCCCCGGTGGCCACGGCGAAGCCGGTTGGGCATCCATTGGGATACTTTTGTCTGGTTTCCGCCATGATCGCCGGGCCGCCGAGGCGGTGGATCGCGCCATCGACGCCGCCGCCACCGGCCAGGCGGCGATTGGCGGCGTTGACGATGGCGTCAACTTCTTGTTCGCTGATGTCGCCCAAGAGCAATTCCACCGTGATATTGCCGATTTGCGTTCGCTTTTCCATTGCGCTTCTCCTGTTTTTTTCGGGGATTGGGGCAGCGCCCCTCGGTGGGATGGCTCATCCAGCCCACCGCCGCCACGGTACTCGCTTCCAGGCGCAAAAAATGACCCGCTGGCGATTATTTTTCTTCGTAGCGCGAGAGCGTCAGGCGCAAGCGCTTCCGCGCCGCTTGCCGCGGCTCCGGCGGCGCTTCCACTTTCTTTTACGAATAAACATCGCTGAGTCCAAGAGCATTAAGGAAGTAATTGCTTCGGAAGACGGTGTCGGGGGTGAGGGTGTTGGTTGTCTGGATTTGGCTCAACTCTTGCCTGATGATTTCCTCCGGTTTCCGGCTAAGAGCGGTTCGCTCGTAAAGCATTTTGTCCATCTTGTCGTCCAATGTGCGGGTGTCCCAATGTTCAAGGCGAATCATCTCCATATATAGTAAACGACATTATGAATTGTGCTATTTTCGAGATTTAATTGGTGGAGCAATACCATCAAATATATTTCAAGCACAATTATTTATGCCGTTTACTATAGAACGCCCGCTTGAGTTTGTCATCAATGCTCATCAGGGAACGCAGATGAGTCCACGTCAATTGTGTACGCACTGCGTATGCAATCTCATCTTCGGAAAAAGTGTACGCGGCGCGGACACAATGCTGCAATGTTTGGAAACTCCAGCCCCTTCCGTATTTCCCTGTCAGGTTTTCGGCAAGTTTCTTGATGACGAGTTTGCCGTATCCGGCGCGTTTTTCATGGAGCACATCCGTTTTGATGCGTGAACCGACATGCCAATAGAGCAGGCAAATCTCCGTATTGACCGTGATGGTCACGCGACGGCGCACATCTTCAATGATATGACAAACATCCGCGAAAAGCCGACTGTTGCGGTTTGTTTGGGGGACTGGATGTTTTGGCTCATTGTCATCGGTTCTCAACAGTTTGGAGTTTAGCGGTTAAGTCAGATGTTTTCCGAGGATGGCGCGTTTGCGGGGGCGAATGCCAACCACACCATCGCCGCCGCCGGAATTGAGGAACGCGACGGCTTCCTGTTCGAGGTCGTCGTTCGGTTCGCGCTTGGTTTCAGTGCGGTTGGGGGATGGGGCATGAGATGTTCTCTTGTTGGGAGATGAAATGATGTGTCACTTCTTTTTTCTTTTTTTCACGGTGTTTTCTGCGTTTTTCAAATTTGCAAGATAGTGTTTCTCGGCATCGCTCAGGGTTCGTGCTTGGTATTTCACATATTCAGTTCGCGCTTTTTCAACTGCCTGCTCGTGACTGATTTTTCCAGCGTCGGCAAGCAATTGTTCGCCGGTGGCTGTCAGTATCTTGTCAAGGTGCGCGGCCCAGTCGTTCATGGTCATCGGCGCGTGGCGTTCGGCCTGCCTTTCGGCAAAGTCGAGATAGCCGGAAACGATTTGGCCGAGTGCGCGCAGTTCACCTGCGGTCAGGTAGTTTTTGGCAATCACCGCGTCGGCAAAATGCGGGCGGGTGCCAGAGAATGACAGCAACCCCATGAAGTCTTTTTCGGCATCGGCGCGGTTGTAAATGACCTCGGCGGCAGTTTGTCCGTGAACGGCATAATGAATTTTATTTTGGACTTTTTTGAAAAACGCAACGGATTCGTCGGCCTCCGGGTCGTAATCAATACTGGTGGCATAGATGTCCAGGACTTGACGATAGAATACCTTCTCGCTGGCGCGGATGTCGCGGATGCGTTCAAGAAGTTCCTTCCAATAGCCGCCACCGCCGAGTTCCTTCAAGCGGTCATCATCCATAACGAACCCCTTGATGATGTATTCACGTAGCCGGACGGTGGCCCATTGGCGGAACCTGGTGGCCACCTTAGAGTTGATGCGGTAGCCAAGGGAAATAATCATGTCGAGGTTGTAATAAGACATGTCGTAGGTTTTGCCGTCGGCGGCAGTTGTTCGGAATTTCCGAACAACTGAATCGGGCATCAATTCGCCACTGTCGAAAATATTTTTGATGTGCTCGCTGACGGTGGATTTTGTGCAATGGAAAAGTTGTGCGAGTTGGAGGTTGGTCAGCCATACGGTTTCCCCTTCGAGACGAACACTGACTTTGGCAATCCCGCCGTCCGTCTCGTAGATGATGATTTCCGGTGGCTTGTTATTGAGGTTGTCGTTATCGCTCATGGTCTGTTCCCTGGTTGGAAAATGGATTCAGCACCATCTTCACAAACGCCAATGATAATATCGCCGCCGCCGGAATTGAGGAACGCGACGGCTTCCTGTTCGGGGGCATCGCTCAGTTCACGTTTATATTCAATGCGGGTGGGTGTGGGGGAGTCATGGGTGATTATTTGTAGTAGTTCAGACTTGATCTGACAGTCCCCCTTGAAAAAGGAGGGGAACTCCGTTTTGATGGGAGTGTGAATAAATCATCAACCGGGCACAGCGCCCACGGAGTTTCCCCATGGAAAGTTTCAATCAAAACGTCATCAAACACAAGACCGGACTTCTCAATCTGGCGGCGGAACTTGGCAATATCTCCAAAG
>JAITSS010000053.1 GCA_031287565.1 Desulfobulbaceae bacterium
ACCTTCGCCTTGAATTCCGGGCTGTAAGACTTCCGCTTCCTAGCTTCACTCATTGTCGCTCATCCTTATGCCTGAGCACAGCTTAAACTGGTGTCTGGAAAATGGGGACCACTATAAAAAAAACCGGTCTTCAGCATGGATTGTTCGCGCCTGCCTTCCTCGGAATCCGGCGCATCCCGCCAGAAAAGCCCCGCTTTACTTGTCCGGCGCGGAACAGTACTATGGCCGGTTCGCGGTCATTTCCTCTTCAGCCCGGTGTTCGCCATGAGAAAAGAAAGTATCGAAAAGGCGCAGATCCTCATCGAGGCGCTGCCCTACATGCAGAAGTTCCGCCACAAGACGGTGGTCATCAAATACGGCGGCCACGCCATGGTCGATGATCACTTAAAAAAACAGTTCGCGCTGGATGTCATCCTGCTGAAGCAAATCGGCGTCAATCCGGTGATTGTCCACGGCGGCGGCCCGCAGATTAACCAGCTTCTCGACCGACTCGGCATAAAACCGAATTATGTCCAGGGGATGCGCGTCACCGACGGCGAAACCATGGATGTGGTCGAGATGGTTCTGGTCGGCAAAGTCAATAAAGAAATCGTCGGCCTGATCAACCACCATGGCGGCAAAGCCGTGGGTTTATCCGGACGCGACGGTGATCTGGTGCGAGCCGAAAAGATGATGATGACCGCGCCCGCCCGCGACGGTGACAACCATCCGCCGGAATTGCTCGATATTGGCCGGGTTGGTCAGGTGAAAGGGATCGATTCTTCCGTGCTGACGCCTTTGTCGCAGGCCGATTTTATTCCCGTAATCGCGCCGATAGGCGTCGGTGACGACGGTCAGGCATTCAACATTAACGCCGATTTGGTGGCCGGAGCGGTGGCCGCCGCGCTTTTGGCGGAAAAGCTCATTCTTTTAACCGACGTGGCGGGCGTGAAAAACGTCAAAGGCGAGTTGTTGCCGAATCTGACCAGAAAAGAAGTGGAAAGACTGATTGCCGACGAAACTGTGGTCGGCGGCATGATTCCCAAGGTGCGCTGCTGTCTCGACGCCCTGCGCGGCGGCGTGGCCAAAGCCTGTATCGTCGATGGCCGCATTGAGCACGCGATTTTATTGGAAATGTTCACCCATGAGGGCGTGGGAACGGAGATAAGCTGATGAATGCGACATTGAAAGAACGCGCCGACAAGGTGTTTATGGCCACCTATGGCCGCTATCCGGTGGCGATGGTCAAGGGCGAGGGCTGCCGGTTGTTTGACGCCGACGGCAAAGAATACCTCGATTTTCTCTCCGGCATTGCCGTCTGTGGCTTGGGCCATTGCCATCCGGCGGTGGTCGCGGCGGTTAGGCGGCAAGTGGCCGACTTGGTGCATGTCTCCAATCTATATTACACGCTACCGCAGACCGAACTGGCGGAAAAACTGGTCGCCAATTCGTTTGCCGACAAGGTGTTTTTTTGCAATTCCGGGGCCGAGGCCAACGAGGCGGCGATCAAACTGGCGCGAAAGGCCAGCGCTCCGGAGCGTTATGAGATTATTTCCCTGGAAGGCTCATTTCATGGCCGAACCCTGGCGACGGTGGCGGCCACCGGTCAGACCCGTTTTCATCAGGGTTTCGAGCCGATGCCAGCCGGATTTCAGCACGCGCCTTTTGGCGATTTGGCGGCGCTGGAGCGGATGATTAGGTCCGCCACCTGCGCCATTTTGTGTGAGCCGCTGCAAGGCGAAGGCGGGGTGCGACCGCTGCCGCCTGATTATCTGAAAGGCATCCGCGACCTGTGCGACGAAAATGGTTTGTTTTTGATTTTTGACGAGGTGCAGACCGGCGTCGGCCACACAGGCACGTTGTTCGCCCACCAACAACTTGGCGTCGAGCCGGACATCATGACGCTGGCCAAAGCTTTGGGCGGCGGCCTGCCGATTGGCGCGATGCTGGCGCGGCAACATATCGCCCAAGCCTTCACGCCGGGGACGCACGCCTCGACGTTTGGCGGCAATCCGGTGGTTTGCGCGGCGGCCAATGCCTCGCTGGATACGATTCTGGCCGATGGATTTCTGCAATCGACGCGCGAAAAGGGCGAGTATTTCCGCGCCGCTTTGCAAAAACTGGCGGCGCGTTTTCCCGGTCAAATCGCCACGGCGCGTGGCATGGGCTTGCTGTTGGGCTTGGTGTTCACGGAAGCGGGCGCGGCTCAAGGTGGCGAAATCGTGGCCAAGATGATGGAGCGCGGCTTCCTTATCAACTTCACCGCCGGCATCGCCCTGCGTTTTGTGCCGCCGCTCATCGTTTCCAAGGCGGAAATCGACCTGCTTTTGGCGGCGCTGGCCGAGGTGCTGGCCGAGGTGTTCGCCGCGCCGCGCTGAAGCCGCGCCGCGCCGGGAAAACCTTTGCGTTTCCCTTTATTATCATGTAGGTATGCTGACTTTTTCGCCCCGTTTTCCGGGGCGTTTTCATTGGAAAATACTTCATCACAAAAAGCGCCATGACCCCACGACATTTACTTGCGCTGGAAGATTTTTCGGGCGATCAACTCCGCGCCCTGGTTGACCGCGCCTTGGTTCTGAAACAGGAGAGCAAGGCTGGCGCGCGTCATCAGCAATTGAGCGGCAAAATCATCGGCATGATTTTTGAAAAGCCCTCGACGCGGACGCGGGCTTCGTTTGAGGCGGCGATGTACGGTCTGGGCGGCCAGGTGATGTTCCTTTCCGCCCGCGACACCCAGTTGGCCCGTTCCGAGCCGCTGAAGGATACGGCGCGGGTCATGTCGCGCTATGTTGATGGTCTGGTGGTGCGCACCTTCGGGCAGAGCGTGGTGGAAGAATTGGCCGCCTATGCGACGGCGCCGGTGATCAACGCTTTAACCGATCTGCATCATCCTTGTCAGGTTCTAAGCGATGTCATGACCATGCTGGAAAAAAAAGGCGACATTGCCGCGCTGAACGTCGCCTGGATTGGCGATGGCAACAATATGGCCAATTCCTGGATTCAGGCCGCCGGTAAACTGGGCTTTTCTTTAACATTGGCGTGCCCGGAAGGCTATGAACCCGACGCGGCGATCCTGGCGAGGAGCCGCGCCCAGGCCGCGCGACCGATTACGTTGCTGCGTGAACCGGCCCAGGCGGCGCAGAAGGCCGATGTCGTCAATGTCGATGTCTGGGCCTCAATGGGCCAGGAAGAGGAGCGGGAGGAACGGAGCGGGGTGTTTTCCGCCTATCAGCTTGACGAAAAATTGATGGCTCTGGCCGCGCCCGGCGCCATAGTCATGCACTGCCTGCCTGCCCACTGCGGCGAGGAAATTACTGAAGCCTTGTTTGAAGCGCAGGCCGAAACGCTGTTCGATCAGGCGGAAAACAAGATGCACATGCACAAGGCCTTGCTGGAGCATTTCCTGCTTGCCTGATTTCTGACTAAGGATGCGAATGCCATGGATGTGAAAAAAATAGTTCTCGCCTATTCCGGCGGCCTTGATACCTCGGTGATTCTGAAATGGCTTCAGGAGGAATACGCCTGCCCGGTGGTTGCCTATTCCGCCAATATTGGCCAGAACGAAGACTGGGCGGCGGTCGAGAAAAAAGGCTTGGCCACTGGCGCGGCGAAGGTCATCATTTCTGATTTGCGCGAAGAATTCGTCGAGCATTTCATCTTCCCGATGTTCCGCGCTAACGCCATTTATGAAGGCTCCTATCTGCTCGGCACCTCTATCGCCCGACCGCTGATCGCTCGTGAGCAGGTGCGGATCGCCCAAAACGAGGGGGCCGATGCGGTCAGCCACGGCGCGACCGGCAAGGGGAACGACCAGGTGCGTTTCGAATTGGCCTATATCGGCCTTGATCCGACACTGAAAATCATCGCGCCCTGGCGCATCTGGACGCTGAATTCGCGGACGACGCTGATCGAATACGCGAAAAAACACGGCATCCCGGTGCCGGTGACGCCCGCCAAGCCCTACAGTTCCGATGAAAACCTGCTGCATATTAGCTACGAGGGCGGCATCCTGGAAAATCCCTGGAACCAAGCCGATGACGCCATGTTCACGCTTTCGGTTAGTCCTGAAAAAGCGCCTGACCAGCCGACCTATCTGGAAATTGAATTTCGCGGCGGCGATCCGGTCGCTTTGGATGGTAAAAAGATGGAGCCGCTGGCGCTTTTTTCCCGTTTGAACGAGCTGGGCGGCGTGAACGGCATTGGCCGTCTCGATATGGTTGAAAACCGTTTTGTCGGCATGAAATCGCGCGGCGTCTATGAAACGCCCGGCGGCACGTTGCTTCGCGCCGCCCACCGCGACCTGGAAACGATTACTCTGGATCGTGAGGTGATGAAAATTCGCGATTCGCTGATTCCGCGCTACGCCGAATTGATTTACAACGGCTTCTGGTTTTCGCCGGAGCGGGAATTTTTGCAGAAGACCATGGACGAATGCCAGAAAAACGTCAATGGCGTTGTCCGCCTGAAACTGTACAAGGGACTTTGTCTGCCGGTGGGCCGCAAGTCGGAGAATTCTCTGTATCAGGAAAGTTTCGCCACCTTCGAGGCCGATCAGGTGTATCAGCAGGCCGACGCCACCGGTTTTATCCGCTTACATGGCCTGCGCCTGAAGATGCGCGCTCTTCAGGAGAAATGACTATGGCTCTGGCGGCGGCAAAACCCTGGGGCGGGCGTTTCAGCGAACAAACCGCCGCTTCAGTGGAAAAATTTACCGAATCGGTGAGTTATGATCAGCGGCTCTACGCCCACGACATCGCAGGCAGCAAGGCGCACGCGACCATGCTGGCGGCGCAAGGAATTGTCAGCGAGGCTGAGCGCGAGGCCATTATCGGCGGCCTGGATGCGATTCTCGCCGAAATCGAAGCGGGGACCTTTCTGTTCAGGGACGAGCTGGAAGATGTGCATATGAACATCGAACGCGCCCTGACTGAGCGCATCGGCGCGGCCGGGGCCAAGCTGCACAGCGGCCGCAGCCGCAACGACCAGATCGCCTTGGATTTGCGTTTGTATCTGCGCGAGCAGTGCGACCGTTTTGACGAATTGCTGGCGGCTATGGGGCGCGCCCTGGTGCGGCGAGCCAGGCATTATCTCGGCGAGATTATGCCGGGCTACACCCATTTGCAACGGGCGCAGCCGGTGTTGCTGTCGCATCATCTCATGGCCTATTACGAGATGTTTCTGCGGGATCGCGGGCGTTTGGCCGATTGCCGGAAACGCCTCAATGTTTCGCCTTTGGGTAGCGCCGCCATGGCTGGAACCAGCCTGCCGCTTGATCGTGAGATGGTGGCCGCGGCCCTGGGGTTCGCCGGTGTCACCGCCAATTCGATGGATAGCTGCGGCGACCGCGATTTCGCGATTGAATTCGTCTCCGCCTGCGCCCAAATTCATCTGCATCTGTCGAGATTGTCGGAAGAATTGGTGCTGTGGTCGAGCCAGGAATTCTCATTCGTCAGCATCGCCGACCGGTTTTGCACCGGTAGTTCGATCATGCCGCAGAAGAAAAATCCGGATATTCCGGAGCTGATTCGCGGCAAAACTGGCCGCGTGCTGGGCGGCTTGATGGCGCTTCTCACTCTGATGAAGGGCCTGCCCCTGACCTACAACCGTGATCTTCAGGAAGACAAAGAGCAGGTGTTCGATGTGGTGGACACGGTTTCCGCCTCGCTCGCGATCATGGCCGAGTTGCTCGAAAATCTTTCGTTTAACACGGAAACTTTGCGGGCGGCGGCGGAGCGGGGTTGCCTCGTCGCCACCGATCTGGCTGAATATCTGGTGGAAAAGGGCGTGCCCTTCCGTGAGGCGCACGGTATTGTCGGACGGGTGGTGGCCCGTTGCCTTGAGCGCGGTTGCGAGCCGTCCGACCTGTCGTTGGCTGAACTGGGCGGGTTTTCAACGGCCATCGGCGAAGATGTGTATGCCCGTCTCACGCCGACGGGTTCGGTGAACGCTCGGCTCGCGACCGGGTGCACCGGTTTGCCGAGGGTAACGGAAGCGATTGAAAAAGCGGAACAATTTCTGGGGATACATCCATGAGGACGCAATGTAAGAAAGCGGCGGCGGCTCTCAGCCTGTTGGCGGCGGTGGTTTTGTCCGGTTGCGGTTATAAAAATCTGCCGGTGCCGCCGGAAGAGGTGGTGCCCCAGGCCGTCACCGACCTGCGTTTTATCGACGACGGGCCGGAAGGGCGGCTGGAGTGGACATATCCTGTCGAAAGCGTGACCGGCGAAAATCTGGCGGCGATTGATTCTTTTGAGTTGTTCCAAACTTCAGTCGCGGCCAGGGAATATTGCCCGACCTGCCCGATTCCCTTCGGCGCGCCGCAGGTCTTGGCCGCCGGTGAAACCAGCATCCAGGGCAAAAAACGGAGCGCTTCGGTGCGCGTGCCGCATCTGGCGCCGGGCAACCGCTATTTTTTCAAAGTGCGTTCGCGCACCAGTTGGTGGGTGTCGAGCGAAGATTCCAACGTCGTCACCTTTGTCTGGCAGGTGGCGGCTGCCGCGCCGCAGGGCTTGAGCGCCAAAGCGACCAGTAAAAATATCGCTCTGTCCTGGCAACCGCAACGCGCCTTGGCCGATGGCTCGCCCCTGACCTCGCCTGCCCGCTACCAGGTGCAGCGCAGCGAGGACGGCAAAAGTTTTACCGGCTTGGCGGTGGTCGATGGCCCGCGTTATGTCGATAACGCCGTTCGTCTGGGGCGTGAATATTTTTATCGCGTGCAGGCTGTGACACGGGTTGATGGCGAGGAGACATTGGGTGGTGTCAGCGCCGTGGTCAAAGCCGCGCTGGTCAACGCCCCGGTGCTCGTGCCGCCGACAGGCGTTGGCGTCGCCGTGACCGCCGCCGGAGCGCGTGTTTACTGGGATCAGGTCGAGGGCGCCCGCGGGTATCGCATCTATCGCCGTTCAGCTGAGGCGGGCGACTATCAGCGCATTGGCCAGGTTGTGGCCGAGGCCGCCATTTTCGTCGATAAATCGGCGCGTGAGGGCGTCACCTACTACTACGCCGTCACCACCCTGGGTGCCGACGACGACGAAAGCGCTCAGTCGCGCCCGGCCGCATCCCGCTGGTGATTTTTCCCACAGGCTCGCGTGGTGCGGAACATGTTTCCGATTGATTTCTGGAAGATGAGCGGCGCTGGCAACGACTTCATCGTCATCGACCATCGCCAGCCGCGCATAGCGGCGGCAGACCAGCCTGAATTCGCCAGGCTGGTCTGCCGCCGCATGTTTTCTGTGGGCGCGGATGGACTGATTCTCATCGAGCCGCCTCTGGCCTCAGACCACGATTTTTCCTGGCGTTTCTACAATTCCGATGGTTCAGAAGCCGCGATGTGCGGCAACGGCGCTCGTTGTGCCGCCCGCTTTGCCTTCGCCCATGGCATTGCCGCTGCCGTCATGCGTTTTCAGACTTTGGCCGGTATTGTCCGAGCGGAGATGGTGACGGAGACGCGGCCACGGGTGTTGTTGCCCACGCCGACACCGGCGCGTCGGGTCGTCGTCGAACTTGAAGGGCAGTCCTTCGCGGGCTGTCTTCTGACCGTTGGCGTGCCGCATCTGGTCTTATTTCCTGAGAGAAACGATGTTCCTGTCACTCGCTGGGGGCGGTTGGCGCGAATGTCGCCGCAGTTTCAGCCAGCGGGCGTCAATGTCAATTTCGTCAGACTGACAGCGGGCGGACGGATTGAGGTCCGCACCTATGAACGTGGTGTGGAACATGAAACCATGGCCTGTGGCACCGGGGCGGCGGCTTCGGCGATCTGCGCGGCCAGCGAATACGGTTTGCGCCCGCCGGTTACGGTTGTTACCTCCGGCGGTGAAGAGTTGCTTATTGATTTTACAGCGGGCGTGGATGAAGCTGTTGCCCAGGTGACGCTGGAGGGAGCGGCGCGTCTGATTTATTGCGGCTCAGTCACCGCCGAGGCGTTGGAGTAACGTTTGTTTGCGGAATCAAAACACAAAACATTTAACGCTTGTGGCAGAACAGACAACGGTTGGCTGGCGGGTGATTTTTAGACAGGGGGGCGGGCGCGTCGTCGCCTAAATGGCATTCGCCGCAGAAACGTTCGGCTTCTTTTTTGTCTTCGATGCCGTGAAATTTCAGATGGATTTCGTCTTTCGGCAGATGCGCCGTCGTTTCATGCGGGGCGCGGGCGAGGAACAACACGATGGCCGCCGCCCCCAGCACAAACAGGACGTTGAGAGCGGCGCGGCGCTTCGGCGACATTTCGTTTTTTTGTTTTTTGTTTACCTGGGCCAAACCAGGCTTTCATGCAACCAGCCGGAGGTGCCGCTGCTGTGTTTCACCTGCCGCCAATCGCCTTTGGCGCCAATCAGTTGCAGCACCACGCCGGATTCGACATCAGCGACCTTGCCGCTTTTGGTGCTGGGTTCCTGCCGCATGTTGACGCTCGATTTCGAGATGACGATCACTGTTTTGGCGTTGTCGGTCATATCCTTGCTGATCCAGCCGCCGTCGTCTTCATAATCGACGACGCGCAACCAGCTCCCTTTTGTTTCCTCGACTTTCAAAGGGAAACCGCGAAAGACCTCCATCACCACCGGATTATTGGTGCCGGGGCCGCTACGGATATTGACCCCATCCTTCTTCACCGATACGTAGTCGGCGGCGTAGGAAGGCGAGGCGCAAAGGCTGAAGAAAAGACTGAATCCGGCGGCGGCCAGTGGAAAATATCTGAGCAATCTGTTCATCATGGCTAATTGTTTGAGTTTGTAAATCAGGATTTAATCGGGATAATACAAGGCATTAAGCGCCCACATCGTGCGCGGCGCGGCGAACGCACGGTTTATAGCATCAAGAGGCGTGGGCGTCAACCTTTCGCGCCGAACCGGCCATCGCCTAGCATCTGAAGAGCCGCCCCTGGCCGCTGTCCATGCCGATTTTTGCGCCTAAAACCATTGGGTAATTTCCCGGACAGTGCCCAAACGCCAGACCGCCCCAGACCGGAATGCCGCGCCCGTCCGTCAGCTCGGCGACGCGACGCCACACCATTTCGCGGTAACGGATTGTCTCAACGGCGTTCTGATCTTTGCCCAGCGTGAAATCGCCAAGCAGAAGACCGGCCACTGTGTCGAATTTCCCGGCCTGCGCCAGTTGCGTCAGCATCCGGTCAATGCGGTGCGGCGGCTCGTTGATGTCTTCCAGTATCACGATCGCCCGATGCCAGGAAATGTCGTGGGGCGTACCCAAAAGACAGGCTAAATTCGAGAGATTCCCGCCTTTCAAAATCCCCGTCGCCTGACCGCCGCGCAGCACTTCATAGTGTTTTGGGCGGATTTCCATCCAGTCGCGTCCCGTCAGCGCCGCGTATAACGCTTGCCGGGCCGAGCCGTCGGTTTCCGGCAAAGAACATAATGTCGGCCCATGCAGACAACAGAGGCCGACGCGCTCGACCAATTGATTCAGCAACACGGTGATGTCGGAAAAACCCAGTAAATATTTGGGGTTCTCCCGCATGGCCGCGAAATCAAGCAGTGGCAACAGGCGCTGACAGCCATAGCCGCCGCGCAGGGCGATCAGCGCCCGCGTTTCGCTGTCGGCGAAGAGATTCTGCAATTCTTTGGCGCGATTGCGGTCACTGTCGGCGAAATATCCCTGGCCGGGCCATAGCTCGCGCGGCCACTTCACCTGAAAACCCATCTGGCGCAAGATACGGACGCCTGCGGCGAAACTCGTTTCGTCGCGGAGCGCCCCGGCCGGCGCGACCACGGCGATGGTGTCGCCCGGCCGCAGAGGAGGCGGCATGAGGCCGCGCCCACTCATGCCGCTGTCCGTTCGTGGATGATTTTCAATCCGGTCAGGGTCAGCATCGGGTCAATATGAGTCAGGCTGCTTGTATAAGGGGCGATGACCCGCGCCATGCCGCCGGTGGCCACCACCACGGGCGGTGAATTGTGCTGATCGCGCATTTCCTGGCTTATATCCTGGGTCAGACCATCAATCAGGCCGCCGTAGCCGTGCAAAATACCGCTTTTCATGGCGCAGACGGTTGAATTGCCGATGACTTTTTTCGGCGGATTGCTGATGTCGATCATTGGTAATTTGGCGGTGCGGGTGGCCAGGGCCTCCAGTGAAATGCCGATGCCTGGCGCGATGACGCCGCCGATGTACTCGCGGCGGGCGGTCACGCAATCAAAGGTGATGGCGGTGCCGAAATCGACGATGATCAGGCCGCGCTGAAACCGCTCATAGGCGGCGATGGCGTTGACCAGACGGTCAGCGCCGACCTCGTCGGGATTGGGCATGGCCACAGTAATCAAATGCGTCAGCTTGTGTCCGGATACCGCCATGATGCGCGTTTTGCCCTGGTCGTTGAAGTAGCGTTCGCAGCAGTCCAGCCAGGCGGTTTCGAGAACCGGCACGACGCTGGCGATAACCACGGCGCGAATATCCTTAATCAACACGCCGTGCATGGACAGAAGCGCCCGATAGCGGATGGCCAGCTCGTCGGCGGTGCTGGCGCGGTCGGATTGCATCCGCCAGGTCGCTATCAATTTATCGCCGTCGTAGAGGCCGGTAACGGTGTTGGTGTTGCCGATGTCCACAACAAAAAGCATGATGGTTCCTCGAAAATTGAAAAATGAATGGAGCCGCCACTCTATTCCAAACGTCCGGAAATGAAAAGACGGACGGAGCGGCTTTTCATGTTCAGCGCGGGCCACGATGCGGTTGGCTGCCTTTACGGCTATAGTGGCGTCGTCCGCAAAGAGGCGAATGCCATATTGAATATTGTATATGATAGGATAAATGCCATGTCGCAACCGATCATCATCACCTGCGCCTGTCCGAATCATGAAGAGGCGGCGGCCCTGGCCCGGCTGTTGCTTGCGAAAAAACTCATCGCCTGCGCCCAGTTGAGCGCTCCGATACGCAGTCTGTATTGGTGGAAGGGCGAGATATGCGACGAGGGCGAAGTGTTGCTCGGCATGAAAAGCCTTGACGTGCGGTACCCGGATATTGAGCGGCTGATTCTGGCCCGACACAGCTATGAAACGCCGGAAATCGTCGCCTGGCCGTTGACGAGAATCAGCGCCGATTATCTGGCCTGGCTACGCGAGGTGGTCGATGTCTGAACAAAAAAATGAAGGAGGTGGCTATCGTCGTCGCCGTCTGGGCGAATACCGCTGTCATTGCTGTGGCCGACAATTGCCGTTTTGCCATAGTTGCCCCTGCGGTTTTCAAATCTGCCCGCAATGTTTTGCGGAAAATACATGGGGCATGAGTAATGGCCCAACCTGGATATGCCCCGACTGCGAGCGCATCCGGATGTTATGAAGTTTTGCGCCGGGCAATCCGGCGCATTGTCATGATGATTCCATATTGTCGTATTCATTCAATTTTGTCGGGCGATGTCTGCTCACCCATCACCGCTGTTTTTATCGAATAAATCAGGAAAAATAAGTTATCAATATGTAATTACGTTATTTTGTCTTGTAATGATTGCCATGGCATGACGATTGCTGAAGGTTGGATAAAGGCGCCGGAAGAGGCGGCGTATTCAGCCTGAATGCAAACGAGGTGACATGGTGGCTCTATCGGTACTTCAAGAACGGCAGGGGCAGGTGCGCTTAAAAGGCGATACTCCCTTCGCCATGGAATGTGACAAAGACAGCCAGGCCGGGGCGGTCAGTCAGCGCGCCTGCGTGTTCTGTGGTTCGCGAGTGGTGCTCTATCCGGTGGCCGACGCGCTGCATCTGGTGCACGGGCCGATTGGCTGCGCGGTTTATACCTGGGATATTCGTGGAGCGCTTTCCTCTGGGCCGGAACTCCATCGCCTATCCTTTTCCACGGACTTGCGGGAGATGGATGTCATCTTTGGCGGCGAGAAAAAACTGTATCGCGCTTTGATTGAATTGATTGACAGGCATCAGCCCAAGGCGGCCTTCGTCTATTCGACCTGCATTGTCGGCATCATTGGCGACGATCTGGAAGCGGTGTGCAAAAAAGTCGCCGAGGAAAAAGGAATTCCGGTCTTGCCGGTGCAGTCCGAGGGCTTTAAGGGCAACAAACGCGCCGGTTACAGCGCCGCCTGCGCCGCCTTGGCCCGTTTGGTTGGCACCGGCGATACCGAAAATATTTCTCCGCGCAGCATCAATATTTTGGGTGATTTTAATTTGGCCGGCGAAATTTGGATGATCCGCGAATATTTTCGCCGCATCGGTGTCGAAGTGGTGGCCAATATCACCGGTGACGGACGCATTGCCGACATCCGGCGGGCGCATGGCGCGGCCCTGAATGTGGTGCAATGTTCCGGCGCGACCATGGAACTGGCTCGGCGAATGCAGAAGGAATACGGAATCCCATCAATCCGCGTCAGCTATTTTGGTATCGAGGACATGGCTGAGGCGCTCTACGACGTGGCCAAATTTTTCGGCGACCCGCAAATGCTGGAAAACGCGCGGGAATTGGTGCGAGAGGAACTATCGAAACTGATGCCGGAATTACGTCGTTATCAACAGGCTTTGGCCGGGAAAAAGGCGGCGATCTATGTCGGCGGCGCGTTCAAAGCCTTTTCGTTGGTTAAGGCTTTTCGTTTATTGGGAATGACGGTGGCGATGGTTGGCTCGCAGACCGGAACCCAAGAAGATTATCAGGAATTACAAGAGATTGCTGATCCTGGAACTATCATTGTCGATGATTCGAATCCGCTGGAGCTTTCGGCATTTTTGCGGGAGAAGGACGTTGATGTCTTTGTCGGCGGCGTTAAGGAGCGGCCAATCGCCTATAAATTGGGTGTCGCGTTTTGCGATCATAATCACGAGCGCAAGGAGATGCTGGCCGGTTTTCACGGGATGCTCAATTTCGCGCGAGAAGTTTACGAATCGGTGTCCAGCCCGGTCTGGCGTTTCGCGCCGCGTCGCCAGGAGGTGAATCATGTCTAAAATGCCGCCATACGCCGCCACGGAAAACGCCTGCAAATTGTGTAAGCCATTGGGCGCTAGCCTGGCCTTCAGAGGTATCGAAGGAACGGTGCCGTTTCTGCACGGCTCCCAGGGCTGCGCCACCTATATGCGGCGCTATATCATCAGCCATTTCAACGAGCCAATAGACATTGCCTCGTCCTCGCTTGGAGAAAAACATGCCGTGTACGGCGGCGCGGCTAATCTGAAACAGGGACTTGATAACGTCATCAAAAAATATCAGCCGCGAATCATTGGCGTCGCCACCACATGCCTGACCGAGACAATTGGCGATGACGTGCCGATGATTCTTGCTGAATATAAAGAAGAGGCTAATTCTCAACTGCCGGAATTAATTCATGTTTCGACGCCGAGTTACGCCGGAACCCATATGGAGGGCTTTGTCGCGGCGGCGGCGGCGGCGGCCGGGCAATTGACGGAGCAGGTCGATAAGCATGATGGCGTCAATCTTTTTCCCGGATTCGTTTCGGCGGCGGATTTGCGGCATCTGCGTGAAATTATGGATGATTTCGCCATTGACGCGGCAATTTTTCCTGACTACTCCGAGACGCTGGATGGCGAAGCGCTGGCCGAATACCCATTGATTCCCAAAGGCGGCACGCCGCTGCACAAAATCCGCGCCATGGGTGGCGCGAAATTAACCATCGAATGCGGCTGGACGTTGCCGGAAAAAACCGCCGGAACGGTGTTGGCTGAAAAATTCGCCACGCCGCTCGCCCGGTTGGGTTGGCCGATGGGCATCCGGGCGACGGATCGTTTTTTCGCGGAACTGGCCACGGTTTCCGGGCGAGAAATACCGAAAAAATACCGCGCCGCCCGTGGACGCCTGGTCGATTCTTTGGTCGATTGCCATAAATATTTGTCCGGAAAAAAGGCGATTGTTTACGGCGAAGAAGATTTGGTGGTTGGATTGGTATCGCTTTTAGTCGAAATTGGCATTCAGCCGACGCTGTGCGCATCCGGTGGGAAAAGCGGGCGGTTCGCCGAGGCGGTGGCTGAAGTCGTCGCTGATTTCGCCCCGATGCCGCAGGTGTATGAAGATGTTGATTTTTATGACATTGAGCAGCAAGCCGAAGAGTTGGAAATCAATCTTCTTCTCGGTCACAGTAAGGGCTATTCATTCGCCAGGCGAAAAGGACTTCCCTTAGTCAGAGTCGGTTTTCCGATTCATGATCGCATGGGCGGTCAGCGCATCCTGCATCTTGGCTATCACGGGGCGCAGAATTTGGTGGATACAATTACCAATACGCTGATTGCCAAAAAGCAGGACGATTCGCCAGTTGGATATAGTTATATGTAGTATTGGCGATACTGAATATGATTTCCGACGAAAAAGGAGCGCACGATGCTTAACGATAAAGATTTGGAACGCCATCCCTGCTTTAATCCGCAGGTAAAAGGCCAGTATGGGCGCATCCATCTGCCGGTGGCGCCGAAATGCAATATTCAATGTAATTTCTGTGAAAGAAAATATGATTGTGTCAACGAATCACGCCCCGGCGTCACCAGCGGCGTGCTCGCGCCGGAGCAGGCCGTGTTGTATCTGGGAAAAGTGTTGGCCAAAGAGCCGAGAATCACGGTAGCGGGCATTGCCGGACCTGGCGATCCCTTTGCCAATGGCCCCGAAACCATGGCCACATTGCGGATGATTCGCGAACAATGGCCGGAAATGTTGCTCTGCGTTTCAACCAACGGCATGGGTATCGGCCCTTATATCGATGACTTAGCGCAAATCGGCGTTTCCCATGTCACGGTGACGGTGTGCGCCGTCGATGCCGAAATCGGCGCGCGGATTTATCGTTGGGTTTCCGACGGCAAGATTATTTATAGCGGTCTGGCTGGGGCGGAATTGCTGTTGGCGCGGCAGCTCGCGGCGGTGAAGCGACTGAAAAAATCTGGAATCATTGTAAAAATAAATTGCATCGTCATTCCAGGCGTCAATGATCATCATGTCGAAATGGTGGCTGAAATCATGCGTGAATCAGGCGTGGATTTATTGAATTGCATGGCCCTGTTCCCAAATGTTAACACGCCGTTTGGGAAAATTGCTCAGCCATCGAAAAATAAAATGGAAGAAATACGCAGCAAGGCTGAGACATATCTGCCGCAGATGCGCCACTGCACCCGTTGTCGCGCCGACGCAGTTGGTTTGTTGGGCGAGGATCAAAGCGCGGTTTTTCGCGGGTGCCTGGCTGATTGCGCGAGTGGAACGAACAAAACCGTCGTGGCCGGAGGTGAAAATCGCGCCAACCAGCAACGATCTTATGTGGCGGTAGCGACTTTAGAAGGTGTGCTCGTGAATCAACATTTGGGTGAGGCGAAAAGTTTTCAGATATGGACAGGCGATGGCGCTGGTTTTAGAATGCTGGAAGAGCGGGTCGCGCCTGCCGCTGGCGCCGGTATCGTTCGCTGGCATCAGGTCACGCAGCTTTTGGCCGATTGCCGAACTATTCTTGTCAGCGGCCTTGGCGAAAAGCCACAGGAGATTATCGCGGCGGCCGGAATTGAAATCGTCCTGGCCAGCGGCCTGATCGAAACCGCGCTGGCGGCGGTGTATTCCGGTAAGGGCTTGTCGCAACTGCGTGGTCATCGTAAAAAATCGTGTGGTGGCGGCGAATGTCTGGGTTCCGGTGTCGGTTGCGGCTGAGGGCGCCCCGCATCAGGTTTTTCTTCACCCGCGTTCGATATATCAGCCGGACGCGGGTTTTTCTTTTCCAGGAGGGCGTATGCAACAGCTTTATATGGATGATCTGCATCCGGGCGATGTCTTTGAAAGTGGCGAGTATGCTCTGGACACCCCGGAGATCAAAACGTTTGCCCGGCAATTTGACCCACAATGTTTTCATCTTGATGAAAGCGCCGCCGCGAACAGTTTTTTTCATGGTCTTGCCGCCAGTGGCTGGCATACTGCGGCTGTCACCATGCGTTTGGTCGTCGAAAGCGTGCCGCTGGCGGCGGGAATCATTGGCGCATCGGTTGAACTTTCCTGGATGCGTCCGGTGCGCCCTGGCGAACGACTGCGCGTAAAAACCACGGTCAACGAGATTATGCCGTCACGCGGCAAGCCCGATCGCGGCATAGCCAGAATGACATCGGAAACGCTTAATCAATTGGATGATATTTGCCTCGTAATTCACCATAAAATCGTGGTATTCAAGCGATCATAGTGATTTCTATCTTGTTTAGAATATCTGAATGAATTGGTTTGGTATCCACGAAACGAGTGAGAAATTTTGGTTGGAGGGAGAAAAAGCGGTTGACGGTTGGTGGTCGGATTTGGTAAAAGGTCTGTCTCGCGGCGCTTGGCCGAGCGTGGAACTGAACTGAGGTTGTGG
>JAITSS010000054.1 GCA_031287565.1 Desulfobulbaceae bacterium
CTTGACAGTTATGACTCATCTTTTTGCCTCCGATGTGATTCAATCATTTCCCGCAGTATAGCTTGCGCATGAAATAAAGGCCAGCTACGAATCGGAATATGATCGCACGGAACGGAACACATATGGATTGGTCCAAAAATAGGGAGCGCCACTATCCATCCGGCCATATCAATGTGAAACGGGAACTTAAGGCCGAAATACATTGCGATGATTGGGGCTGTTTTGTAGGCTGACCGGCAGGCGGCAGTTCTGTTCTTTCACCCCTCTTGCCCGAAAGGAGAAGCGCTATGAAAACCAGACTCGCGTTAGTTTTGGTTGCATCGTTGTTGCTGAGCATTCCCGCATTCGCCACCACGGATGATGATGCCAACCGGGCCAAATTTGAAAAAGAATGCGCCGCGATGATTGCGCCCGACGGCCCGTGCGGCCATGTTGTCAAGGGCGGGGGCGGGCGGCGAGGCTGCGTCAGCCAGGAAGATGTCTTTGCCAAGGCGACTCCGGCCTGCCAAGCCGTCATTGAAGAATGGCGGGCAATGAAGAAAAAATAACTGTCGGGGCCGCTTCACGCGGTCGCCGCATGGCAAAAGAACCATGAAGGGGCGATGATTCGCCCCTTTTTTTATTTGCTCTCATCCTGAAAAAAGATTTGCCGCTTGCGTGTCGGAGTGGTCTCGCCACATCGTTTTCGTGTCGCCTTACAAAAGCGCATCGACCGGGAACAAACCGCCGTCGGCTTTCCTTGACGGGTGAGGAAATCCGGCCTAGCCTTTTTCCACGCTCTTTTCTTTTTTCCGCCTACCAAGGGAATGACAACCATGTTTACCTTGCGTCAAGGGGACGACATCCTCGCCGCCGTTTCCGGCATCCACAGCGCTGACCAGGCCGAAGCGTTGCTATGCGAACGGCTGGACGCCGCCACACTGGCAAAACTCGCGCGGAATGAAGACGCCCGCCTGAAAATCGCTGCGGCCATCGCCATCTGCCAACCCGACGCCGTGTTCATCAATAGCGGTAACGAAGCGGACGTCCGTTGGATTCGCCAACACGCCCTGGCGACCGGCGAAGAACGCGCCCTGGCCAAGGCCGGTCACAGCATCCATTTCGACCTGCCAGAGGATCAAGGCCGACTCATCAATCAAACGTATTATGTCGTCAATCCCGGAGAAACGACCAATTCGCTGGCGAAGGCCATGCGCCGCGATGAAGTCCTCGTCTACGCCCGCAAATATCTGCCGAAAATCATGGTCGGCAAAATCATGATGATCGGTTTTTACAGCCGCGGGCCAATCGGGGCGATCGTCGCCTGGCCGGCAATCGAGATTTCCTCCTCGGCTTATGTGTTGCATTCAGCGGAAATTTTATACCGCAACTGCCACCGCGACTTCGATGATCTGGCGCGACAACGCGGCGCGTTTTTCACCAACCTGCACGCCCAGGGCGCGAACACCGCCGCCGACATCGCCAATGCCCGCATTTTCATTGACCGCGCCTGGCAAACCACCATCGCCACCTTCTGCGCCTACGCCGGCAACACGCTGCATCTGAAGAAAGGTAACCACCGCCTGGCCGTCGATTACGCCACCTATTTTCAAAAAGGCGAACGGCTTTCCGAACATATGTTCATCACCGGAGTGCAAAACAAAGAGGCCAACGGTCGCGTCACCTATTTCGCTGGGGCCGCCCCTTCCGGCTGCGGCAAAACCACGACCGCCATGGTCGGCGAACAGTTTATCGGCGATGATCTGGCCCAACTGTGGATCGACGACCAAGGCGGCATCCGGGCCATCAATCCGGAACAGGGCATCTTCGGCATCGTTGAAGACGTCAACCGCGACGGCGACCCGCTGTTGATGGATTGTCTGCGCGGCGACGGCGTTGAAGTCATCTGGTCAAATGTGCTGATCGACGACCAGTACCGACCGCGCTGGACTGGTGACGGCGAGCCGCCGCCACTCCGCGGCGTCAACTATCAGGGCGAATGGCGTCGCGGCCAAACCGACGACACCGGTAAACCCGCGCCCATGTCGCACAAAAACGCCCGCTGCACACTGCTGGCCTCGGCGATTGCCAACCACGCGACGCGCATCGCTGACGACCCAGAGGGCGCGCCGATTCAGGTCATCACCTATTCCGGACGCGACGCCGATACCATGCCGCCAGTGTGGGTGGCGAAAAGCGCCGAAGAGGGAGTGGCCATCGGCGCCTCGCTCGTCTCGGCGGCCACCGCCACGGAAACCGGCGCTTCCGGCGTCAAGCGCCAGCCCTGGGCCAACGCGCCGTTCATCCCCGGCGCTCTGGGCGACTATATGGCGGCGCAGCTCGCGTTTTTCACCTCAGAAAAATTGCGCAAGCCACCGGTCATGGCCGGACTGAATTATTTTCTCACCCACGCTGAACGCGGCGGCGCTGGAGAAGGACTACTCGGCGAAAAACGCGACGTCCGGGTCTGGCTGGCCTGGCTGGAGCGCTTCGCCCACGGCGAATGCGCCGCTATCGACACGCCGATTGGTTTTTTGCCGCGTTACGAGGATTTGCGGCCGCTGTTTTCGGCCATCGGCAAAGTGTATGAAAAATCCCTCTACGACCAACAATTCTCTCTGTACATCGACAACATCATCCGCCGCATCGAGCTACAAGAGACGGCCTACCGCCGGGAAACGGGCATTCCCGCGACGCTGTTCGCCATCTACGCACGGCAAAAAGCGGAGCTGTTGCGCGTAAAAGAACAACACGGCGCGATCTCCCTTCCGGAATTTTTTCCGACCTGAGAAGCAAGCGGCCATGCCGGAGGCGGAAAAAAGCGGCGCGGCGCGGCCCGACCAGGCGGTTTTCACAAGCCGCGACCGGGAAGAAATTAACCTCGCCTCGTTGACACTCTCGGCCTTTGGGATCGGCCACCGCGTGTTTTGGCGCGACGGCTGGCGCATCACGGTCAGCGCCAGCGACGCGGCCAAAGCGCGCGAGGAAATCGTCGCCTGCCTGCGCGAAAACGCCATAACGCCGGTCGCGGAATTTCCCTTCACGCCGATTTTTCGCGCCATGCACCTGGCCGCCTGCGGCGGTCTATGCCTGATGTACGCCATGAGCGGCCCCTGGCAGGAGCATTCGCCACTGTTTACCGCCGCTTCCGCCCAGGCCCTGGCAATTACACATGGCGAATGGCGCCGCGCCGTCACCGCCCTCTGCCTACACGCTGACAGCGCCCATCTGCTGAGTAACGTCGGCATCGGCCTCTTGCTTCTGTATTTTTATTTTCACAGTCTGGGCAACGGTCTGGGCCTGTTGGCGCTGATCACAAGCGCCGCCGCCGCCAATCTCGCGAGCGCCTTTCTCCACGGCGCCGGTCATGACTCGGTGGGATTTTCCACCGCCCTCTTCGCGGCCATCGGCATTCTTTCATCCTTTCGTCCCCAGCGGCGGCTTTGGCGACGTTTTGACCGCTGGATGCCGCTCGCGGTCGGTGGCGCGCTGTTAGCCATGTTGGGCAGCGAAGGCCAGCGGACCGACTTTGGCGCGCACATCTGCGGGCTGGTGATGGGCCTGGCCACCGGCTACGTCCTGAGTTGGCGCAAAATCGCATCCCTGCGCCAATCATTGTTCGCCCAGACGCTCTTCTTTTGTCTCGCCATGGCGGCGCTGTGGATTTGCTGGCAGCTGGCTTTGGGATGACGAGAACTTATCCCGACTATTTGTTATTCCGAGGGAAGTAGCGATTATCAGAATTTCAGATTCCATTCATCGCCTTTTCTGACCAGCCACACATCGCTCGGTCGCGATTCGGCATCAGCATGATTCGTCAGTGTCCGGAAGCCGGTTCCGTCTTGGTCAACCGCCTCAATCGTCAGATTATGGCGTCCGTCGGGAAGATCAGGCAGGAAAACCACGCCTCTGAAAGCGGATTGAACCAGGCTCGGCTGGATATCTCCAGTGGCAAAATAGTCAGGCGAGGTTGCTCGTGACAACAATTGCCGCTGTCCACCAATATTGACAAAAAATGAAGAACCCGGCGGCGGGGTCTGACCAGTCAACCAGCCCGCGATGAACAAAGCGGCAAATCCCGCCTCGTTTTTCAGGGTGATGTCGTCAATTACACCGGAAACCCGCCCCAGTTCCGGCAGGTTCTCCGGCATTTCCGCGACTGTCGGCGGTCGATATATCTGTATTTTCGGAATTTTTCCCTCCAAGGCCGTCAGCTTCACCGTGAAGATTTTTTGCCAGCACACCCTCGTCCACCACGAACTCTTCGCTTCAGCGACGATGCGAAATGAACGCACAAGGCTGAATTCGTCGTCTTCCATGGGTATCCCTTGGGCCACTCTGGTCACGGCGGCAAAATCATTGCCGTCGCCAACATAAGGCGAGAGGAGAAAAGGAGTCTCCGCCGTCGAGGCAATGAAACGATGGGCGATAAATCGGCCATCCGACAGTTCAAGAAGCATTTGTAATTCCGGCAGCCGGAGCAAAATCCCCATGACTTTTCCGAACAGGCTTGGCTTAAGGACAATTTCCGCCATTATCATCCGTTCTCCAGGCGGCACGGCGACAGGGCGATCAAATGCGCCTTTTCCTGTCCACAACCCCGTCTCAGCCGCTTTTCCGGAAGAACTCTTCTTCCGGAAAAGAAGATAGCCTTTCGCCTCGCCTTCCATGCGATAGCGACTCCAGATGAGCGGCCAACTGGCTCCGTCCTCCAACGCGGGCAAATGTTTGTCGATTGGTTGTATGGCGAAAAAAATATTGTCCGGGGCCGTTTCCGCCCGCAAGTGATCGCGATTGATGAAGGCCAGCCGTTTACTGTAAGCGCTGTAGCTCTGAGGAATAGGTCGGGGATTGTAGAGGTTGTCCGAGGCCAGAAGCCAACCCTGATTGACGGAATAGAGGTCGGAAGAACCGGAGAGCGTCGGCAATGGCCACATGCCGCTCAGCCGCTTACGAAATTCTTCATAAGCGCGCGCATTTTGCTCCGGATTCTTCAGGTGAGAGAACAACGCGGCATATCCTCCCCTTATCTGACTCCAGGCAAAATCGTAGGTGGAAACGGAGTATTTGCGCTGAATGCTGTAGCCGCCGACGAGACAAAGCGCGGCGCAAATCGCGAAGAGAACTCCGGTTCGCCATGGTCGAAGAGCTGTGGGCAGAGCGAGAGGAAGCACGAGCGGCGTCATCAGGAGGGCGGCCGCGCCAATCAATTGATGCGCATCCTGCCTCGTAAAACCAGCCTTGAAGCTCATGAACAGAAACAGAGCGAAAAGGAGCCGCGCGACCGATAAATCCGCTGTTTTCCGGGTGGCAAGGTGGGAAAAAAGGAAGAGTGTAACGAACGCCGCCGCGATGAAAAGAAATATCCGCTCATTTCCCGTCTGGGCCATGGCCTCAGAATACGGGGCGCTCAGGGCCAATTGCGACAGATAATAACCAGGCAAGGCGGCGGGCGATTGTCCGATAACCGCCCAGAAGGCGATATTGGCGACAATCAGGGAAAAAAGGACGACAAGAAATAAGCGCGGGCGGCGGTTCAGCGCCAGCCAGCCGAGACAAATAACGGCGCTTGCCGCCACACATCAATAAAAAGAGAACCCTTCATCAACGGCGGCACACCCTGCGCCGCCCATAGAAAAGCGATGAGCGCTCCGGAGCTGACGGTGAGGGGGCGCGTGGCCGCTCGCATGGTGGCCAATCCGATCAAGAGGGTCAGACAATAAAAATTGCTATCTCCTCCCATGGAAAAGGCGAAACAAACAAGCAGCGGCAGACACAACAAGGACATAAAGCCACTCTCGCATCGGAGGCGAAACATGGCAAGGGCGCAGGCGGCGGCGCAAAAAAGCCCGCCAAAGAGATTCAGATTGTATGTGGCCGGATGGTATATCCGGTTCAAAATGCCGGTGTACGGCCCAGACGTGAAAATGAATTCCTTGCCAAAGACCAGCTTTTGAGCGACCGCCTCATTCGTCGCCCAGACCCAGGATGTATCCAGATGAGGCGTCGCGAAGATGAAGGAGAACGGCGCGAATTGCGGCGCAAGTACAGCGAGCAACAAGAAAAATCCGAAGAATTTCAGGGCGATTTTCATATTTTCCAGCATGAAAAAAACAAGGTACTACTTCAAATTGACAACCTTTCCTATCTAACAAATATATTCAAAAGCAGCGCCTGCATCAGGCAATCCTCATCCGCGCGTCCAAAGCCAAAGCGCCCGCCGCGAACACCCGCGTCGGGTTCAGGTCAAGTTCTTTGATTTGCGGGAAATCGGCCAGCAGGCAGGCGACCCGCAGGACAATATCAATGAAAGCGGCGGTGTCGCTGGCGGCCTGGCCGCGCGCGCCTTGCAAAATGGCCTGGCATTTCAGGCTCGCGAGTTTTTGCGCCACTTCGTCGCGGCAGGTTGGGCACAGGGCGCGTTCGGTGTCGCCAAACACTTCGACATAAATGCCGCCGTAGCCAAAAACCGTCACCGGCCCAAAGGCGTCGTCCCAAAGGCCGCCGACAAACATATCGTGTCCCGACCCGGCCATGGCCGTCACCCGAACGCCTTGGAAAACCGCGTCTTTTTTATAGGCGAAGAGATTGTCGCGGATAAGCGAAAAGGCCGCTTTCGCCGCCGCCTCATCGTCAATATCGGTGATAACGCCGCCCGCCTCCGACTTATGAACAGCGTCAGGCGATGCCACCTTCATCACCACCGGATAGCCGATTTCCCGCGCCGCGCTCACCGCCGCATCCGCCGTCGCCGCCAGGCGCGTCGCTGGCATATGGATGCCGTACAGACGCAACAACTCGCCGCTTTCCTCCCCGACCAGACCGTCATGGGCGTCGAGCCAGGCCCGCGCCCCATCGCGGTCAAGTCCGGGCGGGCGCGAAGGAATGAAGTGGCCGAGGCGTTTTCTGGCGTAAAATTCCTGCTGGATTTTCAGGCTGCCGATCATCTCTTCCGGGCCATCGAACACCGGAATACTCAAATTATTTTTAATCTTGGTAATAGTATGGCGCGGCCCAAACAGGCACAGGCCCAGCGGTTTCCCAGACGAACGAACCGCGCCGATGGCCTCCATCGAAAGGTCAGTATGGAACATGCCGGAAAAGATGTCGTTGCCGGCGGGCATTTTCGGCCACTGGTTGAGAAACACCGCGCCATCAACGTTGTCGTCGTGCAAACCCAGATGGAAGATTTCCGCCGTCCATTTGGGATTGTAAATGTCGCCCATGTCGAGGGGATTGGCGACATTGATGATGCCGGCGTTGGCGTATTTGGAAATCTCGTCGTAAAAACCCCGGCTCATCTCGGCGAATTGGAAACCGGCCTGGTCACAGAGGTCAGCCATCATCACGGAAAAACCGCCGGCCGGACTCATCGCGAGAATCCTTTTCCCCTTCATCGGTGGCAGGGAGAAGGCTTTGGCCAGGCTGACAAAATCATGAAAATTGGTGATGCGGATGATTCCGGCTCGCTCCATCGCGCAGTTGATGACATCCTCGTTGTTGCTGACCGCCGCCGTGTGGCTGACCGCCGTTTTACCACCGGCTTTGGTGGTGTTAGCCTTGTACATGATGATGGGTTTTTCGCAGGCCGCCGCCGCTTCGATCAGGGCCTGGCCGTTGATGATGCTTTCGACGTAGAGGCAGATGAACTCGGTTTCCGGATCTTTCGCGAAGTAGCGGATGAAATCGACTTCATCAAGATCAAGCTTGTTGCCAATGCTGGCGAATTTGGCCAGGCCGAGATGCTCGTCGCGCAAAAAATTCCAGAGAAACACCCCAACGCCGCCGCTTTGGGTGATAATCGACATGCCGCCCTTCGGCGGCGGATAGAGCGGCGGAAACGGCAGGCAGAGGCCGTTCGCGGTATTGGCGATGGTCAGGCAGTTGGGGCCGACCAAACGGACATTGTAGCGGCGGGCATTTTGCGCCAGTTCATCGGCCAATTGCCGTCCGGTCTCGCTGGCTTCGTTGAAGCCGCCCGCCGGAATCACCATGCGGCGAATGCCGAATTCGCCGCAGTCTTTCACCATTGCCGGAATGAAACGAGCTGGCAGCATCGCCGTAGCCAGTGTCGGCACTTCCGGCAAGTCAGCGATATTCTTAAACATCTTTATACCGTTGACCTGTTTGCTCTTGGCAGTCGGATTGACACCGAAAATCCGCCCCCGGTAGCCCCAACGAATAAGGTTAGCCAGGATGAGGCGGGCGATATTGCTATCGCGGTCGGATAGGCCGATAATGGCTATCGATTCGGGATAAAAGAACTTTTCCATGAAAAACTCCACTCTTGAGCGCATGGCCGCGCCACGTGGGCGAGGCGAAAACGGGAAAAACCAAGACGCGAAACGCAAAAAACAAAAAAAGCCGGAACGGTGTTCCGTCCCGGCTTCACGCCATCCGCAGGTGGGAAGGATCAATCCATCAATTCCATCTCGCGGCCACAGCAAAGCGGAATCGGATCACCAGCTTTGACCTTTACATATTTGTTGCAGGTGGCGCAATAATAGGTGCCCTCTTTGGTCGCCTTGTGCTCGGAATAGGTCGTTTTGGCGGCGCTCGCGGGCATACCGACAATGTGGAAGCGGGCGAATTTATCCTGACCAGGAACGTATTGGCCCATCGGTTCGATCTTTTTATTATTGCCGTAGCAGTCGATCACGATTTTCCACAATTTATCCAGGTCGGCAGCCTCCTGGGCGTTTTCCGGGCTTACTTCGACAACGCTGCCATCAACTGTGATCTTCATTTTTGTCACCTCATTTCGGGTTCAGGGCCTGACACACCCTGTTTTTCATGCCTTCCAAAAATCTTCCTTCAAGGCGCCACACTTCGGACAAACCCAATCATCGGGCAGATCTTCCCAGGCGGTGCCCGGATCGATTCCATGTTCATAATCGCCTTCGGACGGGTCATAGACATAGCCACA
Organism: Desulfobulbaceae bacterium; assembly: GCA_031287565.1. Lineage (GTDB taxonomy): Bacteria > Desulfobacterota > Desulfobulbia > Desulfobulbales > Desulfocapsaceae > UBA8130. The sequence goes on from JAITSS010000054.1 coordinate 8,906, forward strand.
AGGGCATTCCCATTTCTGCATTGTATTCTCCTCTCCTTAATTTGGTGTACAGAGAAGCAAAAATCGGCCCGCCCATAACGCGGGCGCGAATCTGGCAAAATTACTGATAATCATTCTCGCTGTCAATGCGGAAAGGCGCTCGCCGCCGTCGGTTCCACGACCTCAGCGCAATCAGACTTGACAAAAAAAGCGCCGAATTGTAGAAGGTTCGGCCTTTGAACTTTTTTCGCGCTGGTCAATCCACCGCCCTTCACAATCCGCAGAAGAAACAATCTGGCGAATATGTTTGAAAATCTGACCGACCGGCTGGAATCGGCCTTCAAAAAGCTGCGCGGCCAAGGCATCCTGACGGAAGAAAACATCCAGGAAGCGATGCGTGAAGTGCGCATCGCTCTCTTGGAAGCCGATGTCAGCCTGCCGATCGTCCGAGACTTCATCGCCACGGTCACAGCGCAAGCGATCAACACCGAGGTACAAAAAAGCCTCACTCCAGGGCAGCAGGTGGTGAAAATCGTCCATGACGAGCTGATTCGTCTTCTGGGCGGCGAAACCCAAAGCCTGCGGCTGGACGGCCACCAACCAGTAGTGATCATGTTGGTTGGTTTGCAAGGTTCCGGTAAAACCACCACCTGCGGCAAGCTGGCACGTTATCTGAAAGAAAAAGGGCGCAGCCTTTATCTGGTGCCAGCCGACGTGTACCGCCCGGCGGCCATTGAGCAACTGACCGTTCTGGGCGAACGCCTGGCCGTGCCGGTACACCCCTCCGATACGGCGATGAAGCCGGTGGATATTTGCCGCCAGGCTTTAGCCGCCGCGCATGAACAACGTTGCGACACCATCCTGATTGACACCGCCGGACGCCTGCATGTCGATGAAGCGCTGATGCGCGAGCTGACCGACATCAAAGCGGCGGCGCCACTGTCCGAAATTCTTTTCGTCGCCGACGCCATGACCGGCCAGGACGCGGTGACGGTGGCCGAAACCTTCAATCGCGACCTGGATATTACCGGCGTCGTTCTAACGAAAATGGAAGGCGACGCGCGAGGCGGCGTGGCCCTATCCATTAAATCCGTTACCGGTAAGCCGATTAAATTCGTCGGCACCGGTGAAGCGCTTGATGCGTTGGAAGTTTTTCATCCCGACCGCATCGCCCAACGCATTCTCGGCATGGGTGATGTTTTAACGCTGATTGAGCGCGCCGAAGCGGTGGTTGACAAACGCGAGGCCGACGAACTGGCCCGCAAACTGCAACGCGACGAATTCACGCTGGAAGACTTCCTCGGCCAGATTCAGCAAATCAAAAAAATGGGTTCCCTTGAGCAGATCATTGATATGATTCCGGGAATCAACAAGCTGAAGCAAATCAAAGACGCGCCCCGGCCCAGCGAACGGGAACTCGTCAAAACCGAGGCCATCATCCGCTCAATGACCAAAAAAGAGCGTCGGAATCACACCATCATCAACCAAAGCCGCAGGCAGCGCATCGCCGACGGTTCGGGCACCAGTCTGATGGAGGTGAATCGCGTGCTGAAAAGCTACGCGGAGATGATGAAAATGATGCGGAAGCTGCGCGGCAAACCCGGCATTCTCACCGGCCAGAAACGGCGCAAGCTTCCGAAAGGACTACGCCGATAACCGTTTGTCGGATTGTTCCGCGAGCGGTACCACACAACCTAAAGGAGCATTATTCATCATGGCGGTTCGTATCCGTTTAACCCGATTGGGCAGGAAGAAAAAACCATTTTATCGCATTATCGTCGCCGACAGCCAGGCGCCCCGCGATGGCAAATTTTTAGAAATTGTCGGCACTTATGATCCATGCCAAAATCCAGCGGCGGTCACGCTGAAAAGCGACAAGATTCAGGAGTGGTTGAACAAAGGCGCGTTGCCCACCGATACCGTGGCCAACATTCTGCGCCGCAACATGCCCGCCGCCTGATTAAGATGACAGAACTGGTACGTTTTATCGCCTCATCGCTCGCCGACCAGCCTGAACAGGTACAGGTTGAGGCAAATGAAAACGACGATGCCACGGTCATTACCTTGTCGGTCGCCCAGGACGATTTGGGCAAAATGATCGGCAAACAGGGTCGCACCGCCCGCGCTATGCGTAGTTTGCTGACCGCCGCCTGGCCGGCAGATAATCCGGCCCGTCTGGAAATCATTGCTGGATGCCAGACGAGCGACTGAACTTCCTGGGCGAATACTCCAGCCCGGAGCATGAGATTGTTATTCTGGGCGTAGTGGCCAAGGCCAGAGGACTGAAAGGGGAGGTCGCCTTTCAACCGCTGTCTCGTCAACCGGCGACTTTCTGTCGATACCGGGCGGTGCGGCTTGGCGATGGACGAGGGAATTTTTCGCGCCCCATACCGATTGCCGCCTGTCGCGTGGTGAAAAACACTGTGGCTTTTCGCCTGGTCGATGTTGAAACCCGCGAGCGGGCCGAAGCGCTGGTTGGTTGCGTTATTGCCGTGGATGCGCGTGATTTGCCCGCACCGGAAGAAGACGAATACTACTGGCGCGAATTGATAGGTCTGGACGTATGCGACGCGGATATGAAGCGTCTCGGCGCAGTTACGGCCTTATTTGATAACGGGGCGCACGGCGTTCTCGTGGTCGCGGGAGACAATGGCGAAGAGTTTTTGTTGCCGATGGTGCGTTCCGTAATCAGCCAGACGACCATTGATGGGCGACAGCTTCTTGTGCTGGCGCCGATTTCCGGTCTGCTCGACGCCAACCGTGACGCCTGATGCTCATTGACATTCTGACTATTTTCCCAAACCTGCTGGCTTCGCCGTTGGAAGAGGGCATGATCCGCAAGGCGCGTCAGGATGGTTCGGTGACGATTCATCCGGTCAACATCCGTGATTTCGCCACCGATAAACACCAGATGACGGATGACCGCCCTTTTGGCGGCGGCGAAGGCATGGTGATGAAGGCGGAGCCGCTGGCTTTGGCCGTCGAATCGGCGCGGCGAGCGGACAGTTTGGTCGTCCTGCTCAGTCCGCAGGGTACGATGTTTGACCAGGCGGCGGCGCGGGATTTGGCCAGGCGCGACCATCTGATTCTGGTCTGTGGCCGCTATGAGGGAGTGGATGAACGCTTCCGTGAGTCTTTTATCGATTGCGAATATTCGATAGGCGATTACATCCTCAGCGGCGGCGAATTGGCGGCCATGGTCATATGCGACGCGGTAATACGGCTCTTGCCTGGCGTTCTCGGCTGCGTCGATTCGTCCTTGAACGAGACCTTCAGCCGCCCGCTGTTGAAGCATCCGCAATACACCCGTCCGGCCCTGTGGCGCGGCGTGGCAACGCCACAGGCGCTGATGTCGGGCGACCACGCGAAGATCGCCGATTATCGTTTTATTCAGGCCATACGCCGGACGGCGGAGCGCAGGCCGGAGTTGTTGCAGCGGCTGGAGTTCTCGCAGCGGGAGAAAAAAATCCTTCGCGAACATGGTTTGGCGGCTCTCCTGAGCGACGAGCGAGACGCCTTGTGCGCAAAAGAAAAAATATGCTGGCCATTGCCCTGATCCACTACCCGGTGCTCGACAAAGCCGGACGGATCATTGGTTCATCCGTCACCAATCTCGACATCCACGACATTGCCCGCGCCGCCCGCACTTTCGGCGCCGATCGGTATTTCGTGGTCACGCCCTACGTCGAAGAGCGGCGATTGGTGACGGAAATCGTCGGTCACTGGCGCGACGGCTATGGAGCGCGGTATAATCCGGCGCGGGGAGAGGCGCTGTCTCTCGTGCGGGTGGCTGACAGCCTGCCATCGGTTTTGCAAGAGATGGCTGCCGAATACGGCAAATCGCCGCTGGTGGTCGCGACCAGCGCCAGACTCTGCGAAAAGGGTATCGACTACCAGCATTTACAGCGAGCGATGGCCGAAGGACGGGCGGCGCTTTTGTTGTTCGGCACCGCGCATGGTCTGGCTCAGGAGGTCATTGACCAGGCTGATTGTACGTTGCCGCCGATTCAGGGCGCTGGTTATTATAATCATCTGTCGGTGCGTTCAGCGGTTTCGATTGTTCTTGACCGTCTTCTGGGCGCGGCGCGGGAGTAAAATTGCATTGTTGTCCAATCACAGCATCAACATTCATAAAGGATGAAGCCATGAGCACGATTATTGATCGCATCAATCAAGAGCAGTTACGTTTCGACCACCCCAATTTCCGCCCCGGCGACAGCATCAAAGTGCACATTCGGATCATCGAGGGCAACAAGGAGCGCATCCAGATTTTTCAGGGCGTGGTGCTGAAACGGAAAAACGGCACCATGGACGCCAGCTACACGGTCAGAAAAATTTCGCACGGCATCGGCGTCGAAAAGACCTTCGCGCTGCACAACCCCAGGGTCGAAAAAATCGAGCTGGTCAGCCGTGGCCGAGTCCGTCGGGCGCGTCTCTACTATCTGCGCAACCGTCGCGGCAAAGCCGCCCGTATCCGCGAGGCCGGTTTGACGCGCTGATTTTTTCGTTTGACGCCATCCGTTGCCTGGTGTTCTCACACATCCGAGCCGTGCGGGCATTGGCCCCACGGCTCGCGAAACCCGCGTGATTTCGTCCCGATAAGGCGGGTATGTTCGCTCATCTGAATCTCTCCGAAGACAGCGACACCTTCGCCCATGAACGACATCTGCATCGACTTGGCTACCGGCGCGTGGCCGGAACCGATGAAGCGGGGCGTGGTCCGCTGGCCGGGCCGGTGGTCGCGGCCTGTGTGGTCTTACCCGAAGACATCAACCCCGCGCCGTTTCGCGACTCCAAAATTCTGTCGGCTAAAAAACGCGAGCAACTGGCCGCCCATTTGCGGCAAAGCGGCGCGGCCATTGGCGTCGGCCTGGTGGAAGCGGCGGAGATTGATCGCATCAACATTCTTAAAGCTTCGCTTTTAGCCATGCGCCTGGCGCTTGACGACCTGCGCGGCCACTATCCGCGTCCGGATTTTCTTCTGATCGACGGCATATTCACCATCGACGACGCCATCCCGCAATGTTGCCTGAAAAAGGGCGAAACAAAGAGCGCCTCCATCGCCGCCGCCTCAATCATCGCCAAAACCGTCCGCGACGGCATCATGCTAGAACTTGATCGGCGCTATCCGCGCTACAATTTTGCCCAACACAAAGGATACCCCACCAAAGCGCATTACGAAAAGCTGCGGCAATGGGGCGCCTGTCCGGAGCACCGACGCAGCTTCCGCGGAGTCAAGGGTGAATCCTGACAATCGCGCGATGCTTGGGCGGCGCGGCGAGACCTTGGCCGCCGACTTTCTCCAGCGACGCGGCCATGCCATCATCCAGCGGAATTATCGAACGCAATACGGAGAAATTGATATTATCAGCAAAGATGGTGACACTCTGGTCTTTGTTGAGGTAAAAACACGCAGAAGTCAGCGGTATGGCGGCGCGGCGGCGGCGGTGACGGCAAAAAAACAGCGCCGGATCACCTTGGCCGCGCTGGCCTTCATGGCCGAGCAACCCGCCGAAACGGCGGCGCGTTTTGACGTGCTGTGTATTGATTTTGACGCGGACGGTCGGATGCGGTTCTCACTGATCGAAAACGCCTTTGAGGCCGCCTCATGACGACACCCCTTCTCTTCACCGACAGATCCCTCTGAATATGTCGCAACGGAAATCGCCACAACCGCCCGTTTTTGCGATGACCATGGGCTGCCCGGTGGGCATCGGCCCGGAAATCATCCTGAAATATTTCGCGGAAATTGATTGTTCCGCCGACTCAGCCTATCATTCGGTTGTGGTGATCGGCGATGTGGCGGCGCTGGCGAGGGCGGCGCCCAACACTGCCGCTAGGCCAGCATTGGTATCTTGGCGGCCCGGCGACGCCATCCAGCCAAACACCATTCCTGTCCTGGCTGTGTCGCATCTCGACCCGCAGCGTTTGGTCTGGGGGCGGCCCAACGCCGAAACCGGCAAAGCGGCGGCGATCTGCATCGAAGAGGCCGTTCGCCTGACCAGCCTTGGCGTTTTTGCCGGTGTCATCACCGCGCCGATCAGCAAAAAAGCCTTGCATGACGCCGGCTACCCCTATCCCGGCCACACCGAAATGCTCGCTGCTTTAACCAGCGCCGCCACTTGCCACATGATGCTGGTCGGCGCGAAATTGCGCGTCATACTGGTCACAATCCATTGCCCGCTGCGCGAGGTTGCAAGCCGCATAAATCAGGAAGAAATCCGCGCCTGCATCCACGCCTGCGATAGCGCCCTGCGCCGCGACTTCGCCATCGCCGCGCCGCGCCTCGCCGTCGCCGCTCTCAATCCGCACGCCGGAGAAGATGGGCTGTTCGGCGATGAGGAAGCGCGACTGATCACGCCCGCGATTGCGGAAGCGCGAGCCGCCGGGATCGACGCGCGCGGACCGTTGCCGCCGGATACAGTCTTTCACAGCGCCGCCGCCGGACAGTACGACGCCGTGGTCTGTATGTACCATGACCAAGGCTTAATCCCGTTCAAATTGCTGCACTTCGACGATGGGGTCAATGTCACCTGCGGTCTGCCGCTTGTCCGCGCTTCAGTTGACCACGGCACTGCCTACGACATTGCCGGAAGTGGGCGGGCCAATCACGAAAGTCTCAAAGCGGCGGCGCGCATGGCCGCCGTCATCGCCCGCAACCGCCGCCGGGCCGCGCCATGAACGCCGGGAGGCTGATCGTTTTTGAAGGCATTGACGGCATGGGCAAATCGAGCCAGCTCGCGCTTCTGGCCGATGTCCTGCGAGGCATCGGCCTGCCGGTGATCACTACCCGCGAACCGACCGACGGCCCGCATGGCCGCGTTATCCGAGAAATGTTCATCGGCCGCGATCGCTACAGTCCGGAAGAAGAACTGGCCGCCTTCATTGCCGACCGCCGATGGCATGTCGAACACGAACTGCGCCCGCGACTGGCCGCAGGCATCCATGTTCTCTGCGACCGCTACTATCTTTCAACCATCGCCTATCAGGGCGCGAAGGGCTTGGATACGCAGGCGATTATCGCCGCCCACGCCTTCGCGCCACCGCCCGATTTGGCGTTTCTGCTTGATGCGCCGCCCGACGTCGGCATTGGCCGCATCCGGCAGCGCGGCGATTTGCCGAATGATTTTGAGCGTCTCGATTCGCTTGAGAAGACACGGCGCATCTTCGCCTCGCTGACATTTCCTTTTATCCGCCGGATTGACGCCGGTAAACCGATGCGGGACGTGCACCAAGCGATTTGCGCCGCCGCGCTGCCACTTTTCGCGATGCCCCATCCATGATTCGCGCGCTGCTGTCGTGTCTTTTGATTTTCGCCCTCACTGGTTGCGCCGAGCAATCCGCCTCGAAACCGGAACCGACGACGAACGCGACGACAGAAAGCATCACCAAGCCGCGACCGGCCACCGACAAAACCGCTACGCCAGAGGAATCCGCCGCTGAAGCAACTTCGGAACCAGTCGATCGCGCCTGCGCTTTTTTCTATTTTCTGTGGGGCAGCCACGCCGAATACAACCAAGACCTGGAAGCGGCTTTGGATGCCTTTGAAAAGGCCCTGATCTGTGACCCATCCTCGACGGCAATCGAGAAAAAAATCCCGATTTTATTGATGAAAATGGGCGCGGCTGACCAGGCGGCCCAATGGTTGGACAAAAACATTCAGAAGAATCCTCGCGATAAATCGCAGTATTTGCTTCTGGCCCATATCCGCATCCAGCAAATGAACCGGCAGGAGGCGATCCGCCTCTACCAAGAAGCCCTGGCGCAAGACCCGGAAGACAGCGGCGTTCTGGTGCGGCTGGGCATTTTATACAGCCAACAGATGGAGCTTGATAAGGCCGAGGAAATTTTTCGGCGGCTCCTGGCGAAAAACCACGAGGAATACTACGCCTGGCTGTACCTGGGGCGACTTTTAACCTTGCGCCAAAAACGCGACGAGGCCGCCGCCGCCTACGAAAAGGCGCTGGCCCTCAACTGGTCCGCCGATTTGGTCTATGAAATGGTTGATTTTTACGCCGACCAGGAAAAATACAGCGAGGTGATGCGCCTCTATAACAACATTCTGAAAAAAGAGCCGGACAACGAACGCGCCCGCCTGGGCCGGGTGCAGACGCTGATGAGCATGGGCGAGGATCATCGCGCCTTGGATGAACTCTTGACGCTACAAAAAGAGAGTAAACATCCGGGCAGGCTCGATACATCGGTCGGCAAATTGCTCTTGCGCCTCGGCCATACCGATGAAGCCAAAACGCTTCTGGAGAAACACCGACAGGACCCGGAAAGCGCCGAGGCCCGCTATCTGCTGGCCCTCATCGCCTATCAGGACGGCGATTTCAAAAAGGCGCTCGCCTCTCTGCGTTCAATCTCAGCACGCGGCGACGCCTACCCGGACGCGGTCTATCTCCAGGTGCGCATCCTGCGGGAAATGGGTGAAAACAGCCAGAGCGTCAGCCTTTTGATGAAAAATATCTCCGACGCGGAATTGCGCCAGCCGCTGTTTTTTGTCCTCTTATCCTCGCTCTATCAGGAGCAGGATAAAAACATCGCCGCCATGGAGGTGCTGAATTCCGGCCTCCGCTTTTACCCGACCAATGAACAGATTCTTTTCGAGCACGCGCTGCTCCTTGAAAAGACCGGGAAACCTCTGGAAGCCTTGCAAAGCATGGAAAAGGTTTTGCAATTCAACCCTGGCAATCCGGAGGCGCTGAACTTTGTCGGCTACACCTGGGCCGACCAAAACATCAATCTGGAAAAAGCGCTGACCTACATCGAGCGCGCTGTGACCATAAAACCCGACAGCGGCTTCATCCGCGACAGTCTCGGCTGGGTCTATTTTCGCCTTGGGCAAAAAGAAAAAGCGCGGGACGAGCTACTGAACGCGCTGAAACTAGAACCGGAAGACCCGGATATTCATGAACATTTGGGCGATGTCTACCTGGCCCTGCATCTGCCCGACCAAGCGATACTCTCTTATGAAAACGCCTTGCGCCACAGCCGCGACCCGGAAAAAAATCGCCTGCTGCAAAAAAAAATCAACCAGCAAAAAGCCGCCGCCCCGCCCGCCGCGAACTAGCCAGCGCTTCAGCCTGTCCGCGCTTCTCGCCTGCATACTGATAACGCTTGCCGCCTGCGCCCGTCCCGACTGGGGCGAAGCGCCCGCCGAACCGGAAATCGAAAACGGACGGCAATTGCTAGCGGCCATGGCGGCGGAGGAAGCCAAATGTCCACTCTGCCGCGACGCCGATGTCAACGTAATGCTGAAAAGCCCGCTGAAGGACGCGGCGGTCAGCGGCTATCTGCTGCTCAGGCGGCCCGCATGGATCAAATTCGTTAGCAGCAATCCCTTCGGCCAACCGCTCGTCGTAGCGACCAGCGACGGCGTTCGCTTTCAGCAACTGCTCATGCGGCAAAAAAACTATGCGCATGGTCGGGTTTTTTCGTTCCTCGCGCATAACGACTTGCCCATAACTTTGGCGCTCGGCAACTGGGACGGCTGGCTCACCGGCGGCGTCGGCGCGTTCAAGGCCGCAGAGGCGCATGTGCGACTCGACCGCGCGGGACGCGGCCTGTGGTTTGATTGGCCGCTGCCGCGCTTGGCGAAAGCTCGCAGCCTTGGGGAGAATGGCTTTCGCGAACACATCCTCGTCGATCCCGCGCGCCGTCTGGTCGTCGCGCGCAGCCTCACCGATGGCAAAGGCCGCATCATCGCCCGATTTGACTACAGCGAACGGCGTGGCGACGGTCCCTGCCCACAACCGGAGCGCATTGTCGTCAGCGGCCTGGACGGCGGCAGCCGCATTGACCTGCTCTTCTCCGACCCGCGCGCCCCCGCCGAATGCCCGGAACACTATTTCCAGTTGAAGAAGCCGGAAAATTTTCACGAGCTGTATATGCCCTGAAGCACAAATCCGCGATCAAAGCGGGCCACACAGTTCCAACACCTTACCGCGCCAGCCCAATTTGTGTCGCATAACGACAAAATAGTTCCGTTGCGACCAAAACGTCACCCTTGCTGTCTGTGCGATGGCGGCCAGACGGCACATCTTTTTCCGCCGCTCACCGCCTGAATGCTTCGTAAAAACAAAAAGTTAAGTAAATATTTCCGGCAAATCCGCGTTTAGGCACGGAAATTGATTGACGTTACGTTATTCATCATTTACATAACGCGGGCAGTGGCGACCAAACGTCACCGCTAGCAAGAGCGGAGCAAAAAATGGACAAGCGACAAAACTTCACAATTCAACCGATTGGCCTGATTCATACACCGTTCACCGAGGTCAAAAATACACCGATTCAGCCATTTGCCGCCAAAGGCATCAGAGGCTGGCTAGACATAGACGACGAATTCACCGATGGTCTGGTCGATGTCTCCGGCTTTTCGCATATCACATTGTTGTATCTTTTTCATCGCATAACAGAGCATGCCCTGCGGGTGGTTCCTTTTATGGACACCGTCGAACGCGGCATTTTTGCGACCAAAGCGCCGAAGCGCCCGAACCGCCTGGGCATATCCACCGTAAAATTGTTGGGTATAATAGGAAACAGAGTTGAAATCGAAGAGGTGGATATGCTCGACGGCTCACCTTTAATCGACATCAAACCCTTCTACCCGCGCTATGATAACCGGGAGAATGTGAAAATCGGCTGGCTGGAAAAGAACCGCGATTATCCCGTGGAAAAAATGCGGGCCGATGACCGCTTCAGCAAATAACCAGGAGAGTGCTATGAATAACGAAAAATCCCAGGCTTGTCTGCGCATCATTGGCCGGGTGGCGCGGCCCGTCACCTTGCCTTTCTCCGAACTGCGAGCCATGGACAACCTTGAAACCGAGGATTTGCCGATGATTTGCGGCAGTGGCGAGCCAAAAGGCCGGACTGGGCGCTGCCGAGGCGTGCTGCTCGCCGATGTCATTGGCCGCGCCGAAGTCCTGGCCCCGGAACATAACGACACGAAAAAGATGTTTATCGTCGCGGCGGCCGATGACGGCTACAAGGCGGTCTTTTCCTGGCAGGAACTTTTTAACTCGCCAAACGGCGCGGCCATTCTCGTGGTCTTCGCCAAAGATGGCCTGACCTTAAGCGACAAAGAGGGCGTCGAGTTGCTCGCCGCCTGTGATCACCTGAGCGGGCCGCGCCACATCCATCACCTGACAACAATTGAGATTGCCATCGTGGCGTAATCCGACGGCGTATTTTTTTTACCTATCGTTATTCCGTTTTAGAATAATGAATATTTGATGTAATTCCGCGCTCATATTCCTTTTGATGATGCGGCAATGACCTTTTGTTTTTATCGTTATTCATAATAACCATAACGAATCCCCCCGGAGAAAAACCATGCCGAACAACAAGAAAAAAATGTATCAGGCCGCCTGCGCCCTGCTGGGTCTCGCCTTCGGCGCAAATCTTGGCCTTGTCCCCGCTAGCGCCGCCGATCAACCGGCGACAAAAGAAAAAGTTGGCGTTTTCACTTTGGGCGAGATTGAAGTCCGCGCCAAAGCCGAAACCCAGCCGAATACCGCCGTCGATAGCCTTGGCGTTGCAGAAATTCGCAGCTTCAACCGCGATACCGTTGGCGCCGCCGCCGCCATGTTGCCGGGCGTTACCCTGTCCACCACTGGCGCGCGCAGCGAACAAACTCTGTATGTGCGTGGCTTTGATATCAAACATGTGCCTCTTTTTCTCGACGGTATTCCCATCTATGTGCCCTATGATGGCTATCCTGACCTGGGACGATTCACCACCTTTGACATCTCGCAGTTGGTGGTTTCCAAAGGCTTCACCTCGGTGTTATACGGCCCGAACACCATGGGCGGCGCTATCAACATGGTTTCCCGCCGACCGGAAAATGCCTTTGAGGGAGACGCGGGTGTAGGCATTGCTTCCGGCGACACCTACACCGCTTACGCCAATCTCGGCGCTAACCAGGGAAAATGGTACATCCAAGGCGGCGCCTCGTATCTCGACCGCGATTACATCCCGCTTTCTGATGATTTCGATTCGACGCCGACCCAGAAAGGCGATCATCGCGACAACTCCTACTCCCGTGACACCAAGGCCAATATCAAGCTCGGCCTGACGCCGAACGACAAGGACGAATACGCTTTTAGCTACATCTACCAGCACGGCAAAAAAGGCACGCCGCCCTACGCTGGTAGCGATCCCAGCCAAATGCCCCGCTACTGGCAATGGCCGACCTGGGACAAGCAGAGCTACTATTTCACCTCGATGACCGATTTTTCCAAAGTCTATCTGAAGACCCGCGCCTATCACGATATATTCAAAAACTCGATTGACGCTTTTGACGACGACACCTATTCGACGATGAATAAAAAATCGTCCTTCAAGAGCTGGTACGACGATTACACCGACGGTGCCTCGCTGGAGATCGGAACGCCCATCATCCCGAATAACCTCATAAAAGCGGCGATGCACTACAAGTATGACGTCCATCGTGAGCACAATTTAGGCGCGCCGATTCAGCGTTTTACCGACAAGATGATTTCCTTCGGGCTTGAAGACACCGTCACCATCAACGAAAAATTCTACTCCATTGCTGGGATCAGCTATGACTCCATCGATACCAAAGACGCCCAGAACAATATCGACAACAACCTGGTCGATTTTCCAATGAAAAGCACCTCCGGGGTCAATCCGCAGCTCGGCTTCTTTTATAAGCTGACGGAAACAGGCATCGTCCACGCCTCCGCCGCGCTGAAAACCCGGCTGCCCTCGATTAAAGATCGCTACTCGTACCGTATGGGTTCAGCCCTGCCTAATCCGGATCTCGACCCGGAAAAATCCGTCAACTATGAAATCGGCTACGAAAACCGCAACCTGGCCGGAATGCTGATCAAGGGAACGGTCTTTTATAATGACGTCACCGATTACATCCAGCAAGCGACCGTCGCCGACCCGGAAGCTCCCGGCATGACCAAATTTCAAAACCAGAATATCGGCGAGGTTGATCTGGCGGGCATCGAGCTGCAAGCTGCCGGGAACATCACCGATTTTCTCGAACTCGGCATTGGCTACACCTACACCCACGCCGATAACAAAACCAACGACGACAAGCTGACCGGCATTCCTGCCCACAAGCTGACGCCCTATGCGCGCTACAACATTTTTTACGGTTTAAGCGCCCAAGTAGACGCCGACATGTACTCTGACCGCTACAGTTCTTCGAATGGTAGCCGCAAAGCCGACGGTTTCATCACCATGAATGCCAAGCTTGATTATGACTTCGCGCAAGGTTTCACCGTCGAAGCCGGGGTGAGCAACGTGCTGGATAAAAATTATGAGCTGGAAGAAGGCTGGCCGGAGGCCGGGCGGATGTTTTTCGCCAATCTGCGTTACAGTTTCTAACTAAAGGAGATAGTCATGGATATCGACTGGAACGCGGCCTGGCAGCAGGCGAGAAGCTGCGGCAAAGAAAAGCGCGACAAAAAAGGATACTGGAACAAGCGAGCCGATTCGTTTGCCGATCATGTCAAAACGAGTCCGTATGCCGCTTCTTTTCTGCGCCTTTTAGAACCGCTGCCGGACTGGAGCGTACTGGATGTCGGCTGTGGCGCTGGCACACTAGCCCTGCCGCTCGCGCCGCTGGTCAAGCGGATAACGGCCATCGACCTGTCTGAGCGGATGATCGAGCTGCTCGGCGAAACCTGTCATCGCGATCAATTAACCAATATCGACGCCCGCGTTGTCGGCTGGGAAGATGACTGGAATCTGGCCGGTATCGGCGCCCATGATGTCGCCATCGCCTCGCGCTCGCTGGTGGTCGATGATTTGCGAACAGCCATTCTGAAACTGGAATCCAAAGCGCGGCGACTGTTCGTTTCGTCGCTGGTCGATGATGGCCCTTTTGACCGGCGCATATTTGAGGCCATTGGCCGCGACCTGAACCGGGGGCCGGATTACATCTACCTGTATAACTTGCTGTATCAGATGGGCGTCCGCGCCGAAATCCGTTTTGTCGAGAATAGCGAAGGAAAAAAGATATACCGCGACCTTGATGAGGCGGTTGACAACGCGCTGTGGATGATCGATGCGATCACGCCGGAAGAACACGAGCGCCTGCGCCGGTGGTTTGAGAAAAACCTCAGGAAAACCACGGACGGCTGGCGGCTCGATAGGCAACATCGCGTTCGCTGGGCGGTCATTTCCTGGGAGAGAACTGAAGAAAAATGAGGCGGCGCAATCACTCTCGCCACGCGGCCATCCGCATTAAAAATGAGCGCAAGGAGTTTAGGCATGGAATCCCCATATCTTGATTATCAGACCCTGGTCGAGGAAGCCGGGCGGCACCACGGCGACATCTGCCACGGCATTCGGTTGGGTACCCGCATGACCATGAGCGGTCTGGCGCGCATCGGCATTTTTGACCCGAAAGGCCAGGATAAGAAAAAGCTCTTGGTGTTTGCGGAAATTGACCGCTGTCCCACCGACGCCATCACCGCTATTACCGGCTGTCGTCCCGGCAAACGCAGCATGAAAGTGCGCGATTACGGCAAAATGGCCGCCACCTTCATCAACCTGGAAACAGGGCGGGCAGTGCGAATAGCGGCGAAAGCCAAGGGCGCTTCCGACCCCGATTACGCCGTCGCGCCGGAGGATGAACTCTTTATTATCCGCGAGGTTACGGTGCCGCTGAAGCCTGAAGATTTACCGGGAAAATCCTTGTCGCGGACGGTCTGCGCCATTTGCGGCGAAGAGATTCTCGATGGCCGGGAAGTGCGGGGAAATGGCCGCGACCTCTGTGTTCCCTGTGCCGCCGGAGAACAATATTACCAGTATCTGCCCTGAAAACGGGAGATTGCTCATCATGGGTCACACGACGTTGGGCCGTCCGGCGCGTCAATTCTTCTGGCCGGGTTTATCCTTGGTTTTTGCCTGTGCCGCCGCTTTCACCGTGCTGGCCGCTGCGTCGGCCCAAGCGCGGGAAATCGTCGATATGGCCGGGCACAAGCGACAACTACCCAACACGATTCACAAAGTTGTCGCCATATCGCCGCCGGGCACCTATCTGCTCTATGCGGTCGCCCCCGACCTGTTGGCTGGTCTCAACTTCCCCTTATGGGAAAGCGAGAAAAAATACACCAGCCCGGCCTATCGCAAGCTGCCAGTCATTGGCGGCATCGCCGGTCAGGGGCGCACCATCAATCGCGAGGCGCTACTCGCGGTCAGACCCGATTTCATCCTGCATTGGACCTGGAAGGAGGACGCCGCCGAAAACGCCTTTCGCAAGTCCATGGCCGGGATGCCCTTCCCGCTGGTTTCTGTGAAAATTGATGACATATTCATGTATCCCTCGGCCCTGCGTTTTGTCGGCGATGTGACCGGAAGAAAGGAGCGCGGCGAGGCGCTCGCCGCCTATGCTGACAAAACGCTGGCCGAAGCCAAAGTTTTCATGGCGGCGATACCTGATACAGAAAAAGCGCGGGTGTATTACGCCGAAGGACCGGACGGCCTGGCAACGGAACGGGCTGACTCGCTGCACGCCGAGCTGATTCCTCTGGCTGGCGGCATCAATGTGCATCCCGGAACGGAGTTTGACCATTACGGCATGGAAAAAATCACCATGGAACAACTGCTGCTCTACAATCCGGATGTCATTCTGGTGAAAGAAAAAAGTTTTTTTGCGCGGGTGTATCAGGATGCCCGCTGGAAAAACCTGAAAGCCGTGCGCGAAAGGCGGGTTTTTCTCATCCCCTACGAACCGTTCAACTGGTTCGACCGTCCGCCATCCTTCATGCGCATCCTGGGCATTAAATGGCTGCTCAATCTGCTGCATCCTGAGCGCGGAAAAATCGACATGATCGCCGAGACCAAGGCATTTTATAAACTTTTCCTGGGCGCTGAATTAAGCGATTCTCAAGCGAAAGAAGTGCTATGTCGATGAAGCGATTGGTTCCACCCGCGCTGGCGCTGTTGCTCGCCGTCACGGCTCTGGCCTCACTTTTCCTGGGACAATACCAGGTGACGCCCGGCCAGATGCTGGCCTTTATCGGCGGCAAACTGTTCGGCGCGGGCTGGGGCGGCGGTCTTGACGCGACGCTTTTGCCACTCATTGACAATGTGCTGATTGATATTCGCCTGCCGCGCATCCTGGCCGCCTGCCTGATTGGCGCGTCGCTGGCGGTGTCCGGGACATCGTTTCAGGCCCTTTTCATCAATCCGCTGGTGTCGCCGGGTTTACTGGGCGTGCTGGCTGGCGCTTCTTTCGGCGCGGCTCTCGGCATGATTTTATCCGACAGTTGGCTGGTGGTGCAGTGCTCAACCTTGTTTTTCGGCGGCGCGGCGGTGATGGCGGCGGTGCTGATTACCCGCATTTTTGTCGGTAACTCGGCCATCATGTTGGTTTTGGGCGGCATCATCAGCGGCGCTTTTTTCACCGCCGCTCTGTCTATCATCAAATATACCGCCGACCCTTCCAATCAACTGCCAGCCATTACCTACTGGCTGATGGGCAGTCTTTCCGCCGTCAATCTGCAAACGATTCTTATCCTGGCCCCGATAATGCTGGCGGCCATTTTTTTCCTGACCATCCACGGCGGTCGATTAAATGTCCTCAGCATGGGCGAGGAGGAGGCGGCGGCTCTGGGGCTGAATGTGGCGCGAACGCGGCTGATCATTATTTTCCTGGCCACCATGGCCAGCGCCATGACCGTGGTCATCGGCGGCGTCATCGGTTGGGTCGGGCTGATCATCCCGCATATCTGCCGGATGCTGATCGGCCCCGACAATCGTCTGCTGTTGCCAACATCCGCCCTGCTCGGCGCGCTCTATCTGCTGGTAGTTGATGATATCTGCCGGTTGGTTTTTACATTCGAGATCCCTTTAGGCATCGTCACCTCGCTGATTGGCATTCCTTTCTTCCTCCTCGTGCTGAAAAACGCCAAAAGGGGTTGGTGATGGCAAAAGAAGAATTGCTGCGTCTGGATAATATCAACTTTTCCTATCAAAAAAGAACGATTCTCTCCAACATATCCTTCTCGCTGACCCAAGGCGAGCTGATATTGCTTTTAGGCCCGAACGGCGGCGGCAAGACCACCCTTTTGAAAATTCTTCTGGGACTGCTCCAGCCGCGACAGGGAAGCGTCTTTTTCGCCGGAGAACCGCTGACCGCCTACAGTCGCGCCCAGTTAGCCCGGCGAATCGCCTATGTGCCGCAGGCGCATCGGGAAATTTTCGCCTATACGGTTGAAGAAGTGGCCCTGCTGGGACGAACACCCTATCAATCACTCTTCGCCGTCGCCTCAGCCGAAGACAAAAGAATCGCCCAGGCCGCCCTGGAAAAACTGGACATCGCCCACCTTGGCCAGAGATGCTACACCGAAATCAGCGGCGGCGAGCGGCAATTGACGCTCATCGCCAGGGCGCTTGTTCAGGGCGCGGAACTGTTCATTATGGATGAACCGGTCAGCGGCCTCGATTACGGCAACCAGATGCGGCTTCTGGAAGACATTGGCAAGCTGGCGGCGACGGGCATAAGCTGCATCATGACCAGCCATTTTCCCGACCACGCCCTCTTGACCGACTGCCGGGCGGTGCTGTTGCACAACGGCGGTATTATCGCCGACGGCGCGCCAACGGACGTCATCACCCGCAACAATCTGCGTCTGCTGTACCATATTGAGGCCGAAGTGTTGGCCACGCCCGACGGCGGCAGGTGTTTCTGCCTGCCGACCTGGGCGATGCGAGAGGAAGAACGACGTCTTTCTTAATATCCGCTTTGCCTGGTTCATCAAGGACGTTTTTCAGCGCTCATGCCTGATTATTGAGCGGCGTGGAAAATCCTGACAAAACAAAACCGGTTACAGCGATTGGAACATGCTGTAACCGGTTGATTTTTTTGGCGCGATACTTGTGTCACCATCATTTAGTTGGTCGAGGGGATTCTATGTGGACAACAGGGGGCGCCAAATCAGCAGGCGGCGATTTTTACGGCGCAGGATTTATATTCCGGCGTGCCGGTGATCGGATCGCGGTGTTCGGAAGTAAGAAAATTCGTCAGGGTGGTCTGGTGATGAAAGGTCATAAAGACCATGCCCGGTTGCGTGCGCTCGGTCACTTTCGCTTTTACCCGCAATGCGCCGCGCCGGGAAGCGATGTTCATCCAGCCGCCATCGGCGATGCCCAGTCGCGCCGCGTCGGCCGGGCTGATTTCCGCCCGCTCCTCCGGAACGACTTCGCTGAGTCCGGCGCAACGTCTGGTCATCGAGCCATTGTTGTAATGTTCGCGCACGCGGCCGGTGATGAGAATCAGTGGATATTCATCGTCCGGCGTTTCCCCGGAACCAATATGCTCCAGGGCGATGAACTGCGCCTTACCGCCGGGGCGGGCAAAGCTGGCGCTGTGCAAAGTGGTGGTGCCGGGATGATTGTCATCCGGGCAAGGCCATTGGATGCCTTGCTGTTCGATGCGTTCGTAGCGGATGCCGCCGTAAGCCGGGACTAGCTTTGCGATTTCATCCATGATTTCCGATGGATGGCGATAGTTCATCTCATAGCCGATCAGAGTTGACAAGCGGCACAGACTCTCCCATTCAGCTAGGCCAGCGACTGGCTCGACCGCCTTTCTGATGCGTTGCACGCGGCGCTCGCCGTTGGTGAAGGTGCCGTCCTTTTCGGCGAAGCTGGCGCCTGGCAAAACCACATGGGCGTATTTCGTTGTTTCGGTGGGAAACATATCCTGCACGACGAGAAATTCGATTTTTTCCAAACACTTGCGGACATGATTGAGATCTGGATCGGTGTGCGCCGGGTCTTCGCCCAAAATATACAGGCCACGGATTTTGCCATCGGCGCAGTGGTCGATCATCTCCACTGATTTCAAGCCTGGCTGGCCGGACAGGGGAACGCCCCAGGCCGCCTCGAATTTTTTGCGGCATTGTTCGTCATTGACGGGCTGATAACCGGGGAATGTGCCTGGTAGCGGCCCCAGATCGGATGCGCCCTGGACGTTGTTCTGGCCGCGCAAGGCCATAATGCCGGTGGCGGGACGGCCAATCTGCCCGCACAGAAGCGCCAGATTGGCGGTGGACATGGCGGTTTCCGCGCCGCTGCGGTGTTCGGTGACGCCTAGACCGTAGACGATCATCGATTTTTCCGCCAAAGCGTAGAATCTGGCCGCCTCGACAATTTTTTCTTTGGCGACGCCGGTGAGATTTTCCACGCGGTCGAGGTCGTATTCGTCGATTTTTTTCTTCATGTCGGCGAAATTTTCCGTGCGAGCGGCGATGAATTCCTTATTTTCCCAGCCGTTATCGAGGATGGCCCTGACTATGCCATTCATTAACGCGATATTTGAGCCTGGTTTGATGCCCAGCCAGATGTCGGCGCGTTCGGCCATCCAGGTTTTGCGCGGATCGACGACGATCAATTTCGCGCCTTTGGCCAAGGCTTTCTTCAGGTGCAGAGAAACAATGGGATGGGCTTCGGTGGGATTGGAGCCGATGAGAAAAATCGTATCGACATCGGCCATCTGCGCCAAAGAGTTGGTGGCCGCGCCCGCGCCCAAACTGACGGCCAGTCCCGCCACCGTTGGGGCGTGGCAGACGCGGGCGCAGTTATCGACGTTGTTGGTGCCCATGGCGCAACGCACCATTTTGGCGACCAGATAATTTTCCTCGTTTGAACAGCGCGAGGAAGAAAAGCCGCCCACCGCGTCGTGGCCGTATTTGGCGATGATTTCCTTAAATCGCCTGGCTGTAAATGTGAGCGCCTCATCCCAGCTCGCCTGGCGAAAGACGCCGTTTTCTTTGATTAAAGGCGTTTTGATGCGTTCCGGGCTGTGGATAAAATCGAAACCGTAGCGGCCCTTGACGCAGAGATTACCTTTGTTGACCGGCGCATCGAAATCGGAGGTGACGCGCACCACTTTGCCATCTTTGACGTTTAAGAAAAAGTTGCAGCCGGTGCCGCAGTAGCTACAGGTGGTTTTCACCTTTTTCACGTCCATGGCCCGGCCTTTGCCGCGACTTCTTCTATCGGTCAGCGCGCCGGTTGGGCAGGCGGAAACGCACTGGCCACAGAATTCGCAGGTATCGGATGAACGCGGCTGACCATCTTTGGTCACAGGTAGTGTCCGCCAGCCGTTGTGAGCGAGCGTCAGCGTGTCGGCCATCATGACCTCGTGGCAAATGCGCACGCAGCGGGCGCAGACCACGCATTTGTTTGGCTCGAAGGTGATGAAGGGATTGTCCTCAACCAGCGGCAGGCCCCATTTTTTCGTCTGAAATTTGCCGAGACCGGCGTCGTATTGATAGGCCAGCGTTTGCAGCTCGCAGGCGCCGCCCGCCTCACAGACCATGCAATCGTTGGGATGGTTGTGCAACAGAAGTTGCACAGTGTTTTTTCGTAAGGCGAAAAGCCTTTCGCTCTCGGTCGTTACTGTCATGCCCGGTTGGACATAGGTCATGCACGACGCCTGTGGCTGTTCAGAGCCATTGATTTCGACGATGCACAGGCGGCAGCCGCCGTAGGGCTTCAAACGCTCGTCGTAGCAGAGTGTTGGCACCGGGATTTTCGCCTCCCGGCAGACTTCCAAAATCGTTTGCCCGGCCCGGCAACTGATATTTTGCCCGTTGATGCGCACAGTGAATTGTTGGTTTTCCATCGCCTGATCCAAGTTGAGGTTCATTGCTCCAGGCAGGCGGAGAAGCCACCTGCCATCTCGGTTTTTGATGCGCTGTGTATAGACAATTCGCCAGGTTTTACAAATAGTACGTATGTATAATTCCTATTCTTCAAATCGGTAAATCATATGATTGGCCAATCCAATCCGGCGGCTGGAACGAGCCTACGCCGGGTTACGGTGATGTGGGGATGGCGGCGAAACGAGATTGCGGCTCTCAAGGCCAGGATGATGAGCCGCCTTTCGTGATGACGAAAATGCCGGTTTGCCCGGTATCGCGCGAGGTGGTGACGACGTGACTGGGGAGATTAGGAAACGCTGATGAACAGGTGAACCGTTCGGACTGTAGAGGGACACGGCGCGCCCGTGTCCCCTTTTTCAAACAGCCTGTTACGCGGCAAGGCCAAGCGCTATCGCCGTGTCGCGCATGGTTCGCGCGGCCAGGGCTGGGTCGTCGCTGAGTTGCGCGGCGCGGGTTGGAATCAGGTGGTCGAGGGTGGCCGCCCAGGGGCCGGTGAATTGTTGCGGGAAGGCGCGCGCCAGCAGTTTCAGCATGATCGGCGCGGCGGTCGAGGCCCCCGGCGACGCGCCCAAAAGACCGGCCAACGCGCCGTCCGTAGCGATCACGACTTCGGTGCCGAATTGCAACGCGCCGCCACCCGGCGCCGGTTTGATCACCTGCACCCGCTGGCCAGCGGTGATCAGTTCCCAATCGCCCGCTTCGGCCAGCGGATAAAATTCGCGCAGCGACTCCAGGCGTTGCGCCCGGCCCTTGCTCAACTCGCCCACCAGATATTTGACCAAACCGAGGTTTTTCAGGCCTGCCGCCAGCATCGGCAGCAGATTGGCGGCGCGGCAGGATGTGGGCAAATCAAGGTATGAGCCACTTTTAAGAAATTTCGGCGACCAACCGGCGTAGGGGCCGAACATCAGATTTTTTTCGCCCGCCACAAGGCGCGTATCGAGGTGTGGCATCGACATCGGCGGCGCGCCGAGCGCCGCTTGGCCATACACCTTGG
The DNA here is from genome assembly GCA_031287565.1 of Desulfobulbaceae bacterium. Taxonomy (GTDB): domain Bacteria; phylum Desulfobacterota; class Desulfobulbia; order Desulfobulbales; family Desulfocapsaceae; genus UBA8130. Next base: position 30,542 of record JAITSS010000054.1, read on the forward strand.
CCAGATGTCTCTCGACGATGCGCGGATTTCGCGTCCGCAGAAACTGGCCGCTGATTGGGAACCCGGCGTAGCCTCGCGCTTCGCGGATGCCGGATTTTTGCAAGAGCGGCAGGCTGCCGCCGCCCGCGCCGAGGAATACGAAACGAGCGCGGCGCGCCAGCCTTGTCCCGTCCGCCGTCCGCGCGGTGATGCGCCAGCGTCCGTCGGTTTCGCGACTGATGCCCGTGATTTCGTGGCCGTATCGCAGCTCCAGGCCGCGTTTTTCCGCGAAGCGCAGCAAGCCTTCTGTCAATGCGCCGAAGTCAATATCAACCCCGTGTTCGCTGAAGGTGGCGGCAACCGACGCGCGTCTGTCGCGGCCCTCCATGATCAGCGGCGCCCATTCGCTGATGACATCTGGCTGGTCGCTGAAACGCAGATCGGGAAACAATGGATGACCGGCCAGCGCCTGGTGACGAGCGGCCAGAAAGCGGACATGCTCAGGGCGGCGGACAAAGCTCATGTGCGGCACGCGGTGGATGAAAGTCGCGGCGTCAAGATGGCCGTCGCGGCTCAAAGCAGCCCAAAATTGGCGCGAAAGCTGAAACTGTTCGTTGACGGCAACCGCCTTGACAATGTCGATGCGACCGGCGCGGTCTTGCGGCGTGTAGTTCAGTTCGCACAGGGCCGAATGGCCGGTGCCGGCGTTATTCCATGGGCCGGTGCTTTCGCGGGCCGGGCCGTCCAGCTTTTCAAACATTGTCACCGACCAATCCGGCTCAAGCAGGGTGATGAAACCAGCCAAGGTGGCGCTCATGATGCCCGCGCCGACCAAAATGATGTCGCAATCTTTGCCCGCGTTGGTCACAGGCGCCTCCTTATGATGAAAAAATTGCCTGGCGAACCGGCGATTATCGCGGCGGTTCGACATCCAGGGCGCGGGCCGGGATGTTCTCGTTCCAGCGTTTGGGATCGTCCGATTTGACCTGAATGATGAAATACTTTGCACTGGTGGGGTCGCCCTTGTCGTTGAATGAGAATGAACCGGTGATGCCTTTGAAGCCATTCAGGGCGCGAATCGCCTTGGCCACCGCCGCGCGGCTGGGCTGGGCGTCTTTTTTTGCGGTGTCGCGGGCGGCGTTTTCTAGCGCTTTCAGGCACATGGCCATGCAATCGTAGGCTTGGGCCGCGAAGGGCTGCGGGTCGCCTGGATATTTCTCGCGGAAATCATGGATGAATCGCGTCGCGTCGGGATAGAGAGTCGCTGGCCCGGAAACCGTGGAGTAGTAGACGCCCTGGCCAGCCAGCAAGGCTGGTCCGGCGATTTCCGCCGTGTTCGATGAATCAAATCCGTCATCCGAAAGAAAGATGCCGCTGAAACCGCGCTGTCGCGCCGCTTTTAAGAATGAGGCCGCTTGATAGGAAGTTCCGCCAAAATAAAGTAATTCCGGCTGCTTGTCATCGACTTCACTGAGAATCGTTTCCGTATCGCTCTGGTCGCGCAGGCTGGCGAAACCCAGCACCGCCACGCCCTTTTTCAGCGCGTGTTCGCGAAAAATCGCGGCTATCCCCCGCCCGTAGGCGCTTTGGTCGTGGATGGCGAAGGCCCGCGTGATGCCGTGCAGGGCGGCGAATTCGGCGCCGACCAGGCCCTGAACATCATCGCGACCGACGATGCGGCTGATTTCTGGATAGCTGCGGTCGGTGACGGCCGGACTGGTGTTGGCTGGCGACAGGTTGGCCAGACCGGCGGCGTGGTAGATTTCCGAGGCGGGAATCTGCACGCCGGAATTGTAGTGGCCGATTACGGCCAAGATTTCCGGGTCTTGGGCGATGCGTTTGGCGTTTTCGACGCCGATAGCCGGGTTCGCCTGGTCGTCAAATGGTTCCATAACGACCGTGAAGCCCATATCTTCGATCGGCTTTTTCAGTTGCTCCAGCGCCAGTTCCGCGCCGCGCTTAATGTCGATGCCGCTGATTGATTCCTCGCCGGAAAGTGGCGTTTGGATGGCGATTTTGATCAGTCGTTCCGCCTCGGCGTCGCACGGCGCAAGCAGAGCGAGGACGAGGAAGACCATAGCCAAACGCGGGCGCAACGGTTTTCGAGCCGACATATGTTCCCCCCAATGTCGTCGAAGCCGGGGCCGCGTTCGCTTACGGCCGCCTTGTCCGCGCCGCAAGCTCTTTTCTTCTTCCTTTGGCTCGACGATTCGCCCGGCAAACTATCGCGGGGCGTTTGGGGCCGCAAGCATTTCCTTTACGCCGTTTCGCCCCAGGCTCGCTTGCTTCTCGCCACCTTTTTCGTTACCCCTTGCCAGGTGTGGCGAGTAAGGGCCGAAGTTTCCAGCGACGCCAGCATCTTGCGGTACAAGGAAAGCGGCGCGGCAAAGGTCAGCTCATCGGCTTTCAGGAATTTGCGCGCCGAAGGATCAAAGCCGCCCAGCACCGCGCATTCAATCCCCTTGGCCTGATAGGCAAGCGGCCAGGCGACCATGTTGGAACATGCCGATCCGAATGGCGAGACCACCGCCTGATGATGTCCGGCCGCGTATCCGGCCAGACTGTGCAGGCCAGTCAGGACTTCCGGACGGGCGAAGAAAATCACCACCAGGGGCGGCGCTGCGTCGGTGAACAGGTCAAGCGGTTTGAACACGCCGTATTTGCCGGTGGGCGGCGGCGGTAGGCAGGCGTCCATGAAGGCGCGCATCGCCTCCGCCGACGGCAGGTAGTGTTCTCCTTCCATCGGCGTGCCGACAATACCGGTGGCGACGTAATGGACATTGGTTTCCAGATACGGGCGGTACAGTCCGGTGTAAAAGCCGCCGCCCATGCAGCCGCATTCCTGGTGGCTGATCCAGGCGGCTTTGCCCTTTTTTCGCGCCAGCCAGATGTTGCCAATAATGCAGGAAAAATTGCCAAACGCCTTGCCCCAGTCGATTTGTCCCGCCGCCTCGCGCTCGCGGCTGAAGAGTTCGCCGGGTTTCGGCCCAAAGCCGTCGGGTTTTTCGTTGGTGTAATGAAATCCGAAGGGAGATTCATCGTGCCAAAGCAATTCCAGTAGTCGCTTGGTGCCGTTTCGCATATCGTTCATGGCGGATTCCTCATTTCTGAAGGTTGATCTGTGTCCACGCTGAAAGGCGCGGGCCGGACATAAGTGGTCCGCATCATGCCAGATTCGACCCCAAAATGCTTACACCGCCATGGCTTCGCGCGCGCCGTCAGCGTCCATGGTCGCGCCGCTGCCGCGCAGGATGATTTCGCCGCGTTCCATAACCAGGTATGAATCGGCCAGGTCACGGGCGAAATCATAGTATTGCTCGACCAGAAGAATCGCCATTTCACCAGCCGCCGCCAAGGCGCGGATCGCCGCTTCAATGTCTTTGATGATTGAGGGCTGGATGCCTTCGGTTGGCTCATCCAAAATCAGGAGCTTGGGCCGCATGGCCAGAGCGCGGCCAATCGCCAGTTGCTGCTGCTGGCCGCCGGAAAGATCGCCGCCTCTGCGCCTGGCCATCTCGCGCAGAACCGGAAACATCGCGTACACCTGTTCCGGCAGGCGGGCGCTTCCCGGTAGACCGGCCATACCCATGTTGAGATTTTCCGCCACCGAAAGCCGGGGAAAAATCTCGCGGCCCTGTGGCACATAGGCCATGCCCAGCCTGGCCCGCGCATGGGTTTTCAGTTTGCTGATGTCGCGACCGGCAAAGGAAATCGCGCCGCTCCGTATCGGCAAAAGGCCCATCAGACATTTCAGAAGCGTGGTTTTGCCGACGCCGTTGCGTCCCAGAAGCGCCGTCACTTTTCCGGCTTCGGCGTTGAGGGAAATATCGCGCAGGATGTGGCTGCCGCCGTAAAATTGGTTGATATGTTCCACTGCCAGCATCGTCATCTCCCCAGATACACTTCAATGACCCGCGGGTCGTTCCTCACCGTATCAAGGCTTCCTTCCGCTAAAACCGCGCCCTCGTGCAGCACTGTCACTTTTCCGCCTAAGCGTTTAATGAATGCCATATCGTGTTCGACCACCACCAGCGAATGCTTGCCCGCTAAGGCGACAAACAGTTCGGCGGTGCGTTCGGTTTCCTCATCGGTCATACCGGCCACCGGTTCATCCAAAAGCAAAAGCTGCGGCTCCTGAATCAGCAACATGCCGATTTCCAGCCACTGTTTCTGGCCGTGTGACAACAATCCGGCCAGGCGCTTCGCCTCTTCGCTTAAACGAATGGTGGTGAGCATCGCGGCGATTTTGTCCCGCGCTTCGCTGTCAAGACGGCTGAACATGCTGGCCCACGGCGATTTATTCGCCTTCATCGCCAGCTCAAGATTTTCAAAGACCGTGTGCTGTTCAAAGACCGTCGGCTTCTGAAATTTACGGCCAATGCCTCTGGCCGCGATTTCCGGCTCGGTCAGCCGCAACAGGTCGATGCTTTGGCCGAGAAAGGCGGTGCCGCTGTCCGGCCTGGTTTTGCCGGTAATCACATCCATCATCGTCGTCTTGCCGGCGCCGTTCGGGCCGATGATTGAGCGTAATTCCCCGGCGTCGATGTGCAGCGTCAGATTATTCAGCGCCTTAAACCCATCAAAGCTGACGGAAATATCCTCCAGATAGAGGATGACCCGGTGCGACACGTCGATGCCGTCGCGCATCGGCACATAGACGTATTCGGCTTCGAGCAGTGGGCCGCGATATACGTCGTTCATGGAGCGCTCCTGTGAAAACGGGAAGTTTGATAAAAAGTATACAGGACGAGGCCGCCCCAGATCAGGGATGCGAGCATCAGCGATTGACCCAGCGTGCCGCCCAAAATGGCCATGAATCGTCCGGCGAAACTGAAAATCACGTGCCCGGCCTTATGGAAAACCAGATTGACGCCATGCAGGAACGAATCGGCGGTGGCGTCGAAACCGGTGAACAAAAAGGCGCATGACCAGATGACGAAGCAAACCAAGACTAGCAGCCGCCAGAACCAATCAAAGGCGGTCGCCGTTTCCAGAACCTGAAGCAGATATTGTTGCACAGACATGCTCATGACTCCGGCGCGGCATGACGAACTTTGATGGTATTGACCAGCCCCAGAACGCCGTTCGGCAACCATAAGGTTACGACAACGAACAGCGCGCCCAAAAAGAATAGCCAGTATTCCGGGAAACTTACGGTGAACCAGCTTTTAGCCAGGCTGACGATGAAGGCGCCGAGAACCGCGCCGATAAGCCTGCCGCGTCCGCCGACCGCCACCCAGACGGCGATTTCGATCGAGGCGGCCGGACTCATCTCGCCGGGATTGATGATGCCGACCTGCGGCACATAGAGCGCCCCGGCCAGACCGCAAAGCATGGCTGAAAGCGTCCAGACCAGCAGTTTGAAACCGAAAGGATTATAGCCGATGAACATGACGCGGGATTCGGCGTCGCGAATCGCTTGAAGCACGCGCCCGAATTTGGCGCGGGTCAGAAAGCGGGCCAGCCACAGCGCCGCCAGAAGCGCTAAGCCCGACAGGGCGAAGAGTGTGACGCGCGTGCCCGGCGCGGTGATCGAAAAGCCGACAATGCGCTTGAAATCGGTAAAGCCGTTGTTGCCGCCGAATCCGGTTTCATTGCGGAAAAAGAGCAGCATACAGGCAAAGGTCAGCGCCTGGGTGATGATCGAGAAATAGACGCCCTTAATTCGCGAGCGGAAGGCGAAAAAGCCGAAGACAAAAGCCAGAGCGCCTGGAACGGCCAGCGCCAGAACGACGGCCCACAGAAAATGATCCGAGCCAAACCAATACCAAGGCAGTTCCTTCCAATCAAGAAAGACCATAAAATCGGGAAGATGGCTGTGATATACGCCATCTGTGCCAATCTGCCGCATCAGATACATGCCGAAGGCGTAGCCGCCCAAAGCAAAAAAGATGCCGTGTCCCAACGATAAAATCCCGGCGTAGCCCCAGACCAAATCCATAGCCACCGCGACAATGGCGTAGCAGAGGATTTTTCCGAACAGGGTGATGCAGTAATCGGAAAGATGGAAAACGCTTTCTTCCGGCACGGCCAGATGCAGGAGCGGCGCGACGAGGCAACAGAAGACGACCATCGCGGCGGTGGCGATTTGCGCGCCGCAGGCGCCATTTTGGCTGGATGTGGAAGCTAGGTTAAAGAGGCTCATATCAGTTCTCCGTCGCGCGGCCCTTCAGAGCGAATAAGCCCTGCGGACGTTTCTGGATAACAATAATGATAATCGCCAGGATCGCGATTTTGGCCACGACCGCCCCAGCCCAGCCTTCAAGAAACTTGGTGGCCACGCCCAGACCCAGAGCCGCCCAGACCGCGCCGGCCAACTGACCGACGCCGCCCAAAACCACGACCATGAACGAATCGACAATGTAGTTCTGGCCCATATCCGGGCCGACATTGGTGATCTGCGACAAAGCGACGCCGCCTAAACCCGCGACCCCGGAGCCGAGGCCAAAGGCCAACATATCAATTTTACCAGTCGCGACGCCGACACAGGCCGACATGGCGCGGTTCTGCGTGACCGCCCGCACAAACAGACCCAGACGGGTCAGGTTCAGAACCGCCCACATGGCAAATAAAACCGCAAGCGCGAAGACGATGATGATCAGCCGATTCCAGGGCAAAAGCAGATTCGGCAAGACCGTGAGGCCGCCGGACATCCAGGTGGGATTGGCGACCTCGACATTCTGCGGCCCGAAGATGACGCGGGCCAGTTGGATGAGAATCAGCGACAGACCCCAGGTGGCCAAAAGCGTTTCCAGCGGTCGGCCATAGAGGTGGCGGATGACCAGACGCTCCAGCATCATGCCGACCACCGCCGCCGCGATGAAGGCCGCCGGCAGCGCCGCCAGCGGATACCAGTCGATGTAGGCGGGAACATAGGCGCGAAAGAACGATTGCGTGGCGAAAGCGGCGTAAGCGCCTATCATTAAAAGCTCGCCGTGCGCCATGTTGATGACTCCCATAACGCCATAGGTAATGGCCAGGCCCAGGGCGGCCAAGAGCAAAATTGAGGCCAGCGACAAGCCGGAAAAGATGCGGGCCAGGTTGTCGCCCAGGGCCAGTCGCCCTTCGACATGACTGAGCGCCTCACGCGCCGCCTGGCGCGCCGATTCATCCGTTTCCCGCCAGGTCGCGCCGTCTTTCTCCATGAGCGCCGCCAGAAGTTGCCGACTGCTTGGGTCGGCCTCGTCGCGCAAGGCGGCTATCGCCTTCAGGCGAGTAGCGGCGTCAGGCGAGCCGATCGCCGCTTTGCCCCAGGCCGTCTGAAGTTGTCGGCGTATCGCCGGGTCGGTTTCACGCGCCATGGCCTGGTCGATGAACGGCAGGTCGGCGGCGGTGGCGCTTTGCGCCAGGTTTTGCGCGGCTTTCAGTCGCTCGCCCCGGTCTTCGGCCAAAAGGCGCATGCCGTCGATGGTCGAAGCGAGAATCTTGCGCAGCCGGTTGTTGACCATGACGTTTTCCAGGAGTGATATGTCCAGCGGTGTCGTTTGGCCGGAAACGGCGTCCCGCGCCTGGCCGTTTTCAATCAGGATAAGGCTGTTCTCATGCCGATACAGTTCACCGGCCAGCATCGCGGGCAGGATGCGCAGGGCCAGGCGCGGCTCCGTTTCGGCTAATTTGCCGATGGCTACGATTTTTTCCGATGAATCATCGGCGGCCAGGCCGAGAATATCACTCTGCTGTATGGCCAGGGACGGGTGAATGAGAACGACCAACACCACAAGCGCCGAAATCAGTATCGAAATCAGCGCCGAAACGGCGGCCCGACGAGCGTTTTTTGGCGCGACAATCCATCGCATGGCGATACCTGCGTCAAAGGAAAGGCGGTGACAGGGCCACCGCCCGGTTTTTTTACCTCGGAGGGGTTTCTCTTTATTTGGCGTCTGGCTCGTCTTTTTTCTGGTCGTTGCCAGCGATGAACGGACTCCAGGGCTGGGCTTTTATCGGCCCTTTGGTTTTCCACACCACGTCAAACTGGCCGTCGGCGCGGATTTCACCGATGAAGACCGGCTTATGCAGATGGTGGTTTTTCTCGTCCATTTGAATCGTGAAACCGTCCGGCGCGTTGAACTGCTGTCCGGCCATGGCGGCGATGACTGTATCGACATCGGCGGATTTCGCCTTTTCCACCGCCTGTTTCCACAGGTGGATACCGATAAAAGTCGCCTCCATCGGGTCGTTGGTGACGACCGAATCAGCGCCCGGCAGGTTGCGACTTTTCGCCCACTCTTTGTACATTTTGATGAATTTGCTGTTTTCCGGATTTTTCAGGCTCTCAAAATAGTTCCAGGCCGCCAGATGCCCGATGAGCGGTTTGCTATCGACGCCGCGCAATTCCTCTTCGCCGACCGAAAAAGCGACGACCGGCACATCGGTGGCCTTCAGACCGGCGTTGCCCAATTCCTTATAAAACGGCACGTTGGAATCGCCGTTAATCGTCGAAACGACGCAGGTTTTTTTGCCAGCGCCCGCGAACTTCTTAATTTTGGCGATGATCGTCTGGTAATCGCTGTGGCCAAAGGGCGTGTATTCCTCCATGATGTCTTCATCGGCGACTCCTTTTGATTTGAGAAAGGCGCGGAGAATTTTGTTGGTGGTGCGCGGATAGACGTAATCGGTGCCCAGAAGCACAAAGCGCTTGGCCGCGCCGCCGTCTTCGCTCATCAGATATTCAACCGCCGGAATCGCCTGCTGATTCGGCGCGGCTCCGGTGTAAAACACGTTTCGTTCCAGCTCTTCGCCCTCGTACTGCACCGGATAAAAGAGCAGGCCGTTCAGCTCGGAAAAGACCGGCAAAACCGATTTGCGCGATACCGACGTCCAGCAGCCGAAGACGACGGCGACTTTATCCTGGGCTAAAAGTTGCCGCGCCTTTTCGGCGAACAGTGGCCAGTTGGAAGCCGGATCGACCACCACCGGCTCAAGCTGTTTGCCCAAGACGCCGCCATGGGCGTTGATGTCGGCGATGGTCATGAGCGCCGTTTCTTTCAAGGCGGTTTCAGAAATGGCCATGGTGCCGGATAACGAATGCAGGATGCCGACTTTGATGGTGTCGGCGGCCTGGACGAATGATGCCGTAGCGCCCAAAAAGAGACTCGCGCCGAGGAAGAGAGAAAGAAGTCTGCCGTGTGCCATGTTGATGTCTCCTGGTGAAGGGGGTGGTGATGCGGGCCGCAAAGGTGCCCGGCCCGCCGATGTTCGACATGAAGCAAATTGGATGCCATGCGGTTCACTGTGTCAGGCATTGGCGATGATGCGCCAGGACGCGCCCGCGTGGAATCTGGATATTTACCGCAGGCGGGCGACCGCGCTTTTTCTGGCGGCGGCTGTTGTCAAGGAGCAGGATTTGTCGATTTTGTGACGATATTGTATCTTGCGAAAGCCGTTGCTTACGATTTTGTTGTTGAAATACACTGGCTGGGCGGAGCGACAGTGAAGGCCCTATGTCGGCGCGGCCTGGAGGCATGAATTTGACGGCGGAGTTTTTGAATATGCAATAACTATTTGAATTTACAAAATAAAATCAATTATAGAATAGTTATACCCCTATCGATACCGCCAAAACTTTGGGATGGCATGGGGTCATAATTTGTGTCGCTGGACGGGTGAATAAAGAAGGTAGGGTCGCGGACGGCTTCAGGGTACAGCCGAGTTCGCCCATGCCGGTAACGCAAGGAATCCACAGATCATTGACGCTGCGGGGGATTTTTCTCCCCCCACCCGCCGCCAAGAGCTTTGAACAGCCCTACGGTGGTATTCAAGCGGGCCAGGGTTACGGAAATTTGCGCATCTTGGGCTGTCAGCAGCGTGCGTTGAGCGTCCAGAAGGTTCAAAAAGTCAGTCGCGCCTTCACGGTATTGAACGCGGACAATGCGATATGCTTCTCCGGCTTCTCGCACGGCAGTTTCCCTATTTTCTTCTTCCTGGGTCAGAAAACCGCCTGCCTCAATTGCAGTATCTGTTTCCAGAAAGGCCGAAAGCGCGGTCTGTTGGTATCTGGATACCAATTCTTCCTTCCAGGCTAATGCAACGTCATGCTGGGCCACGAGACGCCCTCCCTGGAAGATTGGAGCGACAAGCGAGGAGGCAAGCGCATAAAGTGTACTGGATGGAGTGAACAGGGTATGAAACTCGTCACTTTGCCAGCCTCCCTGTGCCGTGAGGTTGACCATGGGCAGGAAAGCGGCTCTTGCCGCGCCGATATTGGCATTGGCTGCTTTGAGCGACGCTTCCGCTTTCAAAATGTCGGGCCTGCGCAGCAACAGACTTGAGGAAAGCCCGGCACTGACGGCGGGAGGAGTCAATTTCGTTATCGCCTCGGCGGACATGAGAGCATCGAGTTCGGCGGGAATAATCGCTGAACCGAGCAAATTGTTCAGAGCGTTTTTCGCAGCCTGTTCCTGTCTTTCCAAATCCTGCGTTCTGGCCTTCATTGAGGCTACATCGCTGCGCTGCCGAGCAAGGTCAAGAGTTGAAGCGGCACCAGCTCTTTGTTGTTTCGCAATATACTCCAGCGTCTGTTCAGCGGTGGACAAAATATTCCGCTGCACGGAGAGCTTTTCTCTCAAGGCAAGCAGTTGGAAGTAGGCAATGGCAATATCTGATTCAAGGCTGAGGCCGACGGCCCGCCAATCGTTGAGAGTCGCTTCGGCCATGAACGCGGCGCTATCCGCTTGGGAGCGCAATCTGCCCCATACATCCAGCTCATATGACGCTTGAAAACCGCCTGAAATGGTATCCGTCATGGTAAAAGCATCGGCAGGGCCAGCATGATGCCCGGTACGGGATGCCCTACCCTCCGCGCCGATCCAAGGAAAAAGAGACGCTCTCGCCACTCTGGATTGTGCAACCGCCTGGGCAAGTTGCCAGCCTGAAGCGCTAAAGTTGTGGTTTTGAGCCAAGCCTTCTTGTTGTAACCGCAGCAAGGCATTGGAGTTAAAAGCCGTCCACCAAGCGGCATTCTCCGCTGTTTCGGGCGACATTTGATTCTGTGTCCATGAAACGGGCACTGTCTCCGGAAACATGGGATCGGGGCGCATATATGTCGGGGCCAGCGAGCAAGCCTGCAAAAACACAACGAATGGCAGGAAAAAAAATAGTATGCGAAATGTTCTCATATCATTCTCCGTTTGGGTCGCCTTTATGTGAATGATGAAAGTCCAGTATCCTTTCGCGTGTTATGCGCAAAAAAATGATCGGTTAATCAAAGGATAATCAGAAAATTCCGAAACAAAAACATTCCAAGAACATCGGTAAAGAAAAAATTGAACGTGTTCATGATTCCATTCAATACGCCGTTATATGGGCAGTATGACGCTTTGACAGCCAAATCTTGAGAAGTACCAACAAAGGAGCGGCAATAAGAAAAACAATAACGATCACGAAAAAAGCCTCATTATAGGAAATAGTGTTGCTTTGCATCGTCAGGCTCTTTTGCAAAAAAGCCATGGCGGCCTTGGCGGCGTCGCCCGCTTCCATCCCCCGGCTTTGCAAAGCCGCCTGCACACTGTGCAGCCTCTCGGTCAGGAGAACCCCACCGGCTTCCAGATGGGAAGAAAGAACGGCGCCATTCTGCGCGTTCTGGTGATCCAGATAGCGCTGGAGGACGCCCACGCCAAAAAGACCGCCAAACTGGCGGAATGTTGTAAAAAGCGCCACCCCCTGTGCTATCTGACTCCCTTGGAGTCCGCCCAGAGCGTAAATGGTAAGGGAGAGAAACAGGAATCCGAGTCCGGTTCCTCTGATCATCAGCGGGATGAGCAAGTCCGCGCTGCCGCTCTCGCTGGTTGAGCCGGAAAGCATCCACATTCCGGCCATAATCAGGAAAATACCCAAAGGGACCGTCGCCAACGGATGTACGCGTGAAAAAGAGAGCAGCAGCGCTGTCAGGGACAGCGCGACAAAGAACATCACCCCACCCGGCGCTATCAGCGCACCGGCTTCCGTTGCTGTGAGGCCGAGCACGTTGAGCGTGAATCCCGGAATGAGCCATGTGCTTCCGAACAGCGCCACTCCCGCCACAAAGCTGACCGCGAAACCGAAACAGAAGTCGCGGTTGTCAAAAACGGAGAGGTTGACGAGGCTATTTGGCCGGGGAAAAGCTATCCAGCGCAGGATGCAGGCCAGAAGAGCCGCGAAGCCGAAAACGGTCAGAATCGCGATGTGCCTCGTCTCAAACCAGTTCCACCGGCTTCCTTCCTGGGCGATGTAGGTGAGACAAAAAGCGGCAACCGCAAAAAAGGTAAACCCGGCGGCATCGAACCGTTTTGTGCCTGACTTACACATGATACGTAAAGGGATAAAGGCCAGAACGATCAAAGAGGTCATGCCAAGCGCCGCTGCAAAGAGAAATATCGCTTCCCAGGTCAGAACATCGACCATCCAGCCTTGAAGCGATGCGGCGAATGTGGCCGGGACGACCACCGCGCCGCAAGCGAAAAGAAGCTGCGTCAACGGTTGCCATTTCCCGCCGAACACAGTGAAAAGCAGCGTTTGCCCTCCGACAAGAAGGATTCCGCCCGCCGCGCCCTGCGCCACCCGAAAGAATACGAGGGGATACAAATTGGCGGTACAGGTCATGCAGACACTAACGACGGTCATAACGGCGCTTGCCGTCAGCAGAACGCGAATCGGTCTGAAGCGGGCGAACAGTGCGGGCACCATCATGAAGCCACACAGTTTGGCGCTCGTGTAGCTGACGTCCAGCCATGCGAATTCGTCGGACGTCGTGTACAGGTCGCCCCACATGTCAAGCCGTCCAAAAGAAAGCGCTGTCCCGGTAAAGGCTTCGGCCAAGCCTGCCAGAAGAATACCCCCGACAAGCAAGAGATAGACGACGGTATTTTCGCGCATATTTGGAGAATCAATCCGGGGATTCATAAGGCGCTCCTTTTACTTTTCCCCACCCGGAAGAACTGTTACACGAACGGATAGCCCCGGCACCAAGAGACCAATCAAGGTATTGTCTTTCAAGGTAATTTTTACAGGAACACGTTGCACTACGCGGATGAAGTTACCTGTGGCGTTATCCGGCGGCAGCAGGCTGAAAGAGGAACCGCTTCCCGGCGCGAGGCTGTCAACAACCCCCGCCAACGCCGCTCCCGGATACCCGTCAACGGCGATCCGCACGTTTTGGCCGATACGGATGTGCTCCATCTGTGTTTCCTTGAAATTCGCGACAATCCAGACATCCTGCACGGGAACAAGGTCGAGAAGGGCGGTTCCCGGCGTCACGAATCGTCCGATGCGGGCCTTACGATTGCCGATAACGCCGTCAACAGGAGCGCGGACGCGGCAATGCTCCAGATCCAGAACGGCCAGAGATAATGCGGCTTGAGCCTGAGCCAGACCGGCATGGGCGGATGACAGTTGCGAGGTCAACACATCAAGTTGTTTGGTCTGCACATCAAGGTTCGCCTGCGCGCCGGCAAGGGAGGCATCTGTCTGCGCTTTATCCCGTAATGAATCCTCAAATCGCTGCTCCGTCGTCGCCTTATCCTTCCGAAGCCGGTTCTGTCTGGCATATTCCTGCGCGGCCCGTTTTTGTATGGCGGCTGCGGAAGCTACTTGCGCTTCAGCTTGGCGGATGACCGCGTGTTGCAGCACGGTTGCGGCCTTCACATTGGCAATCGCGGATTCCGCTGCCAGAACATTCGCCTTGGCCTGTTCGACCTTCGCCGTGTAATCGCGTTCGTCGATGGCGAAAAGTAAATCACCGACTTTAACGCTCATGTTGTCTCTCACAGGCACTTCCATCACATATCCGGATACCTTTGGAGCGATAGCGATAATGTCGGCATGGATATAGGCGTTATCCGTATTGATGGAGCGCATCCCCGTAGACCATGACAGCGCCGCCCATATGATGAGAGTCCCTGAGCCAACCACTACCGCAGCGATAAACAAAACTTTTTTCCGGTTCATCTTCATACCCCCCTTGGTATTCATAAGTACCAATTGACATATATGGTATTTCGCGATACCAAGTCAAGAAAAAAGGTACTTGAAAATACCAAGTAGGAGTATTTATGAAGACATCACTTTCTGAGAGTAAGAAGAAAAAAAATTTACCGGCTGCGCAAAGACAGGAAGTGTTGCTTAAGGCAGCATCGGAAGTTTTTCTGGAAAAGGGATACGCGGCAACCAGTCTGGATGACATCATAGGCCGGGCTGGCGGTTCAAGGCGCAGCATCTATGCGCAGTTTGGCGGAAAAGAGGGACTGTTCAATGCCTTAGTCACGAAAATCGCCAGTCAGGCTCTCGCCCCCATGCGGCAGGAAATTGATAAAGAAACCGACTTGCGTGAAGCACTGTTTGCTTACGCGGAAAGCATCCTTTCAGCTCTTTTCACGCCTACTGTACTGGATTTGTCAAGGCTCGCCCTCGCTGATGGCGCACGGTTTCCCGATCTGGCGAAAGTGTATTTTGCCTCTGGCCCCGGCAGCGCGGTCGAAAGCCTGACAAGACTTCTTGAAGCAGCCAAAAATCGTGGGGAAATCCAGTGCCTCCGCTGTGATATCACCGCCAGCCAGTTTGTAGGTGCGTTGCGTGACAATCTTTATTTACAGGTGCTTTTGCGACTCCGCCCCGCTCCCGAACAAGAAGAAAGGGCAGCACTGGTTACAAGTGTCGTGGAGATTTTTTTGCATGGCATTTTGACGGCGAGACCAAAGCCGCAACCAATGGTTATGTAATTGAGGCGTCGGAGCTGTAAGGCGACAGCGCAATGCGCGAAATAGGCATCGGCTTCGGCGGCCAGGAGGGACAGGTGATGTCATGAAATGGTTGGATAGTAATTTTAATTTGTGATATGATTGACGAAAATTAATAACGAGGTGAAATATGGTTTATATCAAAGTATTATGTCCGCATTGCGGGAGTGATGACATTGTTTTGCATGGTAAAAATACGAACGGCAAGCAGAGGTTATTGTGTCGAAATCCAG
>JAITSS010000056.1 GCA_031287565.1 Desulfobulbaceae bacterium
CTTGACAGTTATGACTCATCTTTTTGCCTCCGATGTGATTCAATCATTTCCCGCAGTATAGCTTGCGCATGAAATAAAGGCCAGCTACGAATCGGAATATGATCGCACGGAACGGAACAAAGGCGCGATGCCAGGGCCGACAGCACAAATCGCCTGGCTTCGCTTAAAGATGGAATCGATACGCCGGTGGCGATTCCCTGGGTCGTGAAGAATTCGGCCACCTTCTCGGTATCAAGGTTGCCCGCCCGCCTGTCCGGCGGATCCGCCGCCCCGTGACTCTGAATGAACGGGCAGCCGCCCAGACCAGCCAGGCAACAATCAACGATACGCGCTCCGGCTGCGAAACCCTGAGCGAGACCGGCCAGGCCCCGACCGCCCTGGTTGTGTAGGTGCAAGGAGATTGTGGCCGTCGGAAAACGCCGCGCTATCTGACTGACCAAAGCGTGTATCGCCTCTGGTTCGGCCACCGCCGAGGTGTCGGCGAGATTGATTTCGGCGGCTCCGGCGGCCAGCAGCCGTTCCGCCGCCAGCAGCGCGGTCCGTTCGGCGACGCTTTCGCCCTGGCCGCCAAAGGCGTTTTGCAAGCCAGCTCGCGTTGTCAACCCGGCCTGGGCCGCGATCCGGATCAGTTCTTCCAACCGGAAAAGGCCGTCGCGCACGCCGCGTCCGGTATTGGCAAGGCTGTGTTTTTCAGTCAGGGACGCCGACAAGGAGATATGTTCGAGGCCGGTCGTAAGCGCCCGGTCAAGGCCGCGGCGGTTCATCGCCAAGGCGGTGGCGCGCCGTCGTTCCTCCGCGCTCAGGGCGGCCAGTAGCTGTTCGGTATCGGCCATTTGCGGCATCACATCGGCGCGGACCAAGGCACCGACCTGAATGCGTGGCAGTCCGGCGGCGAAAAGCAGGCGGAACAGCCGCAGTTTATCCTCCAAAGATGGACGCCAGGCGAGCAGTTGCAAGCCGTCGCGCAGGGTTTCATCCTCAATGATCACCGTAGGGGCGTCAGCGGTTTTTGCGACCATCGGCCTTTTTCCTTACTTTTCCTTCGAGGCGATCAAGCAGATCGAGGGAGGCCGTCGCCTTTTTTTTCATGTCGGCGTCAGTCTTCGGCCCTTTTCCCGCCTCCTTTTCCGACATCAGGAAATTATCCCGCGCCGATTTCAGTTTTCCTTCATATAAATGATAGGTGCCAGCGAGCCAGAAAGCTTCGGCCTGGCGGCCACGGGCGGTGGCGATTTGCCCCAAAGCGAAGTAGGCGGCGGGATATTCGGGAAAGCGCAGCAGAAGGGCGCGAAATTCCCGTTCAGCGGCGTCCCATTCCTTTTGCCGCAGTAAAATGCGGGCCAGATTTAGGGTCGCATACATATCGCCGCCGTCACGCCGCAGGCTGTCTTCGAGCATCAGCCGCGCCTTGTCGAAACGCCCGGCGGCGGCTTCAAGCACCGCCAGATCGGTTTTCAGGATGTTTTTGTTTGGATAAGCGGCGATAACCTCTTCGAGTAGGGCGCGGGCGCGGTCGTAATTGCCGTCGCGCCGCTCTATTTCCGCGAGACCGAATTTGGCCATAGCCACGCGCTCGCGGCTCGCCTGGCTGTCGGCGATGATACCGGCCAAAGCGACGCGCAACCCGTCGTTATCGTCACCGGCGGCCCAAGCCGCGACCCGGTATTTGAAACGAAGAAAATCAAAATCGTCGCGGACAGGCGGCGCGGGCGGCTTGTGCTCCAACAGCGCTGAAACATATTCCAGGCGGTTTTCCGATTCCGGATGGGTGAGCAGGTATTGCGGCAGGCGTTCGCTGCGGTAACGGGCGATGCGGCGCATGGTCGAAAGCATCCGCCGCATCCCTTCCGGGTCGCGGCCCATGGCCAGCATCCATTGGTAGCCTTGCAGATCGGCCTCTTCTTCGTCTTCACGGCTGAAATGCAGTTGGGCGCTCTGACCGGCGGCCAGGGAACCGGTTAAGACCGCTTGCGAAATCGCGCCGCCGCCACCCAAAAGCAAACCGGCCAGGGCCAAACCGAGGCTGGCCAGCGTCACCACCTGGCTCTTTTCCATGCGCGAGGCCAGATGTCTTTTTTTGACGTGGGCGATTTCATGCGCCAGCACCGAGACGAATTCATCCTCGCTGTTCATCGAGCCAATCAGGCCGGAATAGAAAAAGATCAGGCCGGACGGCGCGGCGAAAGCGTTGAACTCGCCGTTATCAATGACAAAAAAACGAAAATCGAAGAAGCGTACACCGGCCACCCGCAAGACCTCCTCGCCGCGCGCCGTGATGTATTGGACAATATCCGGGTCGTCGATGAGGGGAAACGAGGCCCGCACCGTATAGAGCAGCTTTTCGCCCAGCTCTCGTTCTTCGCCAACGGAAAATGCCTGCGCCGGTCGCGTCGCCGTCCAGGGTGGAATCAGCGCCGCGATGAGCAGGAACAGGAAAAATCTAGCGATTATATTCATTTATCCATTCCACAGTGCGGCGCAATCCTTCCTCCTGCGTCACCATCGGTTGATAGCCGAGATCGCGGCGGGCGCGGTCAATGGAAAAATAATGCGATTTGGCCAGTTGCAGCGCGACAAAGCGAGTCATCGGCGGTTCGGCAGTTTTGCCAGCCAGAGACCAGGCGACCTCCAGTGATGCGCCCAATCCATAAGCCAGGCCAAAAGGAATGCTCCGCGTCACCGGCGCGATGTCCAGGCGGGCGAAGAGGGCGTTTATCCATGGCCACAGTCGCACCGGTTCACCCTGGCTGATGAAATACGCCTTGCCCGCCGCCGTTCCAGAGTCGGCGAGGTTTTCCGCCGCCAGCAGATGCGCCGAGGCGACGTTATCAATATACGAAATATCGACGAGGTTTTCGCCGTCGCCGACGACCCGCATCAGGCCACTGCGCCCGCGCTCAAGCAGACGCGGCACCAGATGCGGGTCGCCCGGCCCCCAGACCAGATGCGGTCGGATGGCGCAGGTTTTTAAGGATGGGCCATTGGCGGCCAGAACCATGCGTTCGGCCTCCGCCTTGCTTTTCGCGTAGTGGCAGAGAAAGCGCCGGGCATAGGGCAAGGTTTCGTCGCCGCCGTGAATATCGGCGCGGTCAAAGACCACCGAAGGCGTCGAGGTATACACGAGATGGCGCACGCCACGGCGGTGGCAGGCGGTCAGCACCTGTTCGGTTCCGTCGATATTGATGCTTTGATAATCCTGTTTGGCGCCCCATATTCCGGCCAGGGCGGCGCAGTGAAAAACCGTATCGACACCAACCAAGGCGTCTTCCAGCGCCTTGCGGTCGCGAATGTCGGCCCGCGCCTGGCGCACGCCTGGGATTGGCGTAGGCGACAGGTGCCTTGACAACGATATACAGTCGAATCCCCGCGCCTTGGCCATGCGGATAATCGCGCCGCCGACAAAACCCGCGCCGCCGGTAACTAAAATCGTCTTCATCGGGCCGCTCGCCGCGCTAGTTCCGCCGCCGCCCACAGCGCCAATTTTTCCCGAAAAATCTTGGCGTTATGGCGAATATCCACCGGGAAATCGTCGTGAATGAGCACGGTGTCGAGCATCCGCGTTGTTTCGTGGCGGGCGGCCAGCTCCGCCACTTCCTGCGAAAGCCGCCCGCGGTCGCCGAAAAAACCTTGGCGCGGCTCGACAATCATCACCGGTTTTTGCAGGTTTCGCCCATCGTCAGCCGCCTGTTCGCCCAGGCAGGCGACGCCGACCAAGGCCGACCGCGCCACGTCGTGGTGGGTGTTGATGATCGCCTCGCAGCACACGGAATAGAGCGTTTCACCGGAGGCGAGCCGCACCCGGTGCGCCTTGCGGCCGCAGTACCACAGCCGCCCTTTTTCATCCTGATAACCGACATCGCCGATGCGATGCCACAGCCGGTTGTCGTCGCTGATTTTCGCGGCCAGGGTTTCGGCCTCATCGCCGATGTAGCGCCGCGTCACCACCGGGCCGCGCGCGATGATCTCGCCGATTTCTCCCTGGGCCACGGCCTGGGTCTGCGAAATATCGCCGATTGCCTGGTCGGAAATGACGATCACCCTGATCTCGATGCCAGGCAAGGGCCGACCCACGCAGATGCCCTTGCCCGTTTGGCTGAGCGGCCAGGTTTCTTCCAGGATTTCTCGCGACTCCATCGAGACTATCGGCAGGCATTCGGTCGCGCCGTAGGGGATGTGAATATCGGCGTCGGCGGGCAGAATCCGGCGTAAATCGGCCAGTAATTCGCCATAGACCGGCGCTCCGGCCACGAGGATTTTTTTCATCCCGGTTAAAACCAGATCGTTTTCGCGACAGTATCGCGCTACCACCCGCCACAAGGCCGGTGAGGCGAAGGAATAGGTCGCGCCATAGCCCGCGAGCGAATCGACAAAACCCTTGCCGTCCACGCGAGCCGGGCGGGTCGGATCCATATCGGGGACAATCGCTTTCGCTCCGAGAGCCACTGAGAACAGCGCGAATAAAGGAAAAGCCGGTTGATCGGCATCGTGCTCGTCGATGTGATAATAGTCGCCAATCATCGCCAGTTGGCTGGCGAAAATGCGGTGCGAATAGGCGACGCCCTTCGGTGGCCCGGTTGAACCGGTGGTGAAAATAATCGCCGCCAGGTCTTCATCCTGCGGTTGATAACAAGAAAATTCCGCTTTAACCCGCCGCGCCCGCGCCAGCGATTGGCCGCCGAGGCCAAAGGCGCGGCCCAGCGTGAAGCGCCTTCGCACGCTACGGAAGGCGCGTGGAAACAAGCGGCTGAACAGATGCGCTTTGGCGACGCCGACGAGCGCTTCCGGTTCGACTTTCGCTAACGAACGTAGCAGATTTTTATAGCCCATGCCGGGGTCGATGAGAATCACCGTCGCCCCGACCATGAAAAGCGCGAAGGTCAGGCCGATGAAATCGGCGCTGGGTCCAACCATAAGCATGACTCTCTGGCCGGGCGCGAGGCCGGAATCGGCAAGGAAACGGGCATAGCGCAGACTGCGGTCACGGATTTCCGCGAAGGTGAAGACCTGTCCGCTCCGCGCTTCGACCACAGCCACGGCCTGCGGCTGACGCGCCGCCACGGCCAAAAGCGCTTCGGCGATATTGGCCTGTCTGTTCAGGCGGGCGACGCTCACGAAGCCGCCTCCGGGCCAGCAAAGAAAAATCGGGTGATGAGCGGAATCGCCGTATCGGCGGCGTCTTCAAGCAGATAATGACCGGCCTCGCCTAAGAAATGGCTTTCGGCGTCGGGAAAACGGCGTCGCCATTCATCCAGAAAGCGCCAGTCAAAACAGAAATCCCGCCCGCCCCAGACCAAAAGCATTGGTTTTTTGCGCAGACCGGGCAAGAGCGCGCCGATTTCTTTGAGCAATTGATAGCTGGGATGATTCGGCGACATCGGAATATCCTCGACGAAGCGGGCAATGGCAACGCGGTGTTCCCAGGAATCATAGGGTGATTCCAATGCCTGCCGCGCCGGTAGCGGCATCGGTCTGACCACCGCCATGGAGCGGGCGGCCAGCACAAAAAGATTCAATCGCCTGACCAGAAATTCGCCGATGATCGGGGCGTGGCACCAGGCGATGCGCCGGGCGAGGCGCGGAAAGGGAAAGGCGGCGGTGTTCATCAGCACACATTTTTCCAGACGTTCTGGTCGCGTGACCGCCGCCGCCATGCCGATCGCGCCGCCCCAGTCGTGCGCGACTAGCGAATAGCGTTTAACATCTAAATGGGCGAGTAGCGCCAGAAAATTGTCGCGGTGTTGGCGCAGGCAATACGGGTATTTGCTTGGCTTATCCGACAGGCCGCAGCCGATGTGATCAGGCGCGATGACCCGGTATTGTTCGGCCAAAACGGGAATCAGCCGCCGATACATATACGACCAGGTGGGGTTGCCGTGCAAAAGCGCCACTACTGGCCCCTGACCTTCATCGACATAATGCAGGCGCTGTCCGTCCAGGTCGAGATAATGCGGGGAAAAGGGATATTCGTACACGTTTGCGACCAATAAAAAGTTAGGAAACAGAGATTCGACGCCGCCGCGAAAGGCAAAATGAACACCGGGCACGGCGCTTGTCAACGCTTTTGCCCACCACTCCGTCGCCATGTCTGGTGGGCGCGGACAGGCGCGGACAGAGGGTCGATCAGCGTTTGACCGGGGAATTCGTTGAATTTTCTTGACCTTCCACCAATGGAGAATAGAATGCGCCGCGATACGCGGATATAATGTCTGGCTGAATCCGTCGGTTGCGCATGTCCGTCTGATGAAAATTTCGATATTATGAAAAAGGAGAATATATGAGCGCGCCCATAACACGCTTCGTCGTTGTTTCCCTGTTGGCCGTTTGCCTGGCGATGGGCCTGAGCGCCTGCGGCAAGAAGACGCTGATCCCACCGGAAACCAGCGGCGCGGGCGCGGCGGGCGCCGACAGCAATTATCCGGCCGCCGACCGTTATAACGAGGGCAATCTTCCACCTGAAGGCAAGTTGGATGATATTTTCACCGACGAAAAAGGCGGTGGTGGCAGTGGCGCGGCCGGTGGCCACGACTCGGCCATGGGCCAGTCGGATGAATACAAGCGTGTGCATGGCCGTTGCTCGGAAGGCTTCAGCCCGGTTTTCTTTGGTTATGATTCGGCGTCGATCTCTGCGTCGATGCGCGACCGCATGGAGGCCAACGCCGCCTGGCTGAACAGCAATCCGCAGGCGCATGTGGTTATTGAAGGCAATTCGGATTCACGCGGCACCAACGAATACAACTTAGCCCTGGGCGAGCGTCGCGCCCAGGGTGCCAAAGAATACCTGATCAACCTCGGTATCGATGCTGGCCGCATCCGCACCGTCTCGCTCGGCGAAGAACGACCGCTTTTTGAAGGTATGAGCGAAGACGACATGGCTCAGAACCGCCGCGACGACTTCATCGCCGAATAAACCTTCTTCCCGTCCATCGTCCCCAAAAGCCTCGCCAATCGGCGGGGCTTTTTTTATTCCGCGCTCGAAGAGAGTTGTGGAAAAATGGTCGAGGGAACGCCGACCTACCGCAAAACAGTCTCACAACCCGCGCTCTTCGTAACTCCTTGATAGGAAACGCCGAAGTCATCTCGCACAACCACTTCCCGCCAACCCGACCAGAGAAACGGTTTTCTCCCCTGATTTCCCGGCGCCGGACGAGGGTGACGGGTTTGCAGTAAAGCCGGATACCTGGCGCCGAGCCGCGACAACTTCGCATCCGGTTTTCGGACGCCGGTTCGGTTTCCAAATCGGGAATCGAATTGGCCTACCTCGTCGGCAATTCCGTGCCACGACTCATGATCTCAATATAGCTCGCATAGCTGAACAGGCGGTTGCGTTTCTGGGCGGTCAGCTCCTTGACGATGCCGAGCTGCTCCAAGTGGCCGAGCGCCTTGTTAACCGTGGCCGGGGTGATGCCGGTCTTCTCAACCAAAAAGCTCGAAGTGGCAATGGGATGTTCCATCAGTGCCCGGTGGACTTTCAGGGCGGATGCCGTTGCTCGTCCGAGGCTACTGATTTTGTTACGATCCTGGTTCGACATGTTCAGGAGATGCTGTACTGTTGCTACCACCTGAGAGGCGGTAACGATGATGGCCTCGCTAAAGAAATCAAGCCAGGCTTCCCAGTCGCCGTTCATGCGCACATTATTAAGCAACTCGTAGTAATACCGACGATGCGTTTTAAAATAGAGGCTGAGATAGAGCATCGGCGCCCGCAGCGCTTTCTGTTCGCACAAGAGCAGTGTTATCAGCAGACGCCCCAAACGGCCGTTACCGTCCAGAAACGGGTGAATCGTCTCGAACTGCACATGGGCCAGCGCCACCTTGAGTAGCACCGGGGTGTTCAGTTCCGTGCGATCATATTCCGATTCGTCGCTGGTCGTTATTTCATGCGCAAGCTATACTGCGGGAAATGATTGAATCACATCGGAGGTCAAAAGATGAGTCATAACATTCACA
>JAITSS010000058.1 GCA_031287565.1 Desulfobulbaceae bacterium
TGTGAATGTTATGACTCATCTTTTTGCCTCCGATGTGATTCAATCATTTCCCGCAGTATAGCCTGCGCCTGAAATAACGGCCAGCTACGAATCGGAATATGATCGCACGGAACTGAACACGCTGATTTATTCCGTCTGTTTGTAGCAGAAGTCTCTCCACAAGCGATACGTGAATTCTCCTCTCCCGCTTGCGGGAGAGGGTGGCGCGTCAGCGCCGGGTGAGGGCGCATTTGATGTATTCAAACCCTCACCCCCTCCCCTCTCCCGCAAGCGGGAGAGGGGAGAACGGCAGGTTAGGCAAGCACTGCGGAAATTTACATGGTGATTTTCCCGCCAACCGACGCTTCATCCATCACTCATCTGAATTTGGCGCAAAACGGCGGGGATGCGGACAATCAATTCTCCGATTTGTGTCGCCGGCGTAAGACCAGGAAAATCGCCGCAATGCCGGTTACAGCGGGCGGCGAGCAGGGCGGCTTTTGGTGGCGGCAAACCGGCTTCACAAAGGGCGGCCAAAACACCGGTCAGCGTATCGCCGGTGCCGCCAATAGCCTCCATAGCCGGAAAAGACGGTTGCTCGACCTGGGCGATCACCTGGCCGTCACGGGCCAACATATCCACCGCGCCTTTCACCAACAGGTAGCGGGCGGCATTGCCGTGTTGGTAGGCGCGGGCGATCAGTTCCGGCGACGATTGGCCGTCGCGCAGGAGAAAACCACGGGTGTAGAATGGATGCGGCGCCTGCTCATCGGCGAGAAAGGCCAACTCCCCGGCATCCGGCGTGAAAAAATCATACTGGTCAGCCATGCCGCCCATCTTGGCGACATACATGAACCCAGCGTCGGCGATGAGAACGGGTTTATGAGCCATGGCCAAAGCGGCCAAAAGCACCCGTCCGTGCCAATCGACATCCGGTTGCAGATAGTGGAAGACCAAGGTCGAATAAGAAAGATGCGGCAGATGCTCAGTCAGCCAGGCGTAGATCGCCCGGCTGCCGTCGCCGCGTCCGGTGTCGCCAGCGACGACCGCGCACAGTTCGACGCCCGGAAAAACCGAAGCCGCCCGCGAGGCCGCCGCCAGCAAAGCCGCAGTGCCACGACCCACCGCACAGGACCGCTCCGCCAGCCACAAGCCGCCGTCCCGCCAGGCGACCGCGCCGACCGTGAGCGGCATATTTTCATCAGGGATTGTGCCGATTACCGCGAGCATTGCCGACATAACTCCTGATAAGCGAGTTCGAGGGCGTAGCCGCACAGGGTGTGGCCGATGCGGCGCGGCGAAGGCGCTTCGGAAAGGGTCTTGCCAATCATTTCTTTCGCCAACCACGGCACATCCGGACAACCACCGCCGGAAATGTTGACGATGCGCTGCTCCGCCTTGGCAATGGTGATTTTCATATTGGCGGCCCGCACCATCAGATAATCGCCGAAATCAGTGGTCGCGTAGAGATCGACCGGGGCCAAAAGCGGCGCGGAAACCGGCGCGACGGCCAGCGGCGCGAGCGCCGCTTCGGCCAGGATTCGCCGCAAACGCAACTCTTCCATCAACGGAAATTCAATCACCAGATCACAGCCGGTGCGAATCTCCGGCGGCGGTCCCATCACCCGAACCGACGCTCCGGCTTGTTTCAACAGATTTTCAGCGCCGATGACTTCGCCGGTGTGGGCGAACACCATGATGCCGCGTTCCACCGGCGGGGCCGATGGCTTTTGCGGCCATATTTTCGCCCACAGCCGCCGAAATTTCATTCTTTGCGGGCGACCAGCCGGAAGCCGCCGTCCTCCGGCACATCCGTCATCAAGCGCCAGCCCTGACTGGCCACGGCGCGTCCGACATTTTCCCGCGCCGTATCGGTATCAACCAGAACCGTCAATTCGCCATTATCCAAACGCATCGCCTCCAGCGCCATCAGCACCGGTTGCGGGCAAGACAAGCCCCTGGCATCAATCATTTTTTTCATGTTCTATCCTCCTCTTAGGCCCGTCGCCCGGACATGGTGAAGCCAATCGCCAGACAGAGCGCTACGCCTATCAACACCGCAGCCATGCCGTGCGCGCCGATCCCCGCCGGAGAACTGGCCAAGGCGAAATTGTGCGAAACCGCCGCGCCGACAATCATCCCCAGCACAAAGATCGCCGCATCGCCATCGCCCTCACCGGCGAGGAATAATTGCCGCCCCGGACAGCCGCCCGCCAAAGCGAAGGCCAGACCAGCCAGGGTCATACCGGCGAAATTCCACAGATGCTGAGCGTGCGCCACCGGCTGGCCAACAAACCCCGGATGAAACTGTCCCAAAACGAGGTTGGTCGCCAAGGCGGCGCATATCAGGGCGAGCAATCCGCCCAGCAAATGGGTGTTGCCAAATAAGAGTAGGTCGCGCAACGCGCCCATGGTGCAAAAGCGGCTACGCTGCGCCAGGACGCCGATGACGAGGGCGAAGCAAAGCGACACGAAAAACGGCGCGTGCGTCGCGCCCGGCCCTTTCAGGCTGTACCACAACACGTCGTTTTTGCCCTGATCAGGTATCTGCGGGAATATGAAGGCCAGGGCCAGAAGCCCGACAATGATCAGGGGAAAGATCGCGCCGACCATGTTGGGAGCGCTTTGGTTGCGGCCCAGCGAAAAGCCACGTCGCAGAAACAAGGCGCCAACCCAGACGCCGAATGTCAAACCGCATAAGCCGACAATGGCGTTGCCGTCGCCGCCGGCCAGACGCAAAGCCGCCCGCCACGGGCAACCCAGAAAGACCAGAGCGCCAATCATCGCCAACATACCGAGGACAAAGCGAATAATCGGCGCGGAACCGGCGCGGGGCCGAAATTCTTTCGTCGCCAAAGCGGCCACCGCTGAGCCAAGCGCCAAACCGAGAATCTCCGGGCGAAGATACTGGACGATTTCAGCGCGGTGCAGGCCCAAAGCGCCGGCGATGTCGCGCTCAAAGCAGGCGACACAAATCCCCATGTTGCCGGGATTCCCCAGCTTTTGCAAAAGCGCGGCCAAAACGCCTATCACCGCGCCGACCGCGATAACGCCCCAGCGGCTCGCGAAAACATTCTTCACCATGTCCTTTTCCCCCGAAAAAAATAAACGATTATGTCCGCAAAAATCCGGGTCGAGGGTAGCCGAGAAGTTTTTATACCGAAAATCGTTTATGCCGATGGATCAGCGGCGAGGCATGGAAAAAACCGGTGAAAAAAGTCGTGGCGGCGGAGACAGAATCAGGCGGCAAGCAAGGCGCGAATGCGGGCTGTGACGGCGACGACGGCCGCAACCACCTCCGGCGACATTTCCGTCGTGAATTCTTTCACATTTTTCACTTCGATGAGGATGATGCGCAGGTCGGCGGGCATCTCGTCTGGAAAGCAGATGTAGCCGGTTTTCAAAGTGGAAGCGATGGTGATAGCGTGCGAGCCAGACAGTTGGTGGCTTTGGAAGATGTCATCCAGCCGCAACTCACGGATTTCGCCGGGCGCGCCGCCGAGCATACAGGCGTCAACCACGATCGCCTGGGCGCAACCGCGCACCTTGTCCATCAGCTCGAAACCCACGGTATGCAAGGCCTCCAGCCGACAAAGCGGGTCGGTTTCCAACGCTTCAATTACCGCCAAGCCGGCCCGGTCGTCCTGCAAAAAGGGGTTGCCGATGCCAAGCACCACACGATCATCTTGATTCATTTTAGGCCACACCGCCAAGGTTGGGGAGCGCATATCAGGCGATTCCTTCGTATTGCCTCTTCACGGCCAGACCATGGAACCGCCAGCGTCAGGGAACGATGCGCAACATTCTTTCAGCATATTCAGGAATTCGGTGTTTAGGCAACGCTTCTTTTCGCGCTTGTTTTATGGGGCGGGCTTTGGCGTTTCGTCTCCTATGCATTTCCACCCGCTGTGGCTTTGCGTAAAAAAAGCTGGCTGTATTTGCGTTTTTTTTGTAGTCTAGTACGTTTTTCTTTTCCTGAATGAATTTTCATGCCCGCGACGGTCGCTGTCGCCAGGATATGACCAGGGAGCCGCGTTCGCTGTGGCTCTTTTTTTTTATTTGATCAACCCCGCCGGGTTTTCCGACCGGGCGGGGATTTTCGTTCGCAGACCGTAAGGGGACGGCACCATGAACAAGGATTTGAACAAAGTTCGCAATATCGGCATCAGCGCCCACATCGACTCTGGCAAGACCACGCTGACGGAACGCATTCTGTTCTACACCAACCGCATTCACGCCATCCACGAGGTGCGCGGCAAAGACGGCGTTGGCGCCAAGATGGATTCGATGGAGCTGGAGCGCGAGCGCGGCATTACCATCCAGTCGGCGGCCACTTACTGCACCTGGGAAGACATTGATATCAACATCATTGACACCCCCGGCCACGTCGATTTCACCGTCGAGGTTGAGCGCGCCCTGCGCGTTCTCGACGGCGCGGTGCTGGTGTTGTGTTCGGTCGGCGGCGTCCAGTCGCAGTCAATCACCGTCAACCGGCAGATGACCCGATACAACGTGCCGCGCATTGCCTTTGTCAATAAATGCGACCGCACCGGCGCCAATCCGATGAAAGTCACGCAGCAATTGCGCGACAAATTGCAGTTGAACGCCCACATGTTGCAATTGCCCATCGGTCTCGAAAACGATTTGGTCGGCGTCATCGACCTGGTGACGATGAAGGCGGTCTACAACGACGGCGACAACGGCGAGCTTATCCGCATCGCCGACATTCCCGCCGACATGCTGGAAGAAGCCAAAGCCAAGCGCGAGGCCCTGCTTGAAGACGTGTCAATGTTTTCGGAAGAGTTGATGGAAGCGATTCTTGAAGGCGGCGACATCGACCCGGAACTGATCCACGCGGCGATCCGCAAAGGCACGCTGTCGCTGGAATTGACACCGGTTTTCATGGGTTCGGCCTATAAAAATAAAGGCGTGCAGGCGCTTCTGGACGGCGTTCGCGCCTATCTACCCTGCCCGACCGATGTCACCAACATGGCGCTCGACTTAAAGAACAATGAAGCCGAATTCCCGGTGACGAATAATCCGGAAGACCCGCTGATTATGCTGGCTTTTAAGCTGGAGGACGGTCGTTACGGGCAGTTGACCTACGTCCGCACCTATCAAGGCACGCTGAAAAAAGGCGACACCATTTATAACGGCCGCACCGGCAAAAAGGTCAAAGTGGGCCGCCTGTGTCGGATGCACTCAGACGAGATGGAAGAAATCGACGAATGCGGCTCCGGCGACATCGTGGCCCTGTTCGGCATTGATTGCGCCTCCGGCGATACCTTCACTTCGGAAGACATCAACTGCTCGATGACCTCGATGCACATTCCGGAGCCGGTTATTTCGCTCGCGGTCATCCCAGTCGATAACAAGGCGCAGATCAACATGTCGAAGGCGTTGAACCGCTTCACCAAAGAAGACCCAACCTTCAAAAGCTACGTCGATCATGAAACCGGCGAGACCATCATCAGTGGCATGGGCGAACTACACCTCGATGTGTATATCGAGCGGATGAAGCGTGAATACAAGGCCGAAGTGCAGGTCGGCGCGCCACAGGTCGCCTACCGCGAAACCATCACCGGCCGCGCCGATTTCAACTATACCCACAAAAAACAGAGCGGCGGCTCCGGCCAGTTCGGGCGCGTCGGCGGCTTCATGGAACCCTTTGAAGAGGGCGACTATGAATTTGCCGATCAGATCGTCGGCGGCGTCATCCCGCGCGAATACATTCCTTCCTGCGACAAGGGTTTTCAGAAAAGTCTGGAAAAGGGCCTGCTCTGCGGCGCGCCTGTGGTCGGCATCCGCTGCGCCATCAACGACGGCGCGGCGCACTCGGTGGATTCCTCCGATATCGCCTTCCAACTGGCGGCGATTGGCGCCTTCAAAGAAGGCTACATCAAGGCCAAGCCGGTCATTATGGAGCCGATCATGAAGGTGGTTGTCGAAGGCCCGTCCGAATTTCAGGGCGCGGTCATGGGTAGCATCAACCAGCGGCGCGGCATGATCATCGGCACTTCGGAAGAAGGCATGTATACGGTGGTCGAGGCGGAAGTGCCGTTGTCCGAAATGTTCGGTTATTCAACGACGCTGCGTTCGCTGACCCAGGGCAAGGCCGAATTCACAATGGAATTCGCCAGCTACAAACCGGTGCCAAAGGGCGTCAGCGAAGAGCTGATCAAAAAATATCAGGCCGAAAAGAAAAACGGTTGATCGCCACCGCAACTTTCAACAAGGTGAAATCAATGGAAGCCACGCAAAATACGGAAAATCCCCTGCACGCCTTAAACATCAACCAAACCATGGGGCTGGTGATGGCCCGCGCCGGTCTCGGCAAGACCGCGATCCTCGTGCAACTGGCCCTTGACTGTATGTTGATGGGCAACAAAGTCCTGCACGTCTCGATTGGCGAAACGGTCGATAAAGCGAAAAGCTGGTACGACGACATCCTGTCACTTTTGAGCGACGGCGAAAAGGTCAGCCAAATCCCGGAAATCATGCGCAACCGCATGATCATGACCTTCAAAGAGACCGGGTTTTCCGGCATCAAACTGGAAGAACGCCTGAAAGACCTGATTGAGCAGGATATTTTCCAGCCGCGTTGCATGATCATCGACGGCTACGATTTCGCTGACAACGGCCGCGACGCCCTGGTTGAACTGCGCGACGTGCTGAACCGCCTCGGCCTGCGCCAGGTGTGGTTTTCGGCGGTATGTCACCGCGACGACGGCAGGCAGAGCGCCTTGGGCGTGCCCTCACCCTGCCACGATGTCGATGATATTTTCAACACCGTGCTCCTGATCAATCCGGCGGGCGACACCATGCGGCTGGATGTTCTGAAGTGCGACATTCAGGGCGTTAAACCCGGCGCTTTGCTGACGCTTGATCCTTCAACGATGCTGATCCAGAAGACCGCTTGATGGGCCTTCGCCACGGATTTCTTTCGGGATGTTCCCATCACCAGGGGGCATCCCTTTTTTTATCGGTGCGCCATGCGTTTTCGCCCCTGTATCGACCTGCATGATGGCCTGGTCAAACAGATTGTCGGCTCGACCCTGAGCGGCGACGGCCACAATCCGACCACCAATTTCGTCGCCGAACAAAGCCCGGCCTGGTTCGCTGAACTGTACCGCCGCGACAGACTCACGGGCGGCCATGTGATTAAACTTGGTCCCGGCAACGATGCAGCGGCGCGTCAGGCCCTGGCCGCCTGGCCCGGCGGAATGCAAATCGGCGGCGGCATCAACGCCGAAAACGCCGGACGCTGGCTCGACGCCGGGGCCTCGCATGTCATTGTCACCTCGTATGTATTTCGCGATGGGTTGATTGATTGGGACAGGCTGGCGGAATTGCTGAAAGCGGTGGGCAAAGAGCGGCTAGTGTTGGATTTAAGCTGCCGGAGACGTGGCGACGAATACCTCATCGTCACCGACCGTTGGCAGCGATTCACCAAAATCGCAATCAATCCGGCGACCTTGGCCGAGTTGGCCGGTTTCTGCGACGAATTCCTCATCCACGCCGCCGATGTCGAGGGCAAATGCGCCGGTATCGAGCTGCCACTGCTTGATATTCTCGCCCACCACTGCCCAATCGCCGTCACCTACGCCGGCGGCATCCGCGATTTGGATGATATAAAATTGATAGGCGAACGGGGCCGCAGTCGCGTCGATTTCACCGTCGGCAGCGCTCTCGATATTTTTGGCGGCGGGTTGAAATATGAGGCTCTCACCCGAAACGGGTGGGTAAAAAAAATTTGACTTTTCCCGATAATTATTTTGTAATCTCAGGTATACTTTTTATTTTTTTATCCCATCTATTGAGTGGCTGAGTGGCTACCTTGTGGCCTCTCTTTGACTTTTTCTAAAAAAGGGTATGTGGTATGTCTACGAATGATCAGTTGTTGCTTAACGCGTTTTTTTACCCCGCTGAAGCTACAGGGGGTAAACTTGCTTTGAAAGCATACAATGATTCCAAATTACCTACTCATGAATTGTATGCAGGCAGTCCTTTTGATGCAGGTGTGTCTGGGGCGTTTTGTGAAGCACCCTATATATGTGTGGAGGACGACGGGGAACGTGACAAAAAGGCTTTGTGCATATGTGAGATGCCCTGATGTCTCCAGAACAAGACGCGCTGGCAGAATTTAAGAAGTCTGTTGATTTTTTTTTAGGCGATAAGCCAGATTCATCATTGACGCTGGTTAATGACTTCGGTCTACCACACCATTCTTTAAATGACCTACTGAATGCATTTGTCCATATTGCCTCTGCCGTCGATGATGGTTCAGGTAAGCTAAAAAACGCTGTTCAAGAACTAAACAAGGCGGCACGGCATATTCAACGTGCACATTTGGATTTTTATAAAGTTCATTTGCTTAGACCTAATAAATGCCTGGGGAGGTCTGTTGGATTTCTTGAGGAGTTATGGCGCGTTCGTATTACGGAGTACAATCATATTGGCTCTGACCATCGCAAAACCATTGAGCGATTACGAAGTTTACTTATCAAATACTCTCAACAGTTTGACGTGGAGAAAGGTGCGCCGACATTCCCTTTTCCAAAAAACCCTCCTTTGGGTATCTTCCCCCCTCCTTCAAAAGAAACATTAAAAAAGTTTTCAGAATGGGCAAGGCTTGAATCTGTTGGCAGTGCCTTATTGCAAGAACGGAATTTCCCTATGGTACGAGATGTGCTTGCGCGCTGTATCTCTAATTCGTTAGAGGAGGTGAGATATGGTCATAATTATTCATTCATTGATATATATATCGCTTCTGCGAAGTCCAGAATACTGAAGGCCTTTTGTGATGAGAGAAATTGTCCGGATTTTTTTAAACCTCCCTCTGAAAAGGAAAAATTAACAATGCATGATACAGAATTCTTGGCATTGGGAGATCTCCTCAGTAGTATTGCACAAGCGGAGAAAGAGAAAGATGCTGAGAAAACATACGATCTTATGGCAAAACTGCCTGAGAAAGTTGCAAAATTGTGGGAATTTTTATTACGTAAAGTGAGGTTTGATCTCTAGCTTTCTAGTACCTGAATAACTGTTTCGGTAGCGTTAATGAAAGCTGTCGCTCTTCTTTCGGCAATTTCTTCAGGAATTTTTTCGTAGTACTCCAGAGCTATACGCTTCATAAGTTCTATTTGATTGCGAATTTCAGCCCCATTTTTTTCTTCTACTTGTGCCATAGCATTCTCAACGCTAGTTGTGCCAAAATTCCTGGATAATTGCTTTTCAATCGCACGCCAACCTTCTCGTATTGCGTCGGAGTATTTTTTCTCCTTCAACATGTTCTTTGCATTTTTGAACAATTCTGCAGGGGTTGGATTCGTTGTCGTCTCCACTATTTTTTCTAATTTCTCGGTCTCCTCCTCCAAACGCGCGATAAACGCCCCAGCCTGTAACAACTTGATCTTTTCTATCACTTTGAACAATCTGTCGCCATATTTATGACAGAAAAAAACAGCGAAACCAGGCCATATCATTGACGGAATGACTGTTTTTAAGAAATCCAAAATTTTACTAACGTTTGTTGCGTCAAAGAGATCAGAACATGATAACAGTAGCCATACCGTCACAAGCGCTACGACGAGAAAGACAAGAAATTTTCCTATACAACAAGAACGCTTCTGCTCTGACATGTTAACCCCACAAGTTTTCCCGAACCTGATGAATCAATCTGAATAGAAAAAGGCAGTACTTCTGACAATGCGCTTTCTCCACTAATGCGGTGGATTGAGATTCATGTGCAAGACGCGGAGTCTCTTGATGGCGCAGAGACCTTCACCTCTTTGTCGCTGACGAAAAGGTACTGATTCGTTTCCTTGATCCCCGCTCTAGATTTCCGCCATCTGCCAGGCTTCCCACTCGACACAATATTCCTGTCGATGTGATGCAGTATAGCATAATAATGGCATTCTACCAGCGCATGCAGCGGACGCAAAGGAAAAGCGAATCGTCGGCAAGCCATCCTAGCTTACTGGGCAATTCCATTGTAGTATCACGCCATTGCCGACACAGCCGCTTTCACTTCGTCGCTACATGCAACTTTTGGTTACCTACAACCATGCACGAACTTTCCCTTGTCGCGGCTCTCATCGAACAGCTGGATGCGTTAATCAACCAGCATGGCGCGGCGCGGCTCAGCCGCGTGCGGCTTACGGTCGGGCCGTTCTCCGGCGTCTGCGCCGAATCTTTGCAATTCGCCTATCGGGCGCTCGCCGCCGACAATCCGCGCTACGCCGACTCGTGTTTAGAAACTGAAACGCCGCCGGGGCGCTTTCTGTGCGCGGCCTGCGGCCATGAAAGCGAACACCGCCCGGAAACCTGCCCGCGCTGCGGCGGGACGATATTCGACCGGCACGGCGGCCGCGATCTCATCCTGCAACAGGTTGAATTGGAGGAAGAATGATGGAAGATGCCAATCATCGTCGAACACGAAAATCAGTGACCGTGCTCACCGTCGAGGCCAGCCTGTTTTCAGCCAACGACAGCCAGGCCGCCGCCAACCGCGCCCGCTTCGACGCCTGCGGCATTCTGGCGATCAATCTGATTTCCAGTCCCGGCTCCGGCAAGACCGCGCTTCTGGAAGCGACCATCAAGGCTCTGGCCGACATCTTGCGCATTGGCGTCATTGAGGGCGACATCGAAACCGCCCGCGACGCCGAGCGCATCCGCGCCCAGGGCGCGCCGGTGGTGCAACTGACCACCGGGGGCGCCTGTCATCTCGACGCCGTTATGGTAGCGCGCGGGTTCGAGCAACTCTCCGCCGAAGCGGGCGACCAGCCGCTGGATATTCTCTTCATCGAAAATGTCGGCAACCTGGTCTGTCCGGCCAGCTTCGATTTGGGTGAACACCGGCGCGTGGTGCTGGTTTCGGTGCCGGAAGGCCCGGACAAACCGGCGAAATATCCGGCGGCCTTCGTCGGCTCGCAGCTCTTTATCATCAGTAAAACCGACCTCTTACCCTACTTCGATTTTGCGCCGCACGAAGCGGCGGCATCGGCGAAATGCCATAATCCAGCCATGGAAGTCTTTGAACTTTCAGCGAAAACCGGCGATGGCATGGCAATGTGGCTCACCTGGCTACGCCGCGAGGTGGCGGCGCGGCGGGCCGAGCGCGAAATTCCCTGACGGCGCGGCTGAGCGCGGCGATGGTTTCCGGCCTGTCCTGCTCGCGGTAGCGGATGGCGATGTACAATCCGGTGATGATTTCCGCCTGCGTCCGCAAATCGGGCCGTTTTTCGTCAACCGCCGCCAGCAGGTCGGCGGGGCCGTGGAACACCGCCGATTCGATACCAGCCCGCGCCAATTTTTCGCGAAACAGCAGCCATGACCGCGCCACCTGGTCGCCCTTTCTCGGCGTTTTGCGCATGAAGAAAAACGTCAGCACGAAAAAAATCGCCGCGCCGACCACCGCCGCGCCAATCAGAAGAACCTGAAAGACTCCCTTCAGCTTTTCCAGATCAAACCCCAAAGAAGAAAACAGCCGGAATTGGTCGGCGATGGAATACTCCATAACCCACTGGTTCCAGCGGCTGTTAGCCACATCCCAGGCGTTGAACAGCGTGCCCGCCCACTGGCCGAAAGCGCTCTGCTGAAAGCGCGACATCAACGAGGCTTCGGACGCATCGCCGCCAGTCGCGCCAAGGTCGGCCAAGCCACGTTCCGGCGCGACGATGAGGGTCGGATCAACCCGCTGCCAGCGTTCGCCATCGCTCACTTCCACCCAGACGTGGGCGTCGGACTGGCGAATCAGCCAGTAACCGCCTAAAGGATTTTCCTCGCCGCCGAAATAGCCGTTGACCAGCCGCGTCGGCAGCCCGGCCGCCCGCATCAGAAAGGCGAACGAGGCCGCGAAATGTTCGCAAAACCCCTGGCGGCTCTCGAAGAGAAACCAGTCGATGGCGTCCGCGCCCGGCGGCGCGGTTGGTGGCTCCATACTGTAGGTGAAGTGATTTTGTTTATAAAAATCGAGCGCTTTGGCGACAATCTCGGCGTCGGTGGCCGACTGCCGCGCCAGCTCTTCCGCCAGCCGCCGCGCCCGTGGGCCGCCAGCCGTGGGCAATTGTAGCGCCTGCCGTCGCTCAAAGCGCGGATGAAAGGTCGGATGCGCCGACGCAACCGATTGCGCCCGATAACTGAGGCGCGACGAGACGGGCCGTTGCCGGAAAATGGCGTAATCGCCACGCAGCCACACGCCCTGGCTTTCCACTGACGACGGCAGATCAAGGGCGAAGAGCCAGCGCTCATTATGCGGCTCCAAGGTCACGGCGTAATCAATGCGTTCCTCGCTCGTCACCGTTTCCCTGGTTGGCATCAACATCCGCATCCCCAATTTCCAGGTATCTCCCTGACAATCCCATAGCACAATGCCGCGCCAGTATAACTGGCTTTTCAGCGGGTAAAAATCGCCACGAAAGGTAACGCGGAAGGCGGCGTCGCTTTTGGCGGCCAGCTTGGCGATCGCGCCGAAGGAAATTTGGTCGGCGAAACCGGTGTTGCTCTCCAACAGGGCCGGGCGGCCCCACAAGCCGCCCTGAATGCGCGGAAAAATTAGAAACAGCAGCGCCATCAGCGGCAAGGCGCGCGAAACCAGCCGCCACGACAACGAAAGTGACGGTTTCAGGCTCAGAGCGGGAAACTGAATGTGGATAAGAACGGCGGTGGTGAACAGGATGCAGCCGAAAATATAGGCGGTGGAGAGAATCGAATCATCAAAGAACATCCCAGAAACAATGAGAAAATAGCAGAGGATGATCACGGTCATCTCGTCGCGTTGGTGCCGCTGCTCGAAGAGCTTTAAGGCGATCATCATGGTCAAAAGAGAAACGAAGGCTTCAACGGTCAGGCCCTCGTTGCTGATGATCGCCGCCGCAAACAGCAGGATGCCCAACAGTGTCTGGGTCATGCGGCCTGGTCGCGGCAGGCCCCAGTGGTGTAGCGCGAAATGGTAGGCCCACAGCGCCGCGCAGATAAAAATAGTTGGGATCGAGATATTCAGGAAATGCGGCACGGTGCAGAAGATGACGGTGTACAGCACCAGATGCGCTTCGTGGCGGCTGGGCGTGAAGATGGCGGGCGCGGCGCTCACGATGTCCTCATTGGCGCGTTGCTGGTATTTTTATACAAAGCCAGCGCCCGCAGGCAGGCGTTTTTGTGCGGCAACCCGCGACCTGGCGCAATCACGCGCCCGCCCAGGCGCAAACCATAACGCCGCCCCCAGCCGTCGGCTTGCAACACGAGAAAACACAGCTCGCCAAGCTTCATTTCCAGATTGTTGCCAGGCATATCGGCCAGCGAAAAAATCGCGCCGCCACCGCCGTCATCGGCAAAAAACTTGCTGAACAGGCCGCGACCACCGGCCAGACTTTTCCAATGCAGCCGTCCGGGACTGTCGCCGGGACGATAGGCGCGCAGGCCATCGAAATCATTGCCTTCGGCGCGATTTGGGAAGGTGTCGTCTTCCTCGCGCTCATCCGCCGATTGTTCGCCGCGAGCGGCCAGGCGGCGCGGCTTCGGATACACCAAACCAGTCAGCGTGACGGGGATTTCCCGCGTCGCCCGCAAAAGGCCCAAGGGAAAGCCGCTGACAACCAGCAAGCGGCGCATGGCGACAAGACCGCGACGGCTGACCGCCATTTTCACCTGACATGTTTTGGGCGCTGTATCGACTTCGGTGAGGCTGGTCCAGGTCTTGCCATCGACCGAAAGCCGCAGGCCGTAGCAGGGACCATCGACCGCCTGAAGCGCTACGGAAAAGGGCAGGATTTGTCCGGCGAAGACGGCGGCCTCGCCATGTCCCTGACAACGCAGATCGCGGACATTTCTCAGCGTGAAGACGACGGAGACGAGGAGAATCGAGCTTAATAAAAAGGTCAGAAGATAGCCGAGATTGTTGTTGTGGTTAATCGAGCCGACCAAAAGCGCCGCCAACAGCACAACATAGACGATGCCGTGGCCGGTCGGCCGCAGCCGAATATCCTGGGCCACCGGCAGAGCGATGCGGCTGAAAGCTGTGGCGGCTTCACCAGCGCCGTCTTTCAGACTCATGCCGGGACCGGAACCGCCTGGAAGGCCGCATCCAGTTCGGCGATGGTCATGGCGGCGAAAGAATCCGCCGTTTTCAGCCGGTGGATGGCGATATGGGGCAGCACCTGCCGCACGTCCTCCGGCAGGACATATTTACGCCCGTGGAGCAAGGCGCGCGCCTGACCGGCCCTGGCCAAAGACAGACCGGCGCGCGGCGAAAGTCCCAGGGAAAAGCGGCCACTGTTTCGCGAAAACTCAAGAATATCTTGGAGATACGCAAGTAGCGCCTTGGAAAGACGCACGCGGCTGACGTGCTCTTGCAACTGCAAAACCAGTTTGGCGTTGAGAAGAGGCTTTTCATCGTCGGCCAAAACCACGCCGCCCGTTTCGAGCAATTGCCGCTCGGCCTCGCGGCTGGGATAACCGAGGGATATTTTCATTAAAAAACGATCGAGCTGCGACTCAGGAAGTGGATAGGTTCCAGCCTGCTCCAGCGGGTTCTGGGTGGCGACGACAAAAAAAGGCGCGGGCAACGGGCGGCTTTCACCATCCATCGAAACCTGCCGCTCCTCCATGGCTTCCAGGAGGGCGCTCTGGGTTTTCGCCGTCGCCCGGTTAATCTCGTCGGCCAAAAGAATCTGGGTGAAGACCGCGCCGGGATGAAACGAAAAGGCGCCGTTCCGCTGGTCGAATACGGAAACGCCCAGGATGTCGCCCGGCAGCATATCGTTGGTGCATTGCACGCGACGAAATTCCAAACCCAGAACCCTGGCCAGCACCTTAGCCAAAGTCGTCTTGCCGATGCCGGGAATGTCTTCAATCAGCAAATGTCCCTTAGCCAGAAGACAGCACAAAGCCAGTTTTATCTGCTCGCCTTTGCCGAGAATATGGCCGCCGATGCGCTTCTCCAAGGCGGCGAATACGGTGGCGATGTCGGTGGGCTGTTCATTTTTTCGCTCTGGTCGAATATCCATACCTGCCTGATAAATGTATTTGTTTGATGGGATCGCGGCGCGGTCGCCGAGCGCTGATTCGGTTGGCCACTGTTATATCCGAAAAATTCTGTGAAGAACAATGGATGCGCCACGTATACCTGACCACGATGTCGCATTCCGTGCGGGCGCGTGGATTGAAATGGCCAGATGGCGGCGGTGAACCGCGCGCGCTGCGCTGGCCAGCTTTTTGTTTGCGTTCTCCACCATCCATCCGTATTATGGCCGAATTTCCTAGAGAAAACGCCCATCCACCCTTCGCCTATCCCCACACGCGCCCATGCTCAGTTGGTTCAAACGAAAACGTCGTCCGTCGGAGGTCAGCGCAGACGAGGAAGCCGCCGCGCTGCCGCCAGATGAGAATGAAAAAAGTCAGGAATTAGCCGTCGGCGAGGAATCGTCGGACACCGCCGTGACCATCGAAGTGGCGGATGCGCCACCTGTTGCCATGGATGAATCCCTGGCGGCGATCAGCGCGGAGCAACCGGTCGCCTCGTTGGAAACGCTCGCGGACTTGCCTGCGGAAGCGCCTCAGCCTGCCGTGGACGCCGACATGGCGTCGCCGCAACAAGAAGCGGAACAGGAAACGGTGGCGAATGACACACCGATTCCCGCCCAGGAAGAAATACATGCCGATGCGCCTGCGGAAGCGTCCGAGGACACGGCGACAAGAAAAACGTCGGCGGAAGAAGTAGTAACCGAAGAATTATCGGTGGACGAAGTAGTAACAGCAGAAACATCAGTGGAAGAAGCGCCGACGGCTCCGCCATCAGACGCGATTCCGTTTTTCGCCGCGCCGCAACCGAAAGCCAGCCGCAAATCCGGGCTGTTCTCGCGTTTGGCCGAGCGACTGAGCCGCACCAGGGAATCTTTCACCAATCAGCTTGACGAACTGCTGTACGGCGAAAAAGAAATCGACCGCAATCTGTTTGAGCAGCTTGAAGAATTGCTGATCACCGCCGATTTAGGTTACGCCACCAGCCAGGAAATCCTTGATGCGGCCAGGCAGCGAGTCAAGCATCAGGATACCGACAATCCCACGGCGCTTCGCGACGCCATCCGCGCCAAGATGCTCGACTATCTGACCCGCGCCGAGCGCGACACCGAGCGGACGCGGCCAAGCGGCGGCCCATTTGTCATTATGGTCATCGGCGTCAACGGCGTCGGCAAGACCACGACCATCGGCAAGATCGCCCATAAATTTCACCAGGCCGGGCATTCGGTGTTGCTGGTCGCCGCTGACACCTTCCGCGCCGCCGCCGTCTCGCAACTGAAGATTTGGGGCGAGCGCGGCGGCATCCAGGTTATGGCCAAGGACGACGGCTCCGACCCGTCGTCGGTGGTTTTCGACGCTATGGCGCACGCGGTGGCCAAAAAGTACGATGTGGTGCTGGTTGATACCGCCGGACGTCTGCACACGCAGCAGCATTTGATGGAAGAATTGAAGAAAATCAAACGAGTGATGGGCAAAAAGTTGCCTGGCGCGCCGCATGAGGTGTTGTTGGTGCTGGACGCCACCACAGGCCAGAACGCCATCGCCCAGGCGCGTCTCTTCGATGAAGCGGTCCAGGTCACCGGCATCGCCTTAACCAAACTTGACGGCACCGCCAAAGGCGGCATCGTCATCAACGTCAGCAAAGAATTGGGCGCGCCGATTCGCTTTATCGGTGTTGGCGAGCAACTGGCCGATCTGCGCGATTTCGATGCGCGGGAATTCATTGACGCCCTTTTTGAAAACGGGAGCGCGGGGAAACCGTGAATACCTATCGCACCCAAGGAACAGGTGGCCCCGGCTGCGGCGGCTGTCTCGTCATTCTTGCCGTCATCGCCCTTTTAACCGGCGGCGCCAAGGGACTGGTCCAGCTCTTTGGCGCTTTGGTTTTTAGCGGCGCGCTGGGTTTTTTGCTGCTCATCGGCCTTTTTTGTCTGTGGGGCTATTGGAGTCGTCAGAAGATCGAAGAGTATCAGAAATCACAAACCGAAAGCCATAACCGCTTTGTCGAGCTTTTGGTGCGCATCCTGGTGAAAATCGCCGCCCAGGACGGCGAAGTCACCAGGGAAGAAATTCAGACCATCAACAATTTCTTCCGCTATCACCTGGGCTATAACCAGACGCAAATGGCCTGGGTTAAAGAGATGATCAAAGTGGCGCGGGAATCGACAAGGTCGCTCGACGCGCTTCTGATCGAATTCCGCGACAGCTCGGCGATGCACACGCGGCTGATTCTCGTCGAACTCATCTTCCAGATGGTGCATACCCGCCGCCCTGTCGCCGAAAGAGACCTGCGGCAGGCGCGAAACATCGCCCTGTTTATCGGCTTTTCCGAATATGAATTGCGCAGTATTGAAGGGAAATACCGTTTTCAGGAACAACGCGGCGCGGCCAGCCAGATCGGTGAGCGCGAACGCGCCCTGGCAACCTTGGGCCTCCTGGCTAGCGCTTCGGAAGAGGAAATCAAACACGCCTACCGCGCCCTCAGTATGCAGTACCATCCTGACAAGGTGCGACATCTCGGCGCGGAGTTTCAGCGGGTGGCGGAAGCCAAGATGAAGGAAATCAACGCCGCCTATGACTATCTGAAAAAACACGGCAACTGAACGGGGTCGTGGGAGGAAACAATATGGCCATCGCCAAAAAGATGCGTGGTTTTACCGAAAAGTC
Organism: Desulfobulbaceae bacterium; assembly: GCA_031287565.1. Classification (GTDB taxonomy): domain Bacteria; phylum Desulfobacterota; class Desulfobulbia; order Desulfobulbales; family Desulfocapsaceae; genus UBA8130. The sequence goes on from JAITSS010000058.1 coordinate 17,665, forward strand.
ATCATGGATTCGTCGGATGTTTGAAGAAGGCGCGGTGATGAAACAAAAGCATGGCGCGGAAAACGTCTACGATTTCAGCCTCGGCAACCCGGATGTGCCGCCGCCCGCAGCCTTCAGCGAGGCGCTTAGCCGCGTATGCCGCGACCAGCAGCCGGGCGTGCATGGCTACATGGCCAACGGCGGTTATCCCTTCGCGCGCGAGGCGGTGGCGACCCGGATTTCCCGCGAGCAGGGCATGACTCTTTCCGGCAACGAACTGTTGATGACCTGCGGCGCGGCGGGCGCGATCAACATCACATTAAAAGCCCTGCTTGACCCCGGCGATGAGGTGATTTTGCTCGCGCCTTATTTTGTCGAATACGATTTTTATATCGACAATCACGGCGGCGTCAGCCGGGTCGTCGAGACCGACAGCGAATTTGGGCTTGATTTCGTGGCCATTGAACAGGCGATAAACGCCAAAACCAAGGCGATCATCATCAATTCACCGAATAATCCGACTGGGCGGGTCTACAGCACTGATGAGTTGCAGCGCCTCGGCGCGTTACTGCGGGCGGCTGCCGAAAAACGCGGCGCGGCCATTTACCTGATCAGTGACGAACCCTATCGCGGCATTATTTTTGATGGCCGGATATGTCCTGGCGTGTTCCCGGTCTACCGCGACAGCATCATTGTCGGCAGCCACTCTAAAGATTTGTCATTGCCTGGCGAGCGCATCGGTTTTGCCGCCGTCCATCCGGAGATTGAAGACAAGGCGTCGCTTCTTGCCGCGATGACGCTCGCCAACCGCATCCTGGGTTTTGTCAATGCTCCGGCCCTGATGCAAAGGGTGGTTGCCGAGTTGCAGGACGCCGCCGCGCCAAGGGCGGTTTACGCCCGCCGACGCGATGTCTTTTGTCAGGTTCTGCAAGAGGCGGGCTTTCAATTTCAGCGGCCGCAGGGCGCGTTTTATATTTTCCCGCCGACACCGATTGAAGACGACGCGAAATTTTGCCGAATACTCCAGGAGGAGCGCATCCTGGCGGTGCCGGGGCGCGGCTTCGGACGGCCCGGCCATATTCGTTTGGCCTTCTGCGTGTCGGAACAGGTAATTGTGGGCGCGGCGGCAGGCTTCAAAAAAGCGATAGAGAACGCGAGGAACTGAAAAAAAGAAAGGGCGGATTCCCCACAAAAAGGAATCCGCCCCGCGCATCGGAGAGAGAGCGCCGTTACGAGAAGAAGCGCAAGCCGGCGGCCTTGATCGCCCCACGGTGGTAGCCGTCGGGAAAGAGTTCCTCAAGTTTGCCGAGATCGACGTTACAGCTTTCGCAGGTTTCATAGATGGTCGGGATACGGTGATCCTTCTTCCAGCTATCCCGTAAAAAGTTGATGACCTGCCAGTGCTCGACAGTCATCTCGCCCTTAGCGATGCGCATTTCGGCGGCGCGATGGCGGGCGAAATCCTCATCCCAGTCTTCCGGGGTGACCAGAAAGCCGCGCACATCGGTGCGATACACCTTGTCGTTGTTCAGCGCCCGCAGGTCGGCGACGCTTTGGCGGATGTGGGTGCCGTAATCCATATGGCTGACCCGATAGTGCACGCCCGCCACTCGGCACAGACCGCGATGATAGCCGGCGGGAAACAGCTTCTGCATCTCCTTGGGAGGCAGGCCGGTGGCTTTGCAGGTTGCGTAAATGGTTGGGCAGATGCCGGTTTTTATGAAGTTATCACGGACAAAATCAATGACGCCCCAGTGCTCTTTCGACAGCACCGGGATGCCGCATTCCCTGGCCATACCCTCGGCGAAATCCTTGTTCCAGACGCGGGGATCAAGCAAACAGCCTTGGTCATCCACCTGGTAGCTGACACCTTTGTACGAAAAATCGTGCATACGTTTCCTCCCATTGCGATGAGTCCTCACACCGGAAACGCCCCGTTTCCTGACAAATTACTTTTTGGATCCGGAGCTTCCTCTTTCCCAATTAACCAGCCATTTTGTTGAGCCTACCACCCCACTTGGCTTTGCGCAACAGACATATGTTTCAACAAACCGACTCGCCGTCGTTTTGCCGTAACAGCCATATGGGCCAGGAATTTCAACGAGTTCCCTGGATAAAAGCCAGGCGCTATTGGCGATTTTAATAAGTTAGGAATAGGGCTTTTCCTATCTGTTTTATATAGCCTATCTCGTAGCGCGGCCAACCTTCGCTGTTTCTGACTGTTCCCGACCGCCAATCGCCTGGAAGCATAAATTTTACCATAAAGTTTTCACTGGCGTATGGAAAAACGGCGGGTTAAGGGAAACGCCGCTGAACGCTGCAAACCGGTTCGCCCCGACCATCGAGGGGGCATCAACACACAGCCATTATCAAGGACTTATGAATCCACCATATCCGATCATCGACTTTCCCGGCGGCCACTGCCTCTTCGCGGGCCGCTTGGGCGGCGTCAGTGGCGGCCCTTACGCTTCACTCAATGTCGGTTTCCATGTCGGTGACCACGATGACTTGGTTCTGGAAAATCGCCGCCTGCTGAAAAATTTACTAGGCGCGACCTATCTCGTGTCGGCGCGGCAGACGCACAGCGTCAACATCTTTACTTTAACAGCGCCGCCTGTCTGCTCAGACAGACCGCGCGCCGACCGCGAAATCGCCGATTGCGACGCCCTGATTACCGACCAGCCCGGCGTCGCCTTGATGATTCAGCACGCCGACTGCCAACCGGTGCTTGTCTATGAGCCGAACCGCCGCGTGGTCGCCGCCATTCACAACGGTTGGCGGGGCAGTGTCGCCAACATTCTCGCCGCCACCGTGGCCCATCTGCGCGCCGAATTCCACTGCCGCCCGCAAGACCTGCGCGCTTTGATTGGCCCGTCGCTTGGCCCATGTTGCGGTGAATTTGTCGGCTACCGCGAGCATTTACCGCCAACATTTCAGCGATTTATGCCCCGCGCCGACCATTTCAATTTCTGGCGCATATCTGAATGGCAATTGCTCGAAGCTGGTTTAGCGGCGGAACATATCCAGCTCCCCACCGTGTGCACGCGCTGCCAGCGCGATTTTTTTTCGCACCGGCGGGCCATGGCCACGGGACTCGCGGCGACCGGGCGTAACGCCTCATTGATCATGCTGACCGTTTGAATCGTGGTCAGGCATATGTGGCGCATTCTCATCATCGGGGGACGCGACATGCGGAAGCAGCGAAATGGTTCCGCCTCAAGCAAGCGGGGCGATCATGGGTCGTCCAACCGCTGCGCAGTGCGCGCATCGTATAGCCGAATACTCTTCTTCCCACGCCAGTCAGGTGAACAGGTTCCGGTCGATGCGGGCGGCGACATCGGCGGGCGTGAAATCAAGGCGAGTGAAAAGATAGCCCTCCAGCTCGCCGCACATCCTAAAATTCGCGTGGATATTTCCCTCCCACTCCGGTTTGTCCTTGGCGTATTTTCCCAGGATATAGGCCAAGCGCTCATCCAGCATGACGATGCTGTCATGCTTCACTCGTTTGTCACTATAATACACCAGTTCCGGCCCGCTAAAATCGTTTCGCCTGTAGGCATCCGGGCGCAGACCCGGCAAATTCACGTGGTAGCGCACCATCTCGGCCACCTCCAGATAGCCCAAATCGCGACAGATTTCCTCGCCAGTCTGGGCGTGCTGGCAGCCTTCTTGCAAACACTTCGATTTGGCGATGTCGTGCAGAAGCGCCCCGGCGACAACCAGTTCTTTTGGCGGCAGGTTGGCGCCTTTCGCCGCCAGCTCGCGATACATGAACTCGGCGACGCGGGCCACCATCAGCGAATGTTCGCGGATGTGAGCATACATGCCAAAGTCGTTCATATAAGAAAAACATTCGGAAACACTGGGGATATTCATGGCCTTCTCCTGTCAACGCGCCGAAAGTTCATGGACAAATTCGACCGCCAGGCGCACCTGTTCCGGCGGCGTCTGCTGATGAATGCCGTGACCAAGGTTGAAAATATGGCCGCAGGCGTCGCGGGCGCCGTTCAGCAGACGACCAATCCGCTCCTTCAATTCATCCGGGGGCAAAAACAGCGCCAGCGGGTCAAGATTGCCTTGCACCGCCAACCGGCCGATGCGGCGGGCAGCGTCGCCAATATCCATGCGCCAGTCAAGGCCAAGCACATGCGCGCCGGATTGCGCCGACAGGTCGATCAAGGTCGCGCCGTTATTGGCGAAGTAGATCAGCGGCACATTCAGGTCACGCAGTTTGCGGAAAATGCGCTGCACATAGGGCAGGGCGAAAACCTCGAAATCACAGGGGGCGAGGACACCGGCCCAGGTATCAAAAAGTTGCAGCGCCTGCGCCCCGGCTTCGGCCTGCGCCCGCAAAGAGCGGATGACCGTTTCGCTGATTTTGTCCATCAGGCGATGGAATAGGCCCGGTTGGCCAAACATCATCTTTTTCGTTTCATGGAAAAATTTTGAGCTGCCACCTTCAATCAGATAAGTTGCGCAGGTGAAGGGCGCGCCAGCGAAGCCAATCAGCGGCACGTCCAGCTCGCGCCGTAGCAGGCGGATCGTTTCCTGGACGAAGGGCATGTCGTTGGCCGGTTCAGCCACTTTCAAACGTCCGACCGCCTCGGCGTCGCGGCATGGGTTGGCGATCAACGGCCCTTTTCCCTCATGAAACGACAATTCGGCGCCCATTGCTTCGATAGGAATCAAGATGTCGGAAAAGAGAATCGCCGCATCCATATCAAAACGCTTAAGCGGTTGCAGCGTCACTTCGACGCAGAGTTCCGGACGTTTGCACAGTTCGAGAAAAGGAATCGTTCCACGCACCTTTTGATATTCAGGGAGATAGCGCCCGGCCTGGCGCATCATCCACACCGGGGTGTGGCTCGCGCGCTCGCCGCGGCAGGCCTGCAAAAAGCTCTCGTTCATGGCTGTCTCCTGGGAAAATGTTCAGGCCGAAACCATGGCTTGCGCCTGTTTCAAGCCGGGCTGATACGAACAGAACGGCTCTTCCGCCAGATAATCGCCGCTGACCGCGTAGGCGCGGGCACGGCAACCGCCGCAGACGTTTATATATTCGCAACGGCCACAGCGGCCTTTATATTGGGAAAAATCACGTAATTGCTGAAAAATCCAGGACGTCTCCCAGATTTCGCGAAAAGATTGTCGCCGGATGCTGCCCGCCGCGAGGGGAAAGTAGCTGCACGGCAGCACGAAGCCGTCAACATCGACTAAGCAGATCAACTGCCCGGCCAGGCAACCTTTCGAGCCGCCGGTGGAAAACCTGAGACTGCGCTGGGTGAAGCGCTCTCCCTCCTTTTTCGCCATTTGCCGGACAACGCGGTAGTAATGCGGGGCGCAGGTCGGACGCATCAGCAGTTCATGTTCGGCCTTTTCGGTCTGGTAATGCCAGGCGAGAATCTCGTCGTAAACATCGGACGGAATCAACTCATCCATGATCTCCTCGCCGCGTCCCGTAGGCACAATCATGAACATATACCAGGCGACGGCGCCGAGGCTTTTCACGAGACGGTACACTTGGGGAATTTCCGTCTGATTGCGTTTGGTGAAGCTGGAGTTGACGAGAAAAGGAATGCCATGACGGCGGAACAATTCCATGGCCCGCATGACGCCGACAAAGGCCCCGGCCTGACCACGAAAATCATCATGACTGGCCGGATGCGCGCCGTCCAGGCTGAGCGACACCATTTTGATATTGGCCCGCCGCATATCCTGGCAGATTCCATCGTCAACTAAGCTACCGTTGGTCGCCAGGCACATGCGCAATCCCAGGGCGTCGCCGTGGCGGGCGATGGCGAACACATCAGGATGCAGGAGCGGTTCGCCGCCGGATAACACCACGACCGGCGAAGCATAGGCGGCAATATCGTCAAGAATCCGTTCCGCCTCGGCCAACGGCACATCCGGGTGTTCGGCGGCGACCATTTCCGAAGAGGAGCGGCAGTGGACGCAGGCGAAATTGCAGCGACGGCTGATCTCCCAGGCCATCCATTTTGGCGCGAAGTCCATCCCTTTTCTCTCTCATGCGGTTGGGGTAAAAAAACTGGCGGCGCAAGCGTGCGGTAACTATATTGCCTTTTCCCCACCCCGCAACCGTTTCACAAAGAATGCCCCCGCTTTTCCCGCCCGGCCCGCGCGGCTGGACAAGAGCAAACCCCATACTGGAGAAGACCATGACCAACAACGTCGTTATCACCATCGCCTGCGGCACCGACAACCCCAACCGCGCCACCAGGGCTATCCATCTGGCCACCATCGCCCACAAAGAGGGGAAAAACGTCAGCCTGTTTCTTTTGGATGAAGCGACCTACCTGGCAAAAAAAGGTTTGCTCGACAACGTCCGTTCGGCCACCGGCGACATCGCCGACGACCTGATGACCTATCTGCAAGCCAACGCGGTGCCGGTTCTCGTCTGCTCGCCCTGCGCCAAAGCCCGCGGCATCAGCGAAGGCGACCTGATTGAAGGCGCTCGCATGAGCACCGCCGTCGAACTGATCAAACTGGTCTGCGACGCCGCCGTCATCAGCCTGTAGGACACCAAGCCGCCGGGCGAATTGATTGGTCCCGGCGGCACGGGCATTCGCTAGAACAAAAGCGGGGCATCCGGTGTATGACTCAGGCAGGAAATACCGCTGTCCACAAATCTTTTCGTCCTCCATTCCCATAAAAACACGCCATGATTTCTCCCCTGCGCATCGCCAGTTCTGAAGGTCAGGCCCGTATCGCCGCCCTGTTATCGCGTTTCCAGGAAGGCGACGATTCGCCGTTGGCGGCGGTCGCCGAGATTCTCGCCGCCGTGCGCAAACGCGGCGACGACGCCTTGTTGGAATACTGCCGCGCCTTCGATGCGCCCAATATGACGGTCGCGGGTCTTACCGCGCGCCCCGCCGAAATCGAAGCGGCGTATCAGCAAGTCGATGATGATTTTCGCGCCACGCTGGCCCTGGCGATTCGCCGCATCACGGATTTTCATCAGCGAGAAATCGAAGATTCGTGGATTCAGACCCGCGCCGATGGCGTGGTCGTCGGCCGTCTGGTGCGCCCCGTCGATTCGGCGGGACTGTATGTGCCAGGCGGCAAAGGTGGTTCAACGCCTTTGGTATCGTCGGTTCTCATGAACGGCATCCCGGCTTTAATAGCCGGAGTGCCGCGCCTGGTGATGGTGACGCCGCCGGACGCGGGCGGCGGAATCAGCCCGCATCTTCTGGTGGCGGCCGGTGAAATCGGGATAAAAGAAATCTACAAATTGGGTTCGGCCTGGGCAATCGCGGCCCTGGCCTACGGCAGCGAGACGGTGCCCGCAGTCGATGTCATTGTCGGGCCGGGCAATCAGTTTGTCGCCGAGGCCAAGCGTCAGGTCTCTGGCCGCGTCCGCATCGACATGATCGCCGGGCCGTCGGAAGTGCTGATTATCGCCGATGAAAGCGCCAAATGCCCGCATGTCGCCGCCGATATGCTGGCCCAGGCCGAGCACGACCCGCAGGCGCTCGCCGTCGTGATCACCACCGATAAAAATCTGGCCTCTGCCCTATCAGATGAAGTAAGGCGGCAACTGGCGCATCTTTCACGGCGCGATATAGCCGAAAAATCTCTGGCTGACCGAGGATGCGTCCTGATTGCCGACAATATTGAGGAAGCCATTAACCTGGCCAATCAAATCGCCATCGAGCATCTTGAATTGATGCTTGCCGACCCGTGGTTATGGTTGCCGAAAATTCGCCACGCCGGAGCGATTTTTCTTGGCGGCCACACCCCGGAGGCCGCCGGCGATTATCTGGCTGGGCCAAATCACGTGCTGCCGACCATGGGCACAGCGCGTTTCGCCTCGGCTTTGGGCGTCGATACATTCGTAAAGAAAAGCTCGATCATCAGCTACAGCCGCGAGGCGCTCATGAACGACGCCGTCCATATCCAACGCCTGGCTGGTCTGGAAGGGCTGACCGGCCACGCCAATTCGGTTGCGGTCAGGAGTTAGGATGGATAGCTTGGCCGCCCTGCTACGCGAGGGTATGGCGCGGCTGGAGATTACGGTTGATGCAGCCGGTCACGCCCGCCTGCTCGACTACATTCTTCTCTTAAAAAAATGGTCGGCCAAAACCAACCTCATCGCCAAAAAAGCCAGCGACCCGGAAATCGCCGAGCATGTTCTCGATTCGCTGACCATTCTGCCGTTTTTGCCGGATTCTCCCGATACCCGTCTCGCCGATGTCGGCAGCGGCGCCGGTTTTCCTGGTTTCATCGTGGCGGCGGCAAGACCAAATCTGACTGTCCATCTTATTGAGCCGCGCCAGAAACGGGCGGCCTTTTTACGCCAGGGAACGCGCTCGCTCCATCTGCCGCATGTCACCTGCCATGAATGCCGCCTGGAAGATATTTCTCCGCAGGCCAGGCAAACCATCGCCGCAAGCCACATAACCAGCCGCGCCGTCGATGACCTCGCCGGATTTTTACACATGATTGCCCCCTGGCTTGCCGCCGGTCGGAACATCATCTGCATGAAGGGCCGGAAATGGCCGGAAGAGCTGGCGCAAGCGCAAGAAATTATCGTCAGGCTGGCGCTGTCCGCGCCGGAGATTCGCCACTATCGCCTGCCATTTTCCGGCGCGGAACGGTTCGTAGCCCTCTTTACGGCGCAACGCCAGACAGACGCGGGCGCCGATTCGTAAACCGGCCTGAAGTGTGGTAGAAAGGCGGCGCGATGTTCCAAAAAAATCAACTTTCCATCAACAGGAGACACCATGGCCGAAGCCCCGAAAGATAAATCAACCAGCGTCGAAAACGCTATCAGCCAGATTCAGCGCCAGTTCGGCAAGGGATCAATCATGCGCCTGGGCAGCCAGGTCGTTGACCGAGTGCCAGTGCTGTCCAGCGGCGTTCTGAGCCTCGATTTGGCCCTGGGCATCGGCGGCTATCCGCGTGGCCGCATCACCGAAATCTACGGGCCGGAATCATCCGGCAAAACCACCCTGGCCCTGCACGCCATCGCCGAAGCGCAAAAACTTGGCGGCGCGGCGGCCTTCATTGACGCCGAACACGCGCTCGACACCAGTTATGCCGAACGCTTGGGCGTCAATATCGACGAACTGCTGGTATCGCAACCCGATTTCGGCGAGCAGGCCCTGGAAATCGCCGAAATCCTCATCCGCTCCGGCGGCGTCGATGTCATCGTCATCGACTCGGTGGCGGCCCTGGTGCCAAAAGCGGAAATCGACGGCAATGTCGGCGACGCCCATGTCGGCCTGCAAGCGCGATTGATGTCGCAGGCAATGCGCAAGTTCACCGGCGTCATCAACCGCAGCAACACGATTCTCATTTTCATCAATCAGATTCGTATGAAAATCGGCGTCATGTTCGGCAATCCGGAAACCACCACCGGCGGCAACGCCCTGAAGTTTTATTCGTCAATCCGCCTGGATATTCGCAAAATCAATTCGATTAAAGAGGGACAAGATACGGTCGGCAACCGCACCAAGGTCAAAGTGGTGAAAAATAAGGTCGCGCCGCCATTCAAGGCCGCCGAATTCGACATCATGTTCGGTGAGGGCGCTTCCAAGACCGGTGATATTTTAGACCTGGCGGTCGAGCAGAATTTTGTCGATAAAAGCGGCGCCTGGTACGCCTTCAAAGATGAACGAATCGGCCAGGGAAGAGAGAACGCGAAAAAATATCTGAACGAGCATCCTGACATGTGTCGGCAGATCGAAAACACTGTCCGCCTGGCCTATGGAATGCCAGTGGCCGAGGAAACCGCGATAAAACCAGCGGCGGCGGAAAAAACCAGCGACAAAAAAGGCAAAACCAGCGGCGAAGACACGCCCGCCCGCCTACCCGGCGTGTAAACGCGCGCCGATAAAAAAAATATCCCTTTTAAAGAGGAATTTCACTTGACGGCACCGCGCAAGCCTGACATTTTTTTCTCGCGGACTCGCGGACTCGCGGACTCGCGGACTCGCGGACTCGCGGACTCGCGGACTCGCGGACTCGCGGACTCGCGGACTCGCGGACTCGCGGACTCGCGGACTCGCGGACTCGCG
>JAITSS010000062.1 GCA_031287565.1 Desulfobulbaceae bacterium
TGTGAATGTTATGACTCATCTTTTGACCTCCGATGTGATTCAATCATTTCCCGCAGTATAGCTTGCGCATGAAATAAAGGCCAGCTACGAATCGGAATATGATCGCACGGAACGGAACAATTATCCCTGGGCACCGCCGCCTGCCGGTCTTCGGTATCAACCAGCATGGACATGGCGGGATTCTGCTCATGCGCCCGCAGAATCCCGTCCCAGGTTCCCGCAATATCGTCAGCGGCCACCAGATTTTCCAAATCCACGCGGGATTTGAAAAACAGCGCCGACCTCCTCCCCATGCGATCGGCGAATTGCAGCGTCAGCGCCTTATCCCAGCGCGAACAGTCTTTTTCTTTAATCCAGCGCGGATTTTCACCGCCCGTGCCCGGCGCGACCTCAAACCAGGTTTCTCCCTGGATGTCACGCGCGTCAAAAACATAAAACGGAGTGAACGTGGGAGCGGTTTCCCCCAGGGACGAGCCGCCGGGCGCGGCTTGAAGAACCGCGCCCGGATGAGTGATAATCCGCTGATAGATTTTGCTTTTTTCGCTCTTCCCATCCACAGGCAGCGGCGTGCGGGCCATAGCCAAACCCGCGCATAAACAAATCAGACAGAACAAGAACAAAAAACAGGTTATTTTTTTCATCAGCGAACAGTCAGTTTTTATTCGTCAATATGCTATGCGGCATCCCCATTTTCCGATACCAGGTTTCATTTTCACAACGGCGGACAACAGAACGGCACCATCACCCGACAAAAGGCGGTGACTCTGGAACGTCAAAGACAAATCAGCGCCGACTTTCTCCAGCGCATTCCGATTCTTCTCCATCCATCAACAGGGCGGGCAACAGGCCGATGGCCTGGGCTTTGAGCCGCAATTGCTCGCGCAAATCGAAAATTTCCTCACCCAGACGGGCAGCGGCGGCAGTATCGCCGGTTCTGGCGCGGTACACCGCCTGAAGCGCCGCCCGTTTGCCCGCCAATGCCCGGCGGATTGGCGTGGCGTCGGCAAGAAATTTGTCCTTGATGGCCTGACTTTCGACATCGAGGCGCATAGCTGGCGACGACAAAGACTCGGTGTTAGTCACAAAAACATGGCGGACAGTGTCATCGACGCCGACGGCGGCAACCGGCACGGCAGCTGACAGCGCAATCGCGAGCATCAGGAAACCGCCTGTCAAATATTGAACGGCAAGGCGCGAAGACGACAGGATTGCCACGCCACGCGATAGAGCATGATTCACAACAAATTCGCTCATAACAAACCCTCCATCTTGGCATCAAGGTCATCAGGCAACACAGGCTGCGCGGGTGATGGTTTAACGCGGCGCGGTTTTGGCGTGGGCTGAACTTCGACGGCAGATTGTTCAGTTGGTGATAAGGCTTTCGATGGACTAATTATAGAAGACGCAACATTCCGACTTTGAAACGCATTCAAAGCATTCCAAGCTAAAGCGGCTCTACTTCTATCTAAGATACGGTTCATCTCTAGAGATTTGAATAACTCAAAACTTGGGTATTGAGGATATTGTTGATTATTCTGCTCTCTCACATGATATTTCTCCGCGAAATGGGTAAGCGCGGCTTGAAAGCCTGGCTCTTCCGCTATCCCTGTGACTTGAACGGAATCATCTCCATTGGCTATGCAAGCAGATTGCATGTAGGGAATTAAAGAACGATTAGAAATTCTATTGCCATATTCCTGTCGCCAATCACGATAAACGATCTCATCCTCCTCATAGATTTTTGAAGATGGAGATTGAGCCAAAGGAACGCGCCAATACGGAAGCGAAAGAGTCCTGCCGACAATTTGCACCACACTCAAATCGGCAATGAGCCGAAGCGCTTGGTGTCTGCCCTGAATAGCCACCCCCTCAGCGGTATAGCCAAAACCAATTCCTTTAATCGCGAAACCGACATTCACACCATCTTTACTGTTCCAAACATCCATTTCTGCGCCAAATCTGCCAGGAAGAGAAATACCATCCGGAGACGAAACCAACAAAATCACACCCAAGTGAGATTTTGTTGTTTCTTTTTTCGTTTCCGCATTCAAATCAATATCTCCGGAGGATATATTTCCCAGTAATTTCGGCGTGCGGGATACACTCTCCAAACCACGATCAAATACGGAAATAGAACCGGACACTATAAAATTTGGTTTTGGACGAATATCTTGTTCTCTAGGTTTGGTCGCAATACCCTTCTGCAACTCAACTTGAATCTGTGTCATATCCACATCTGTATATTGTTCAAGTACGCGAATCCCATTGTGAATATCTCCAAAAGCCGCCCGAACCATATCTCCCATATCGGATGGAATCTCACCACCGGAGCTCACGGCAATATACGTTTTATCAATGATTGGCTTCACGTAATAGAGGAAGTCGCATTGAGCTGGCGGCAAATATACGTCCAACAAAAGATTCATATCCTTCAGCGCACGAGTGTACGCTGTGGACTGACTACTGGCGGTTTCCGGTTTCGTGTCCGGCAATTTGGGTGGCCCTGGCTGCACGCAAGCGCCCAGCATGAAACAAAAAACCAAAACGAGACAGTAGGTTAACCAAGAAACATAATTTTTCAGAACCAAAAAATTATTGTGAGAAGTCATTGATTTATTTATCAATAGAAATGACATTAGTATCTCTGGTTGTACTCATATTGATGATAGGTCCGTTAACCTGTGCATCTTGTCCAATAACGACATTTCCTGAGCCGGTTACGCTTCCCACCCCATGGACGGTACCATTGGTATCAACAACCACACCTTTGGTTTTGCCATCCATGATGCGTTTGGCCATGTTATTGCCCCACGCCTGATAAATCATTTTATGTTGCGCATTAGCATCATGTTTTTTGATGGTGCCTTTATAATCTTTGAGCGGATCCTTAAATTCGACCGCGAATCCAATATCGGCAATAAAAATCAATATTGCAAGGCTCAAACAAATTTTTTTCATACTTAGATTCTCCTTAAAAAGCTGTAATATATTGGAATAATAAGGTAAAGTGAGTTTTTTGTGGCTATGTTCCCGCCAATAAAAAGCAGCGAAATACTTGGAAATGATGTGGGGAAAATGATCAGATATACGAGTAGCCGTCAGATGACCTTGCCAGGGTTCCGCCTGCCCTTTGGCGGGGAGTTGACCCCTGACAACAGATGGGTCAAGATGGCCGAAGCGCTGGATTGGGATGCTCTGGCTTCGGCCTACTATAAAGTTATGTGCGCGGATGGGGGGTGATGGGCGAAATCTGTTGATCGTCCTCATTGTACCCGATGTTTGTGCGGCTTTATGCGGGGTGCAACAACGCTTTTCGCCCATCACCTAAAATACTCATTCATTCAACTATGTTAGACCCACTGACAGCTGTGCTTCCTGCGCCAACAGCCATGTTCGTTCCTCCGCTAACCTTGGCAGAATTACTAATGGTTCCGCCACTAACCTCCGCTCCATTACGAATAATATTTGACCCTGATGCCGCCATGCTATTTTCGCCAACAGCCATGTTCGTTCCTCCGCTAACCTTGGCAGAATTACTAATGGTTCCGCCAGACACCTTAGTGGCTGTCGAAGCGCCTATACTCGCGCCACCTACACCGGCGCGGACACCAGCCGCCCATGCCGCCGCCCCCCACGACACCACCGCCACACCAATCACCAACCCTGTCACAACCTTTTTCATCCCTTTCATACCACCCTCATTCAGTAATGAGATAATCTGCACTCCCGATGCCAAAAGAGCCTTTCTTGAAACTGGCATCTCCAATCATAAGAAATCTACTCCACGACAATACTACCGGAATTGGCCCGCACTCCATCCCCTATCGCTTTCATCGTGCTACCGTTAATGACCGCGTTGTTGATAATCGTCGTGTTGTTCAATTTGCCGCTTTTCACCTCGACATTGCCCACCGATGCTTTGGCGTTTTTGCCATCAACAACAATTTCCGACCCTGTACCTAACTGATTGCTGTTGATGACACGCATGTTTCCCGCACCATTCTCTATCCTGACTGCGCCGATTTCGCGGACAGCGCCATCGCCTTTGACCGTGATATGCGGCTGGCCATTTTCATCCATCCGGCAATTGACAATCACGGTATTGTTCATGCCCCCCTGCACCTGAATGTTTCGGGTTCCACCATTTTTGTCGGAGCAGGTGATAATCGTAGCGTTTGCATTTCTGTCCCCATTTTTCCGCGCTTCCTCAACCTGCTTTTCCGCGCTTTCCAATTGTTTGGCAACGGAAGCATTAATGGAATTCACCAAACTACCGACCGCCGCCTCAATCTCATTGTTCTCAGCCGCAAAAACCGCGCCGCTTGCGGACATTGCTGCCATCAGGCCGACGCACAGATATTTTTTCATCTTTTTTCTTCTCCTTTCTGAAGGTGGCTGCCGTCCTGCCGTCAATTCCGAGTCACAAACACAAAAAAACCCCGCCTCTCAAACGAGAGACGGGGGAATTATTTGCAAGAAAAAAAGTGGCCGCGCCGAAAGCGTCGCTCAGCCTGCGTAAAACGCGCGTGTATGGCAGACCGGCAGACCGGCAGACCGGCAGACCGGCAGAAATTATTTTTAGCGTCAGGCATTATTGTCAAGAGGGAAAAGGGATAACAAAAATATAAACCCAAACGAAAGATGAAAATCAAACGGCGGGGATTTGTCAAGAGGCGAATTGAGTGGCGCTCCCTATTTTTGGACCAATCCCCTGGTGTTTGAAGCTATGCCGCGCCGGTTCCCGGTGTCTCGTTTCGCGGGCGGCCCATACAAAGCCGCCCGCGAAACGAGGTCATGCCGCTCGCCTTATCTTCTCAAAGTATATCTGATCATGGGTAATACCATTTAATGACTGATGTGGTCGGTCATTATTATACCGCTTGATAAAAGCCTCCAGCCTTTTTTCCAGTTCTACAGGATTATCATATGACTTCAAATAGATGTCCTCGTATTTGATCGTCCGCCAAAAGCGTTCAATGACCACATTATCCACCCAGCGGCCACGCCCGCCCATACTCTGACGTATATTAACATTCGCTAGATACGTCCGCCCTTCATCAGATGTAAATTGACAACCTTGATCAGTATTCACTATCGCCGGATGTCCATATTCCTTCACCGCCGCCTGCAAACCTTTCAGGCAAAAACCCGTATCCAGCGTATTCGATAATTCCCAACTCATAACCTTGCGAGAATACCAATCAATTACCGCAAAAAGATACATAAAACCACTATTCCGCTCCATCGCATCCCGGCCAGACGCGACACTCAGAACATTGCCGACGGTAGGGATTTTTTGAGGGGGACTCTATTTTCGTAATCTTCACCGATGGCGTTTGTGACAATGGCCGCATTGGCGACGGGGCGGGCGCGGGGCGGAACTTGACAGGGCGCGAGCGGCGTGACTATAGAGATATAGCGGCGAGAGCCACATGTCCTGACGTTTTTTACACACTAAATCCAGGTCGCGCCCATGAATCCACCAAAACAATACACGCGAGTCCTGACTATCGCCGGTTCCGACAGCGGCGGCGGCGCGGGCATTCAGGCCGATCTCAAGACCTTCGCGGCGCACGGTTGCTACGGCATGTCGGCGATAACCGCCGTGACGGCGCAAAACACCATGGGCGTCCGCGCCATCCACGCGATACCGGCGGCGGTGGTCCGAGACCAGATTGAAGCGGTGCTGGAAGATATAGGCGCCGACGCGATAAAAATCGGCATGTTGTTTTCGCCGGAATTGATTCGGACGGTGGCCGCGACGCTGCGTCGTTATGCGGTGAAGAATATCGTGCTCGACCCGGTGATGGCGGCGCAAAGCGGCGACAGATTGTTGCTGGATGACGCGCTCGCCGCCCTGCGCGACGAGATGATTCCTTTAGCCCGGCTAATCACGCCAAATCTGCCAGAAGCGGCGACGCTGTTGGGTCGCGACAGTATCACGGGCGAGGAAATGGCCGAGGCCGCCCGCGAACTGGCGGGTTTCGGTTGCGAAAACGTCTTGCTGAAAGGCGGGCATCTGCCGGGCGTCCGCCGCGACGACGCGCTCTACTGGGGAGAAAAAAATCGTTCCATCATCCTGCCCGGTCAGGCCGTCGCCACCCGCAACAACCACGGCACCGGCTGCACCCTGAGCGCCGCCATCGCCGCCCGACTGGCCCTGGGGCAGGATATGGAAACGGCGGTTCGCGCCGCCAAAGGCTATGTCACTGGCGCTCTGGCCGCCGGATCCGCCTATCAAATCGGGCAAGGACACGGCCCGACGCAGCACTTCTTCCGCTTCTGGCCGACCTGAAAAAACGCCACAGCCTACTCAATCACCAACTGGCATCACGTGGGGGCGGATTCCCACTCAGCCAGTTCCAATTGCCACTACTCTGCCCAGCTCTTGGTTTCGGCGTAATTTTCACGCTTCAGGTTGAGCATTATTTCGCGCAAGTTGAGAAAACCGGAGACGTCGCCTCATGACCCATCTTCGGAGTTCCGCGCGCCCCTAAGCCCGCGCCGCCAAACCCCGCGCTGTCAGTTGTTCGCGCAATTTTTCCAGGCGCTTGGCCGAAACCGGCATCAGCGTTTTCATTTCCGGCGAAAAGAGCGAGATGCGGAATTCATCAACCATAGCCAAGTAGGCGTGGGCCAGGTCGCGGTCTTCAACCGGGAGTTCCCGGCCCCGTTCGGCAAGGGTGGCCGCGAGATGCGCCGCCGATGGCAGAAACGGCGTGAGTTGTCGCCCCTTTTCCTCGTCCTTGGCCGGGTTCAGGCTGAAGCGTTCGAGGCGTGCCGCAAGGCTTTTCAACTGGCGCTCCATGCGCGTCACATCCAGCGCTTCCTCACGCGCCAGCAGGTCTTGCGGCGCGACCAGCCACAGCAATTCGACGAACATCGCCCGCTTCTCGGCGATAAAACCACTGTGCCCAGCCGCGCCGGTTTTCCCGCCCAGAGCGGCGATTTTCGCGGCGATTTCCCGACGCAGGCGCAGCGCCGCCAACAGACGGTCGCACAGCTCACGGCCCAAAGCAAAAAAACCGGCCTCTTTGACGCGGGCGACTTCAGCCTGAAAAACATCCGAGGCCGGAATGCCGTCATCGCAGGAAAAAATGGTCAGGATCAGGCGGAAGAGCAATTTTTCCAGCGTGGCTTGGCCAAGCGCCGCTTCTGGCAAGAGCGCCAAGACCGACGGCCCGGAAAAAGCGGTGGCGGCGTATTTTTTTACGGAACGCCAGGCATCGGCAAACTGCAAGCGGTATAAAAGCGCCAGGCCATGGCGGTTCATCGCCCTAGCCGACGCCAGGTCGGCGACAAATTCGACCCGCGCCGCGCCCTGATCTTCCGTCGGCGCAAGGCAGGAAAAGAGCAAGCCGCGCAGGCTGCCATCGGCCGCAAGAATACTGACGGTTTCCGGCAGATCAGCAAAATCCCATTGCCGCGTGACCAGCCGCCGCCATTTTTCCACTTCCGGCGGCGTTTCTGTGAATGCCGCCGCCATGGCCTGGCCGTTATCCGCCGCTTCTCGCGCCTTCAGCAAACGCGCGAGGTCGCGACCGGCGGCCACCTCACGGCCATCGCTATCAAGCAACAGGAAACGCGCCGAAAGATGCGGCGGCAATTGATCGTTTTCCGGCCAGTCGGCGCGGCCAACCGCCAGACGAAATAATTTCAGAATCGACGACTGCAAAGCCAGATACAACGATCCTTTGCCGTGCCGCATATCGTCGAGCAGACGCTCGGTCGCACAATTCAGCGGCACCAGTCTTTTGCGAATATTTTTCGGCAGGCCGCGCAGGAGCGCCGTCACCTTTTCCGCCAGCATTCCAGGGGCCAGCCATTCAAACGGGGCTGGGTCCAGCATCGGCGCCATCGACAAAGGGATATGAAAGGTCATGCCGTCATCGTCTTCACCTGGCGCGAAATGGTAGCTGATCGGAATCGCGTGACCGCGCACGCTGAGCGTCGTCGGAAAATTACCAGCATGGTCCTTGTCCACGCTCTGGCGCAAAATATCCGCTTCGGAAAACAGCAGCTCTCGGCCTTCGCCTTTTTTTTCCCGCCGCAGCCAGCGATTCAAGGTGGCGCGGTCGTAGACCTCAGGCGGCAGACGCTGGTCGTAGAGGGCCGCCAGTTCACCGTCATCCTTCAGCAACACATTTTTCCGCAGTTGCTGCTCGCGCTCGCGCCAAGCCGCAACCAAGGCGCGGTTCTGTTCGAGGAAGGGATAGTCGCCAAGGATTTCGCCGTCGAGAAGCGCCCGCTGCATGAAGATGGCGCGGGCTTCGGCCTGGGCCGCCGCCCCCTTCGCGCCGTAATTGACCGGTCGAGCCGACACGATAACCAAGCCGAACAGGCTGACCCGCTCGTCGGCCACCACCTGTCCGGTCTTTTTCTGCCAACGCGGATTGGTCCAGGAATACACGCACAGATGCGGCGCCAGTTCTTCCAGCCATTCGGCTTCGATGCTGGCGACGGTCAGGGCGTAGAGGCGCGAGGTTTCCAGAAACGAGGCGGCGACAATCCAGGCGCCGCCGTGGCTGAATTGGTGTGAGCCGGGGAAAATCATCAGCTCCTTGCCGCCCGCGCCCAGATAGGTTTTGTCTTTTTTCTCGCCTTTTTTCATGGCGATATTGCGCAGCAAGCCAGCAGTCAGAGATTGATGAATCGCCGGATAGGCCGCCTCGTCGCTGTTTTCAATGAAGCCCTCGCGCCCGGCCAGGATGCGGCCAAGCTGCTCGCGCAAATCAAACCATTCACGCAGCCGCTGAAAGGATAAATAGTGGCTTTTGCAGAATTTTTTCAGCTTCGACCACGACCTGGCCTCGCCTTCGTCCAAACGCCGCCAGATATTGTACAGGGCCAGGAAATCGGAATGCGGATGGGCGAAGATTTTGTGGGCCGCGTCGGCTTCCTTTTCTTTTTCGGCGGGGCGGATGCGCGGGTCCTGGATGGCCAAGGCGGCGGCGATGGTCGTAGTTTCCCGCAGGCAATTTCTCTTTTTCGCCTCGATCAGGATGCGGGCGATGCAGGGATCAATCGGCAGCGTCGCCATGAAACGGCCATCTTCCGAGAGTCGGCGCTGTTCATCCATCGCCCTCAGCTCAAACAAGAGGCGATAACCATCACGGATCGCGGCGGATCGCGGCGGGTCGAGAAAAGGAAAGGCCTCCGGCCCGCCCAACTCCTGGGCCGCCATCTGTAAAATGACCTCAGCCAGGTTGGCCCGCTGAATTTCCGGCAGGGTGAATTGGTCGCGGCCCAGATAATCCTCCTCGGAATACAGGCGCACGCAAAGGCCCGGCCCGATGCGCCCGCAGCGGCCCTTGCGCTGGTCGCAGGCGGCGCGGGAAATTGGCCGCACCGGCAGGCTGGTGGTACGGGCGCGGGCGTTGTAGGCGGAAATGCGGGCCAAACCACTATCGACGACGTAGCGGATGCCTGGTACAGTAATTGATGTTTCGGCGACGTTGGTGGCAATAACAATTTTGCGCCCCAGAACCGGCTGAAACACCCGCTCCTGGTCGGCGGCGGCCAGGCGTCCGAACATCGGCAAAACCGTGGCGTGACGCGCTTGCCCTTCAACCAGAGCGCAGCATTCGCGCACATCGCGTTCCGTCGGCAAGAAGGCGAGAATATCGCCGGGCGGCCCGGCGGCCAGGGCGAGAATTTCCTGGGCGCAGTGTTCGCAATAGCTCTCAGCCTCGCTGTCTTTATCAGCATCAAACGGATGATACAGCACCGTGATCGGGTGGACGCGACCAGGAATGGTGATGGTCGGCGCATCATCAAAATGTTTGGCAAAGGCTGCGGTGTCGATGGTCGCCGAGGTAATAATCACCTTGAGGTCGGGGCGGCGCGGCAACAGCTTTTTCAGATAGCCAATCAGAAAATCAATGTTCAGGCCGCGTTCGTGCGCCTCGTCGATGATGATCACGCGGTAGCGCGACAGCAACGGGTCGCTTCTGATTTCGGCCAAAAGGACGCCGTCGGTCATGAACTTGATGCGGGTGCGCGGGCCGGTATAATCCTGAAAACGGATTTTATAGCCCACCAGAGCGCCGCGCGGCCCTAACTCGTCACGCACCCGCCTGGACACGGTGGCGGCGGCGACGCGACGCGGCTGGGTGCAGCCGATAAGCCGTTGTTCATCCGGGAACAGCGCCAGGCAGAATTGCGGCAATTGCGTGGTTTTACCGCTGCCGGTGTCACCGGCGATAACCAGCGCCTGATGCTCGGAAATGGCTTCGATAATGGCCTTTTTGTGGGCCAAAATTGGTAAATCATCGGTCAGACCTGGGAAATCCATATAGCTGTGCGATAAGAGGATATGGTACAAAAGCCGCGCCGCGCGGACAAAATGCCGGTTTCCCATCTCGGTCCGCGAATCCGGACAACATACCACGCCGCCCCGACGGGCAATAGCCGAAGAGCGCCGCCTTGACCGGTTCTTCTCCCTCAATATATATTCCGATACATTATCATACACGGAGGGCAACATGCGCCGAACCGCCAAGGTTTTCACCACCGGACGCAGCCAGGCCGCGCGCCTGCCGTTGAAATTTCGCTTCAAGGAAAAGGAAGTCTATATCCGCCGCGACCCGGAAACCGGCGACGTAATTCTGTCGCGCAAACCGGATTCGTGGGAGGATTTTTTCGCCCGCATCGACGCCTGTCGGTAGCGGGCCAGGCCAAGGCCACCGATCTGATTCTGGTTTCGCCGGACAAAGCCAGATGCGAGTCGAAGGATTGAAGATGGAAGACTGGACGGAATCAAGGGCGATCCTGACATTTTCAGAGGCATAAAACAACAATTGAAAGGAGGCAGACATGCAGGTGCGCAAGGCGGTTATCCCCGTGGCTGGACTGGGCACGCGATTTTTACCGGCGACCAAAGCCATCCCCAAAGAAATGCTGACCATCGTTGACCGGCCAACCATTCAGTACATCGTCGAAGAGGCGGTGGCGTCGGGCATCGAGCAGGTGATTTTCATCACCAGCGAGGGTAAATCGGCCATCGAAAACCATTTTGATTACAACTTTCAGCTTGATCATTTACTGAAAGAAAAGAGAAAAACCGTGCTCGGCGAAGAGCTGAGCCATATCTCAAATCTGATCGACATCATCTCGGTGCGGCAGAAAAAGCCGCTCGGCCTCGGCCACGCCATCTGCACCGCGAAAAACGTCGTCGGCGATGAACCCTTCATGGTTCTGTTGGGCGACGACCTGGTGCACAGCCACAAGCCATGCGCGAGGCAAATGATTGATTTGTTTGAAGAAGTAGGAGAATCCATCGTCGCGGTGCAGCGGGTGCCGCTGAAGGATACCCACCAATACGGCATCGTCGAAGGCGACAGCGAGGCGGCCTATCCTCGCACACATAAAGTGTCGCGAATGATCGAAAAACCGATCCCCGGCGCTTCCGACTCGGACCTGGCCATCATTGGCCGCTACATTTTAATGCCGGAAATCTTTGAAATTCTCGAAAACGCGCCGCCAGGCCACGGCGGCGAAATCCAGCTCACCGACTCGCTGCAAGTCTTGTGCAAACGCCGCGCCATGTACGCCTATGAATTCGACGGCCAGCGTTTTGACGCTGGCGATAAGTTAGGCTATCTCAAAGCCAACATCGCCTTCGGCCTATCGCACTCGGCTCTGGGCGGGCCGCTGCGTGAATATATCAAACAAATGGCCTCTACATTATGAGCCAGGCGGTGGAAGTGGCGGTGGCCGCGCCGCTGCCACGGACGCTGACCTATCTCATCAAGGGCCAGTCCGCCGAAAACCTCATCGGGCGGCGGGCGATTGTCCCTTTGGGCAATCGTCGCCTGACCGGATATATCCTGGCCGTTCTCCCAGAAATTCCCCAAACCGATTTCACCATAAAAGAAGTCATCGCCCTACCCGACGCGACGCCATTATTCCACGCTGGGCAAATTCCACTCTTCCGCTGGCTAGCCGACTACTATCATTATCCAATTGGTGAAGTGATAGCCACCGCCATGCCCGCCGGACTCAACCGCAAAAGCGCGAAGCGCCTGGAGCTGGTCGAAGACAACAAGGCCGTCTTCGATGCGCCGGAAGCGGATTTCCCGTGGTGGCCGAAACTGAAGGAACAGGGCAGCCTGTCGGCGCGTGAAAGTAAAGAAATTCTGAAAAGCGCCGCCGGAAAAAAAACGGTGGCGCGGCTCGTCGCCAGCGGCGTCATCCGCCTGCGCCAAGAGCTGACCGGGCGCAAGCAGGCGGAAAAATGGCAGGTTTTTTATCACCTGAACAGTAAAAATCAGCCAGGCATTTTCTGGGATCAGTCACTCGGCGCAAAACCCGAGGCCACCGCCATTCGCGCCTTTTTCTCCCGTTTTCCCGCAAGTTTGGCCAATACGCTGGCCGCCCTGTCGCCACGAGCCGTGAAGACGCTGTTTTTCTTCCATAAGCTCGCGACCGGCGCCGGAGCGGATGGCGCGGTCAGTCGAGCCGCCTTGCGCCAGGCCTATGGCCCGGCGCTTTCAGCCACGGATGAACTGATCGCCCAGGGATTGATCGACGAAGAGCGGCGTCTGGCCCAGAAAAATCTGTTCGGCGAGGAAATCACGCCAGCGTCCAATACGCCATTCACCTTGAGCGACGAGCAGGCGCGTGTGACATATGTGGTCAGTCAGGCCATGGATGCTGGCGGATTTTCAACCTTTCTTTTACATGGCGTCACCGGCGGCGGCAAAACCGAAGTCTATCTGCGCCTGGTCGCCAAATGTCTGGCCATGGGCAAATCGGCTTTGGTGCTGGTGCCGGAAATCGCCCTGGCCACGCAACTGGAAGAATATTTTCTCGCTCGCTTTGCCAGCCAGGTTGCGCTCTTGCATTCGGGTTTAAGCGACAGCGAGCGGCTGGAGCAGTGGACGCTCGCCGCCACCGGGGAAAAACGGCTGGTGATTGGCGCGCGCTCGGCGGTCTTCGCGCCGCTCAAAAACCTCGGTTTGATCGTCGTCGATGAAGAGCATGACGGCGGCTTCAAACAGGATGACGGCCTGCGCTACCACGGCCGCGACGTGGCGGTGATGCGTGGCAAGCTGGAAAAAACCGTGGTTTTACTGGCTTCGGCGACGCCCTCGGTGCAGAGCGCCTACAACGCCCAGATCGGCAAATACCGGCTGCTGACCATGAATAGCCGCGTCGGTGGCGGCACGCCGCCACCGGTGACGGTGCTTAATTTAGCAGATAGAATCAGGCAGGGCGGCAAAGGCCGACGCCTCTTCCTGCCGCCCTTGGTCGAGGCGCTCAGGGACAATCTGACCCGTGGCAAACAAAGCGTGCTGCTTCTGAACCGACGCGGTTTTTCAACAAGTATTGTTTGCCAGGAATGTGGCGCTCCGGTCGAATGCGTCAACTGCCGCGTTTCGCTGACCTTGCATAAAAGCCAGGGGCAACTGCTCTGCCACTACTGCGGCTTTCACCTGCGGCCAGACACCATCTGCGCCCATTGCGGCTCGATGGCCTTGGCGCGCATCGGCTTCGGCGTTGAGCGAGTCGAGGAAGAAGCCCGCCAACTGTTCCCGCAGGCCCGCATCGCCCGCGTCGATACCGACACCGCCCGCGACCGCCGCCTTTTTCTCGCCATTTTACGGCAGATGAAGGCGGGCGAGATTGATATTCTTGTCGGCACGCAAATGGTGGCCAAAGGGCATCATTTTCCGGGTGTGACCCTGGTCGGCGTCGTCTGGGCCGATGGCGGCCTCGGCCTGCCAGATTTCCGCGCCGGGGAAAAAACTTTTCAACTGCTCACCCAGGTCATCGGTCGAGCCGGGCGCGGCGACGCCCCAGGCCAAGTCTTCATCCAAACCTTTCGCCCCGACCACTACGCCATCGCCTACGCCCGCGACAACCGCTACGACCTGCTTTTAGCCGAGGAGTTAGGCGCCAGGCAAAACCCGCTGTTTCCGCCCTACACGCGGCTGGCTCTCGCGCATATTCAGGGCGAAGACGAAGAAGCGACCAGCAAAAGCGCTCTGGAAGTGGCGCGATTCTGCCGCGCCCATATCAAACAAAACAGCGCCCTGGAATTGCTGGGGCCGATGCCGGCGCCGATTGAACGCCTGCGCCGTAAATACCGCCGTCAAATTGTCATGAAAAGCGCCGACGCCACGGCCTTGCACCAGCTTCTGTCGCGTTTGACCGAAGCCAAAAACAGCCTCATCGCCACCGGTTGCTCGTTGGCTCTTGATGTCGATCCGGAAAATATGCTGTGAAGACGGCGCTACCTGTTCCGTTCCGTGCGATCATATTCCGATTCGTAGCTGGCCTTTATTTCATGCGCAAGCTATACTGCGGGAAATGATTGAATCACATCGGAGGCAAAAAGATGAGTCATAACATTCAC
>JAITSS010000020.1 GCA_031287565.1 Desulfobulbaceae bacterium
CTACCTTCGCCTTGAATTCCGGGCTGTAAGACTTCCGCTTCCTAGCTTCACTCATTGTCGCTCATCCTTATGCCTGAGCACAGCTTAAACTGGTGTCTGGAAAATGGGGACCACTTTAGTTTTTGATTGTTGTATCCAGCCTTTATTTGTTCCCCTGCCGCCGCCGGGCTACCGCTTCGCGCGCTGGCGGCAGGATGTTCTCGGCGATAATCTCGTAGCCCGCCGCCAGCGGATGGATGCCGTCGTCCTGGTTCAGGCGCGGTTTGGCGGCCACGCCCTCAAGAAAAAAAGGCATAAACAGCGCCTGATGCTTCTTGGCCAGGTCGGGATAGATGGCGTTGAACTCGGCGACATAGGCCGGCCCCAGACTCATGGCCATCCTCATGCCGGTGAAGACGGTGACAACGCCCTTCTCCTTGAGTCTGGTGAGAATTTTATCAATGTTTTCGCGCGGAACCGCCGGGTTAATGCCGCGCAGGCCGTCGTTGGCCCCGGTTTCGAGGATCACGATGCCTGGGTTCATGGACAAAACCCAATCAAGCCGCGACAGGGCGTCGCTTGAGGTTTCGCCGCTGACTCCGGCGTTGATGACGCAGCAGTTGTAGCCTTCGGCGCGCAGGCGGCGCTCCAGTTTGGCCGGATAGGCGTCTTCTTCCGGAAGCCCATATCCAGCGGTCAGGCTATCACCCATGGCGACGATGGTTATCTCCGGGGCCGAGGCTTCAGCGGCATCGGGTTTTTGCTCATCGTGACAGGCGGAAAGTGTCAGAATCATCATGGTGGCGAGGATAAAGGGTTTCATTCCTCCGATTGCTCCTTGAGTGAGTTGGCGATATTCAGTCGCGCCCCGAATCGCCCTGGCAAAACGGCCAGTCCGACCAATAAAGCAGTCAGGGCGATGAGCGTGAGCGAGGCCGACCAGAACGGTTGGTAACTGAGATTCAATCCGTGGCGGCAGACGAGCCAGGCGGCGGGCTGGGCGATCAGCACCGCGACGAGCGCCGAAGCCAGGCCCAGAATCAGATTTTCCACGAGGAAAATCCGCAGGATAAACCATTTGGACGCCCCCATGACACGATAATACACCGCTTCGGCCAGGCGAGACAAACGGGTGGCCAAGAGTGAACCCCAGAGGATCAGGATGCCGGCGACGATGGAAAGCGCCGCGAAGAAGTTGACCAAGCGGACGAATTTGGCGGTGACGCGACCCATTTCGGCGGCCAGTTCGCCCAGGTTGAGAACGCTTAAGTGCGGCATTTCGCTTGCCAGCAGATTTTGCAGCGCTGCCACCTGCGCGGGCGGCAGTTTGATTGCCGCGAAGGCGTTCCACGGCGCGTCGCGCAGATACTGTGGCGGCAGGACAAAATAGAAAAACGGCGATGGGCCGGAGTGGTCGCGGGCGCGGATGCTGGTGACGGGCGCGGTGAGCGGCAGGCCATGGATGGAAAAGGTCAGGATATCGCCGATCTTCATGTCGCCCAGATCGCGTACTGTGTCAAGAATCGACACCTGAAGCGGCGTCTGGCCGCTGGCGTTATGTTTGAACAGCGCCTTGCCCGCGATGATATGTTCATCCGGCAATAGGCTATCGTTGTAAGTCAGGTTGAATTCCCGCGCCAGGGTATCCATGGCTGGTTTGCCGTCGTTTCGCGCCACCACCGCCTTGCCGTTTATCGCCTTCAGGCGACCGCGAATCACCGGATAGAGACGGCAGGGAATAGTTATCAGTTTCTGGAAGCGCTCACATTCATCCTTCTGGATATTCAGCACAAAGACGTTCGGCGCGTCGGGCGGGAAGGAGGCGATGTAGTTGCCTTCCAGATTGTGCCGCAGCAAAAACATGGTGAAGAGCAGCGCCAGCGCCGTGGCCAGAGTGGTCATGACGCTACGGCTGGCGTTGCCGGGCCGCGACAAGCCGCGCAGGGCCAGCCGCAGTGTCAGCGAGCGCGGCGAGAGACGGGCGGCCAGCCGCAGGAACAGATCGGCAAAAGCGAAAGCCACCGCCGAAAGCGCCGTCATGCCGCAAAGAAAATATAGACCGGTGCGGGTATCTTCCATGCGGCCGATGACGAGAATGGCGACCAGCAGCGCCACTGGCGCCATCACCAGCGCTTTGCCGAGCGTTCTTTGCAAGGCCGCGCCATCAGGCGTTTGCCGACGCAGCAGCAACATCGGTTTGATTTCGGCGATGCTCGCCAAAGGACCAAGGGCGAAGAGCAACGCGGCGGCGAAACCGAAGGCGGCGGCGGATGCGGCGGCGACAGAACCCAGGCTGCCCAGATGTTCCGTCGGCAGCACGCCGGGAAAGAGAAGGCCGAAGCCTGGCTTGGCTAAAGCCGCCATCAGTGTCGCCGTAAGGCAGCCCGCCACGGCGACGAGGGCGATTAGACCCAGATAATGGCCGAATAAAAACGCCAAATCGGCGCCCAGCGCTTTACAAATGGCGATAGATATCTGCCGCTCGCGCAAGAGGGCGGTGGTTGAACTGTGCACGCCGATGCCGGAGAGCAGAAGTGTGGCCAGGGCGGCAAGCGACAGGAAGAAGAGCAGATTATCAAAAAAACGTTTGACGCCGGAACGGGCCGTGGCCGCAGTTTCAACGCGCTCCGAGCCGCCCGCGACGACTGTTCGCAAGACTTCCGCCTCGTGTTCCGGGTCGAGGCCAGGCGGCAGGGCGACGGCGATTTCGTATTGGACGCGGCTGCCTTCACGCACCAGGTTCATGGCGGCGAGGTCAGCCGCCGCTGCGATGACCGGCGGCCCCATGCGGAACAATTCCACCGGCCGCGACGATTCGCCGAGCAACACATCGGCGATTTCCAGATCGGCTTCGCCCAGCCGCACGCGGTCGCCAAGGCGCAGATTCAAGCGCGACAACAATTCCGGCGCGACGATGACCGAGCCGGGGCGCAAGGCTGCGGCCAGCGTCCGGCCCGATTGCAGCCGGACTTCGCCGTAGAGTGGATAATCGGCCTCGACCACCTTCAGTTGGCATAAAACCGAGCGGTCGTCTTTTCGTATCAGAGAATTGAGATGCCAAAGGCGACAGAGCCGCGCGCCTTTGGCGGTGGTCAGCGCCGTCACCGCCCGTTCGAGGGCGGCGGAAAAGGGATAGTGCGAATCAATCAGCAGATCGCCGCCGTGCAGGGCGCGGGCGTCGCCGCGTAAAAGTTTGGCGACATCCGTCTGAAAACTGTTGACCAAGGCCAGGCTCGCCACCGCCAACACCACGCAACAAAACAGCACCAGCGCTTGTCTGCCGCTGGCCCGTAATTCGCGTAAAATAAAGGAGATGCGCCTATTCATGCCGCGATGCGTCCGTCGCTGAGCCGGATGACGCGCCCGGCGCGGGCGGCCACCTCCGGGCTGTGCGTGACCATGACCAGGGTCACGCCGTATTCGTCCTTGATTTGCAAAAGCAGGTCAAGCACCAGCGCCGCCGCCGCCGAATCGAGATTGCCGGTTGGCTCGTCGGCCAGGATCAGGCTGGGCGTGTTGATCAGCGCCCGGCAGATGGCGACGCGCTGGCGTTCGCCGCCGGAGAGCTGCGACGGGAAATTGCCGTAGCGCGGCCACAGATCGACCCGTCGCAGCAGTCGTTCGGCCTTGGCCGCCGCCTCGCGGTCGCCAGCCAGCTCGGCGGGGAAGGCGACGTTTTCAAAGGCGTTCAGCGATGGCGCCAGATGAAATGACTGGAAGACGAAACCGATGCGCCGGTTGCGCAGGACGGCCAGGCGTTTTTCATTCAGTTTGCTGATTTCTTCCTGACCCAGGAAAATGCGACCGCTGTCAGCTTGGTCGAGGCCGCCCAGAAGGGCCAGAAGCGTGCTTTTGCCGCTGCCGGAAGCGCCGGTTATGGCCACGAATTCGCCCTGGCCGACCGTAAACGAGATGTCGCGCAACACCGCGACCCGCTGTTTGCCTAAAAGGTAAGTCTTGTTGAGTTCTTCCACGCGCAACAGCGGTTTCGGCATGGTAGCCTCCTTTTTCAGGGTGAAATGCGGCGGAAAGGTCCGGTTATTTTTTGCCAGAGCCGTCGCTTTTCGCGCCGCAGGAAGCCTGCCAACAGCAGTGTTTCTGGTCGCAGCTTTTCCGCTCTTTGAAGCAGGGTTGATGCCCTTCGGCCTGTTGGATGCGGCTGATTAACTCGGCCAGGCTGACGCCGCGTTGATAGCCGACGCCCAGTTGCGCCGCCTTTTTCCGCGCGAACGAAAACAGTTGTGGCCCTCGTAAAAATTCCATTGCCCGCCTCCTTTGGTGAAAATCTCATCAGATCGGCATGATATGATGTTCTTCCCGCACCTGATGCTGGCCAAGCAACACCGCGCCGGTGCGTCCGTCAATCGACACCGCGTCGCCAAAAGCGATGCGCGTCGCGCCGATTTCACAGTATTGCTGGTTTTCGTAGACTTTTAATTCTCGGCAGCCGACGACGCAGGTTTTTTCCAGCCGCACCGCCACGACCGAAGCGTGTGAAGTCTGGCCGCCGCGCGCGGTTAACAGGCCGTCGGCCATGTTGATCACTTTGATGTCTTCAGGCACCGTATCCTGGCGGATGAGAATCAAAGGCGTCGCTTGGTCTTCGCGCCGCAGCCGCAGGATGTTTTCTTCCGTGAACACCGCCCGCCCGGACAAAGCCGAGCCGGAAACGCCGACGCCGCGCCCCAGCGCTGCCTCCTGCACATGACCGTCATCGACAAAGACCTGAAAATGCTCTTTTTTCTTAATGGTAATCATGTCGCGGGTTTGCAGGAAATAGAGTTTTTCCGCCTCCGGGCCTTCAAAGGTGAATTCTATTTCCTGTGGATTCCAGCGCCGGTCGTAGACCAGCGAGCGGGCGATGGCCAACATCTCACCGTAAATGCGCGGGAAACGGCGCTCCAGCGTGTTTTCGACCGAGCGCCCGTCGATTTTCGCCTGCTCGACGGAAATCGCCTGACTGGTGACGAGACCGGAAACGATGTCCTCGCCCTGGTCGCCGAAGGCGTAGTCGCCCCACAGGGCCACGCGCTGCACCTTGCGGTAGGGATGCGAGGTGAAGATAACCCCGGAGCCGGCCTGGTCGCTGAGATTGCCGAGCACCATGGTTTGCACGACCACCGCCGTGCCCCAGGAATCGGACAGATCCATGATGCGGCGATAATCAATGGCCTTTTCATCATCCCAGGAATCAAACACCAGCTCGATGGCGTTCACCAGTTGCAACCACGGGTCGTCCGGGATGCCCAGGCCCTTTTTGCGAATCAGTTTCTGATAGGAAAGGGCCAGCTCGCGCATCTGCTCGGCGGTGAACTGCCATTTCAGGCCGACCTTGTGGCGGGCCTTGGCTTCGTCCATCAAGGCTTGAAATTCCTCGCGGTCGATGCCGGACACCATCGACCAGGACTGGAGAAAGCGGCGATAGTTGTCCCAGGCGACATAGGCGTTGCCGCCGCTTTCGACATATTCTTCGATTAAATCCTCGTTAAAACCGACATTATGCACGGTGGCCATCATGCCCGGCATGGAAATGGCGCCGCCGGAACGCACGGACAGAAGCAAAGGCCGCTCCGGTGAACCGAAACGCCGCCCGGTCTTTGTCTCGATTTCGGTTAAGGCTTCGCGCAGGCGCTTCATGAAATCATCCCGCGCCTGGGAATAATCGAAGAGCACGCGGCGGCAGCGGAAAATCTCGGTGGTGATGACAAAGGCTGGCGGCACCGGCATTCCCAAATCGACCAAGGTCGCGAGATTGTAGCCTTTGTTGCCCATGTGAATCAGATCGTGGGTGGCTGGATTGGGCCGCTCCAATGAGGAAATGGCCTTCTCCGGATTGTAGCTCATCAAGAGGTCAAGCTTGTCTTTGCTCAGCAAATCTTTCTGGCTTTCCAGCGTATGGGTGATGCGCATGATGAAATTGTCGAGGTGCTGGAGGCCGAAGGTCGAGGCGATCAGTTCGCGGAAGAAGGTTTCGGAAAGCCGGTGAATCGAATGCGGCATGTTGCCCGCTTCGTAGAGACCGCGATACTTGATCAGCAGGTGTTCCGGGCCGATCTGCGGGATGATCAAAGACAGATTGTTTTCGTGGATGTTCGTGTAGTAGGCGTAAATGATGTCTTTGACGCCCTCGGACAGGCCGCGAAAAATATCCAGATATTGGGTGTAGGAAAAACGCCGCACCGTCAGCGAGCTGTCCAAAAGCGCCAGATAGGTCGAAAAACGCCGCGAGGCGATGCCATCGACGCTTAGGGCGCGCAGAAAAATCTTCAGACAGCGGACAATGGCGAAAAAGGTCGCCTGGGTGATGAAATTCAGGCTGACTACTTCTTGTAGTTTTTCCAGATAGAGATTGGCCAGGTTTTCCAGGCGGAAGGTCAGGCTTAAGGCGTCGAATTTCTTTTCGCGGTAGCGGCCGTAGACCGAGGGAATATCGACGGCGATATGGCGTTTGTAATAAATATCTTCTTGGGCCGGGAAGGTTTCCGACGACAGAATAATCGCCTTCAATTGCTCAAGCGCCGAAAGAATCGCTTCGAGGCAGGCGCCGGTGTCGCCGCCGTCCAGCGTCGTCAGCACTGGCTCGACCTCGATGAAACCCTCCTGCGCCGCCTGCCGCAGTTCTTCGCGGATTTCCTGGAAACCCAGCATGTATTTCTGATTTAGCAGCCGAAACATGCGGATGAGCAGGGCCACGCGCCGTCGCTCGGTCTGCGGCTGGTCTTCCTGGGCGTCGAGAAAATTCTCAACCGCTTTCTGGTCGAGGGTCAGCAGGTCTTCCGGCTTGCGAATGTCGAACTTGGCCCACAGTCGTTTGCTTAATTCGTGTGGCGCATCGATGAAAAGGCCCTGGATGTCAATCTGGCGAAAGACCTCTTCTGGCAAAAAGGCGGCCAGCTCAGTTTTGTCGAGGGCGCGCCAAAAGAGGAAAATCGCTTTGATAAAGCCGACAATCAGATTCGAGCTTTCGACATGCGCCTGCTTGCGCAGAAAATGAATTAGCAGATCGCGGCGGCGATGGGTTTCATCAAGTTCGGTCGAAACATCGCGCAGTTCGCCCTCCGAACCAATTTCGTTGTAAAACACCGGCATCAGCTTGGCGAACTGCTTGCACAGGTTATAAATCGGTTCAATCGGATGGTTAAGAAGCTCGGTGATATCACGCTGAAAGAGGTCGGTATCCTTGACGCAGGTGCCGGACAATTTCAGATGGATGATCAGGGCGGAAAAAAGCGTCGAACACCATTTCGGTTCACGCATGATTAAGTGCAACCAGACGCGGATGTTGCCCAGATGCGCCGGGTTGGCCAGCGGCTGCCAGTTTTCATCGACGCCCGTAACGTTGGCGTGCTGAAAACCGAAACGTACCGCCTCCCAGAGAAAGGCTTCGACCATGCGGCTGTTGCCACGGTCGAACACCTCGTCGCCCAAGACTTGAATGCACTGCAAAGATGTGTGTGGATATTCGTGGACGTTGGCCTTGAGCAACTGAAAAGCCTGGCGCAAAAAAACCTCAATTTCTTCAAATGTCTGTTGCCGGATCAATTGCACCAGGCTGCGGTTGATTTCGCGCAGGGTCTCTTCATGGATGAGATAGAGACCGGCGGTATCCATAATCAGGAACAAAAACAATATCTTCTTGTTTTCGACGAAGCGGTGCATGGTCGTGGAAAAGCCCAGACGCTCCTCGGCTTGTTCCAGACAGGGCGGCACCTCGCGGTAAAGCTTCACAATGTCGATGAAACCGGGAAATTTGAGCAGATTTTCAAGCGCGGCGCGGGCGTCGCTGTCAATATCCAGGGCGGCGAGTCGTTGGCGACGTTCGCGCATCGCCCGATGCGAAAGGGCGGCGAACATGGCGACGGTGGCTTCGTCGTCGCTTAAAGGGCCGCGATTGCCCTGAAACCAGACTTCGGGGTCGTGTTCCGATAAAAAATAGCGATAGCCGCCGTCGAGCATGGCGCGCAAGAGCGAGGCGAGTGGCGCGAAGGAAAAGGCGGCGTTGTCCGCCGCCAGCCGCAGAAGCGTCGTGGCGATTTTCCCGACCGCTTGTTGCCCTTGCAAAAGTGGTAGCGAAAAGCCGCCTGTCTGTTCAGGCAGGTCGCGATCATCGGCGACAAAGTGCTCCAATTCGGCGGCTAGCTGGCCTATCGCTTCCTGGTAGGCGGCGAGGTCGTCAGGCTGAAGCAGGCTGACCAGCTTTTCGGCCCAGGCCAGTTGTCCGGAAACCGCCTCGGCAAAGAGCGACGGCTGGCGGCGCAGTTCGTTCATCGCCGCGAAAAAAATACCGCCAAACAGGATGCACGTTTGCGGCCCCAACGGATGCCGTTGGTAGTAGCCGCAGTTTTTTAAGAGAAAACCGCGCAACTGCGGCAGGATGAGCCGCCAATTGTGGTAGGGATGGCAGATTTCGTAGAGGAGTTTTTCAAGGCTCGCTGACAGCCCCTTGTACTTCGCCACCACCTCAAGCAGTGGTTGGAAACGCGGGTCGATGCGCACTTCGCCCGCAGTTTCCCGCAGGTTGGCGCGCAGGGCGTCGGAATCGAGAGAAGCGGGAACCTGAGTATCTGTCATGCGGCCACCTCATCGTACCGGCGCGCGCCGGAACAGTGGAAAAGCGGGGAATACTTGGGCGGACTGTCGTTGTTGTGGCCAGCCGCGCCGGGAACGGCCTTCGCGCCGCCCCGGCTGGTGACTGACTGCGCAATGCGGATTGTACAGCGACGGCGATTTTACAGCGATTTATTCTTTTCCATGTGCAGAATCAGGTCGAGCATCCGGTTAGAATATCCCCACTCGTTGTCGTACCAGCTCATGACTTTGACGGTGCGGCCAATCACTTTGGTGCAACCGCCATCGACGATGGACGAACGGCTGTCGCCGCGAAAATCCATGGAAACCAGCGGCTCGTCGGTATAGCCGAGATAGCGGTTGGTCGCGGCCTTCAGCGCCTGGTTGACTTCGGAAACCGAGGTGTCTTTCTGCACCTCGCAGACCAGATCGACGATGGAAACCGTCGGTGTCGGCACGCGGATGGCCAGGCCGTCGAATTTTCCCTTCAGTTCCGGGATCACCAGCGACACGGCGGCGGCGGCCCCGGTTTTAGTTGGGATCATCGACAGGGCGGCGGCCCGCGCCCGACGCAGATCGGAATGCGGGAAATCCAAAAGCCGCTGGTCGCCGGTGTAGGCGTGCACTGTGGTCATCAGGCCGCGTTCGATGCCGAAATTATCGAGCAGTACTTTGGCGAACGGGGCCAGGCAGTTGGTGGTGCAGGAGGCGTTTGAGACGATGTGGTGCTTGGCGTCATCGTATTCGTCGTCGTTGACGCCCATGACGATGGTCTTCAGATCGCCCTTGGCCGGCGCCGAGATGATGACTTTTCTCGCCCCGGCGTCGATGTGCGCCTGCGCTGTTTCGGCGGTGGTGAATTTGCCGGTCGATTCGGCGATGTATTCGGCCCCGAATTTGCTCCAGGGAATTTCCGCCGGATTCTTTAGGCTGGTGATGGCGATTTTGCGGCCATTCACGATGATGTTGTTTTCATCGTGGCTGACTTCGTGGCGATAGGTTCCCATCACCGAATCGTATTTCAACAGATGGGCCAGGGTTTTGGTATCGGTCAGGTCGTTTATCGCCACCACTTCCATGTCAGCGAACAAAGGGTCGTCGGCGATGGCCCGAAACATGGTTCTGCCGATGCGGCCAAAGCCGTTGATGCCAATGCGAATTGTCATGTCGTTTCCTCCGGGGCGCGGCCCCATCTCACGTTATCCACCAACGCCCGTCCGGCCCGACAGCGGCGGCGAGCGCCCTTAACACAGCGGGCGTTTCATCCCTCAATCCCAGATAGTACGCCAACGACTCGTTTAGTTCCAGTTGCTTCTTTTTTTGGCGGACGCGACGGTGGCGGCCCTGGCCGCCTTCTGAGGACGGCTCGCATCATGTCTGGGTGGAATCGCCGCCTTGCCGAATCAATATTTCAAAAATGTGAATAAAATTCTTCTTTGTCGCGGACGGGCGCGGTCATCAGCGCATAAATAACAAAAAAGATAAAAATCCCTTGCGCCGTCGTCGGGAAGGTGCTAGACATGCGGGCAAGGGGAGAAAACCAGTAAATAAATTCCTGTATTTGCCAGCCGCTTCATGCCTGGCCGATATTGATGACTCCCGATATATCCCGATGAAAATTCGGGATTTTTTCCGCTTTTATAACGGAATCTTTTTACTGGAAAACTCTGGGCGCTAAACCAGCCTGGGACAGGAGGGCGAACGAGGCTATGGGCAACGAGGCGATTTTTCAGAAACTCAAGACCGCCATCGAAGAGATGGACAGCGATATGGCGGCCGAGGGAGCAAGGGAAGCGGTGGCCGCCGGGATTGACCCGCTGACGGCGATCAACGAAGGCTTGTCGCTGGGTATGAAGACGATGAGCGATCTCTTTGACGAGGGCGAGATGTTCGTGCCGCAATTGGTGGTGGCGGCGCAGGCCTTCGACGCGGCGGTGGCGATTCTGAAAGAGGCGATTCCGGAAGAGGACAAGGACAAGGCCAATCGTGGCAAAGTCCTCATCCACACGGTGCAGGGCGACATCCATGACATCGGCAAGAACATTGTCAAAACCATGCTTTCAGCCAGTGGTTTTGAGGTCTTCGACTTGGGCCGCGACGTGCCGGTTGAGGAAGTCGTCACGCAGGCGAAAAAGCTGAAGGTGGACATTATCGCCGGTTCGGCGCTCATGACCACCACCATGCCGAGCCAGCGCGACATCGTGTCGCTTTTGAAAGAAGAAGGCATCAGGGATCAATTCAAGTGCATGTTTGGAGGAGCGCCGGTTTCTCCGGAGTGGGTGGAGAAAATCGGCGCCGACGCCTACGCGGAGACGGCTTCCGAGGCGGTGACGAAGGCGAAGGAACTCATGGCTCAACTGGGGAGGTAAAGAATGGCGATAGCAAAAAACCTGACAGTCTTTGACGTCTACGAACGGGCCAAGACCGGCCTGAAAGTGGACGAAAATGACTGGGATTTCAAGATCATCCCGCAGACGGCGTCGCGGCTGAAGGAGAAGTGGGGCATCAAGATGGATAAAAAGACCATCATCCCCACCGACAGGAAGTTGATGGACAATCTCTTTCAGGCTGGACTGGAGATGCTGGTTGAGTGCGGTATCTACTGCATCGACACCAAGCGCGTCATCAAGTACAGCCGCGAAGAGGTGCTGGCCGCGCTCAAAACCGCGCCGAAACGCGCCATTTACGGCGAAGGCAAGCAGCAGGTGGTGCTTGAGCCGCGCAACCACAAGGACAAGAAACCGCCGGTGATTCAGGGCGGACCGACCGGCGCGCCGTGTTCGGAAGAAATGTTTCTGGCCATTCATCAGTCCTACGCCCAGGAGCCGTTGGTGGACACCATCGTTGACGGCGTGTTGCAGACCATAAAAGGATTCGATCCGACGCCGGGCAGCCCCTGGGAAATCGCCGCCGTCAAATCCGAGGCGCAGTTAGTGCGCCTGGCCCAGGACCGCGCCGGCCGAGCCGGCATGGGGCTTTAGGGCAACGAGACATCCCTCTCTCCCGCAGGGGTGATCTCGGCTGATTTTGCAGGCGGGATGCGGCAGTCTGACAGCCATGAAGTATCGCAGCTGAATGAGTTGAAGATCGATGTAGGCGCATTGATTTTCACCGCTCATTATTTTCTGGCAGGCGATATGGTCATGTGCGAGCAGATGCCGATTTACGGCGGCTACGCCGGCGGCCTCGAAGAGACAACCATTGTCGATGTGGCCACGACGATAAACGCTTTTGTTATGACGCACGCGACCTGGCATCTGGACGGCCCGGTGCATGTGCGCTGGGGCATCACGACCGCCCGCGAGGCTTTAGCGGTTGCGGGACACTGCGCCATGGCCATCGAAGCCAACACCAATCTGATGCTGGGCAATCAGTACTACACCATTGCCGGGCCATGCACGGTGATGTGTCTGCTTGAAACCGCAGCCCAGGCGATGACCGACACCGCCTCCGGACGCGAAGTTTTGTCAGGTGTAGCGGCGAGTAAAGGTGTGGCCACCAACTACACGACCGGCATGGAAGCCAGAATGATGGCGGAAGCGGCGCGGGCGGTGGCCGGAATGGAGACGGAAAAGGTCAACGCCATTCTCGACAAATTGGTGGCGCTCTATGAGAAGGACTACAAGACCGCGCCCAAGGGCAAACCCTTCGAGGAATGCTACGACACGCTGACACTTACGCCAAGCCAGGAATATCTGGAGGTGTATGACAAGGCGGTTGAGATTCTCACCGGCCTTGGCCTCGATTACTGGCGGAAGATGTAAACGCCGCTCCTTTGTCCCCTGACAGGAGTCGTGGCGAGACAACAAAAACCTGTCAGGGGATTGATGCCGATACGGAGACTGGATCGTAGGGATCGCGTGGACTCTAAATCCGCGCAGCCGGGTGCGACTCCCGGAGTCTCCGCCAGCATGGAGAATGGCGGTATGGCCCACACAATTATTTTTCAACCGGATGGCGCGCGCGCCCAATGCGCGGACGGAGACACCTTGCTTACGGTGAGCGGCGGCGCGGGCATCGAGCTGGAAACGCCCTGCGGCGGCGCGGGCAACTGCGGCAAATGCCTGGTGCGCGTCGAAAATCAGGCGATGAGCGCCATCACCGAACCGGAGCGCGAATCCCTTTCCACCGAAGAAATAGCCATGGGCTTTCGCCTGGCCTGCCAATGTCGGGCGCATGGCGATATGACGGTGTTCATCCCGGAAACCAGCCGACAGAGCCGCCAGATCATTGTCAGCGACGGCCGCGCCGTCAGCGGCAGGCTGAAACCCGGCCTCGCCTGCCTGATCCTGAAACTTGATAAACCCAGCCTGAACGACCCCAGAGACGATTGGCAGCGCCTGTCGGAGGCTTTGGCGGCGCGTGATTTTTATAACATTAAAATTGACTATACAGCCTTGCGCCAACTGCCGGGCGCTTTGCGCGCGGGCGCCTGGACCATCAGCGTGGTTTTGTGGCAGGCGCGGGAAATTATCGCCGTATTTCCCGGCGAAAAAGAAAAAATATACGGCGCGGCCATCGACATCGGCACCACCACCCTGGCCGGTTTTCTCGGCGATTTGACAGCGGGCGAAATCGTCGCCCAAGCCGCTGCCGCTAACAGCCAGGTACGCTTTGGCGATGACGTGATTTCCCGCGTCAGTCATTGCATGATGGAGGACGACGGCCTGGAGCGCCTGAACCGGGCGATTATCGGCGATGTCAATCAATTGCTAGAGAGGATGCGGGCGAAAGCTGGCGTTGATAAAGGCGATGTGTTGGATATGACCGTGGTCTTCAACACGGTCATGCACCATATTTTTCTCGGCATCCGCCCCGATTGGCTGGGCCGCGCCCCTTTCACCGCCGCCGTTCGCGGGCCGCTGAACATCAAAGCGCGGGACGTCGGCCTGGCGCTGGCCACCGGCGCGTATCTGCACTGCCTGCCGATTGAGGCCGGTTTTGTCGGGGCCGATAATGTCGCCGTGCTCCTGACGCAACGGGCGGCGATTGACGACGAGCAAACAACCTTGGTCATCGACATCGGCACCAACGGCGAAATCAATCTGATAGGAAATGGCCGGGTGCTCGCCGCTTCCTGCGCCACCGGCCCGGCCTTTGAAGGGGCGCAGATTAAACACGGGATGCGGGCCGCGCCGGGGGCGATTGAGCATCTGACCATCGACCCGGAACAGTTTGCCGTGACCCTGGCCACCATCGGGCGGGAAAACGGCGTCAAAGCGCGCGGCATCTGCGGTTCTGGCATCATCGACGCGGTGGCGGAGCTACGCAAAGTCGGGCTGTTGCTGGCCGACGGACGCTTCAACAAAGAGATAGATTGTCCACGTCTGCGCCTGGACGAGAAAGGAAAATATGAATTCGTGCTGGTCTGGGCCACTGAAAGCGCCACCGGACACGACATCGCGCTGACGCAAAAAGACATTCGCGCCATTCAGTTGGCCAAAGCCGCGCTCTATGCCGGAGCCAGGCTTTTGCTGCGGCGCATGAAGCGTGAAACAATTGATCGGGTGATTCTGGCTGGGGCCTTCGGTAGCTACATCCGCGTTGAAAGCGCTTTAGCCATCGGCCTCTTTCCCGATTGCCCGGTCGAGCAGGTCGAAGTCGTCGGCAACGCCGCCGGTGTTGGCGCGAGAATCGCCCTCTTTGATGTCGATATGCGGCGCGAGGCGGCGCGGCTGGCGGCCATGGCCGAATTTGTCGAAACTGCCACCGACCCGGATTTTCAGAACGCCTTCGCCAGCGCCATGTATTTCCCGCCTTGGCCGGAGGCGGGCGCGGCGCGGGGGATCTTATGAAAAAACTCCGCTGCCTCGCCGGAACGCACGACCATGAAATGATTCCGGCGGCCGTGGTCGCGGCGCTGGGAGCAACGTTTTCCGCCGTCCATGGCCAGGCGGAAACTATGGCGCGGGCGGCGGTGAAAATGGCGGCCTTGAAGAACGAGCCGTTTTATCGCCTGCCTTTCTGCGGCATGGTTGAGGCCGAAGCATTCGGCGCGGAAATCCAGATTCCGGAGGCGGAAAGCGGCCCGAAAGCGCTGGGCTACCCATGCAAAAAGATAGAGGATTTGCTGGGTCCGCCGCCGCTCGACCTGACCAAAGGACGTATCGCCGAAGCGCTGCGGGCGGTGGAGTTGCTTCATGAAGAACAAGGTTCATCACCAGCGGATACCGCTGGTCTCATCGTGCTGAATGTCGAAGGGCCGTTCACCGTGTTGAGTTTTCTCATCGATTCTGGCGCGCTGCTGAAAGCCTTGATGACCGGGCGGGCGGTTCTGGAAAAAGTTTTGCCACTGATTGAAGACGGCCTCATTCGCTACATCGAAGCGGGCGTCCGCTGTGGCGCTGACATCATTTCCTACGCCGACCCGGCGGTGGCGCTCGAAATCGTCGGGCCAAAGCTGTATCGAGAAATCGCGGGCTTGAGTAGCTTCCGCCTTCTGAAGCGGGTGGAACATCTGCCGGTTCTCATCCATCTGTGCGGCAGAAAATCCTTGGCTCTGGAAGAAGTCGGTCTGTGCCGCGCCGAGGAAATAGCCTTGCCGGTTACGGGAGTGAAAAACTACGGCGAAGCCTTGCGTTTTTTCGCCGCCAGCAAAGAGCCGCTTATCATCGGCCACAATTGCCTGAAAAATGCCGGAATGCCCGTCAGGCAGGCGATGAGAATCGAACTGGAGGTTTAGAGAAGAAGTCTATGAATCTTTCGGAGACCCAAAAAAAACGCCTGCGTGAACTGGGCGGCGGGTTGGACGCCGAGTTCGCCGACGCCGTCGAGCGCGACGCGGCCTTCAAACGAGAAGAGACGCGGCTGAAAAAAGAGGCGCGGTCCGGCTTGGAATATCTGCGTTCGCACAGCCAGCGGCCCGGTCTCTGCCGCATGGAGGCGGCCCTTTCCGAGGCGCTGATCGCTCAGGGTTTCGTCCAGGTGACGACGCCGACGATTGTCGCCAGGAGCTTGCTCGCGAAAATGGGCGTTGATGACGAACATGATTTATTCGCCCAGGTCTTCCGGCTCGACGACAAACGCTGCCTTAGACCGATGCTGGCGCCGAACCTGTACAGCTTGCTGCAAGACCTGACGCGGCTGTGGCCTTTGCCGACGCGGATTTTCGAGATTGGCTCGTGCTTTCGCAAAGAGTCGCAGGGGGCTGGGCATCTGAACGAATTCACCATGTTAAATCTGGTTGAATGGGGGATGCCGGAGGCGGACAAGCGGCGGCGGCTCGGCGAAATGGCCCAGGTGGTTCTGGACGCCGCTGGCCTTTCCGGCTGGCGGTTGCAAGAAGAATCATCGGTGGTCTATGGCGACACCGTCGATGTCATGCTGGGCGATGTGGAACTGGCCTCCGGCGCCTTTGGGCCGCATGTCCTGGATGGAGCCTGGGGTTTGACCGGGGCTTGGATGGGACTGGGCTTCGGTCTGGAGCGCCTGGTCATGCTGAAAGAAGGGCGTGGCAACGTGCGGGCGGTGGGCAAAAGCCTGAGCTACCTCGACGGGGCGCGGCTGAATATCTGACGGCGGCCAAAACAATGCGGATAGATAACAAGAACATGGAAGCAATTCCCGATAAAGTTCTCGATAAGGCGCTGGCGGAGCAGGCGCTTTCGGCCAACGAAATTCTTCAATTGCTGACAGCCGAGGGCGCGGCGGCTACGGCCCTGTTTCAGGCCGCCAGAACGGCGCGGAGCAAATACTTCGCCAACAAAATCGCCCTGTACGGCTTTATTTATTTTTCCACCCATTGCCGCAACGACTGCGCCTTCTGCCTCTATCGCCGCAGCAATCGGGGCTATGGTCGCTATCGCAAAAGCGGCGCCGAAATCGTCGCCGCCGCCAAAGCCCTGGCCGCCTCCGGTGTCCACTGCCTCGATCTGACCATGGGCGAAGACCCGTATTTTCTTGACCGTGGTTCTGAAGGTCTGGACGAACTGACAGCGATTGTTGGCGAGGTCAAAGGCCAAACCGACCTGCCGCTGATGATTTCGCCGGGCGTCGCGCCGGAACAGGCGCTGAAGGCGCTGCATGAAGCCGGGGCCGATTGGTACGCCTGCTACCAGGAAACCCACAACCGCAGGCTCTTTGCCGCATTGCGCCTGGGCCAGAATTATGACCGGCGCTGGCGGCTGAAGCAGTACGCACGCTCCATCGGCATGTTGGTTGAAGAGGGGCTTCTGGTCGGCGTCGGTGATGAAGCCGCCGACGCCCTCCAGTCGCTTCAGGCCATGGGCGAGCTGGCGGCGGCGCAGTTGCGAGCCATGACCTTCGCGCCGCAGGCGAATACGCCGATGGCTGGGCCGCCCGCCGCCGATTGCCGCCGCGAACTGAATCTGATCGCTGTGATGCGCCTCGTCTTTCCCTGGACGCTGATTCCAGCTTCGCTCGATTGCCAGGGCGTGGACGGCCTGAAGGCGCGGCTCTCAGCCGGGGCCAATTGCGTGACTTCGTTGATTCCGCCGCAATCCGGCCTGCAAGGGGTGTCGCGGGCGACGGCGGATATTGACGAGGGGCGGCGCGATGTGGCGAGCGTCCTGCCAATTCTCGCCGAGATGGGCTTGCGGGCGGCCACCGTCGGCGAATACCGCGACTGGCTTACCCATTTGCGTGGGCGGCAGGCGGCCGCCAAGTGTAAGGAGGCGGCATGAAGGTTCTCATTTGCGGCGGCAGACTGCAAGGGGTGGAGCTGTGTTATCTGGCGGCGAAGGCCGGATGGCGGAGCATTGTTATCGACCGCGACCGGCAAGCGCCCGCTTTCGGCCTCTGCGACGAATTCATCGCGGGCGATTTCCGCGACGCCCGGTTGTTGCGCCAGGCGATGGCCAAAGCCGATTTCGTCGTTCCGGCCCTGGAACATCAAGCGACGCTCGCGGCTCTGGCTTGCCGCGCCGAGGAAACCGGCGTTCCCTTTGCCCACGACGCGGCGGCTTACCGGATTTCATCATGCAAAAAAACATCCGACGCCCTGTTCGCCAAACTGGGCGTCGCCGCGCCGCGTCCCTGGCCGGATTGCTCCTTCCCCATCACCGTCAAACCATCGGCGGCGTCCGGCAGCAAGGGCGTGCGCCTGCTTAAAAACGCCGGTGATTTTGACAGGTGGCGGGCCGCTACCCCGGACTATCAAGATTATGTATGTCAGGAATATTTGGCCGGGCCATCGTATTCATTGGAAATCACCGGACGCGGCGGGCGCTTTCAGACATACGCCGTCACCAAGTTGGAAATGGACGCGGCCTACGACTGCAAACGGGTTTCGGCCCCGGTTGTTCTGCCGGATGAGGCGGCGCGGAAATTCCGGCGCATGGCCACAACAATCGCCCAGGCAATAAATCTCACGGGTATCATGGATGTCGAGGTGATCCAGCATGCGGGCGAATTGAAGGCTTTGGAAATCGACGCCCGTTTTCCCAGTCAGACGCCAAGTGTCGTCTATCACGCTACAGGTGTTAATCTGATGACGGAATTGTGGCGCTGTTTCGCGCCCGCGCCGTCGGAAACACCTGGCGGCGCGACCAATGCGCTCAGCCAATCCGCGCTGTACGAACATATTCAGATCAGTGGCGCGGCTTTGGCGGTTCAGGGCGAACACGTCATGGCCACGGCCAGACCGCTGACCTGGCGGCGGGATTTTTTCGGCGCCGATGAAGCCTTGAGCGATTACCAACCTGGCCGGGCCGATTGGGTGGCGACCTTGATCTTCCTTGGCGAAAACCCGGCGGCGGCCTGGGCGAAACGGCAGGATGCGATAGCCAGGATTTGCCGTGATGCGCGGATCAGGCGCTACACCGATGCCTCGCCCGCGCCGCCGGCGTTTTCCGGCGCCGATGCGGCGGCGCATGTGGCTATCGACGAAACGGTGGGAGGCATGGCATGACCAGGCTGGCGGCGGCGGATATTTGCGGTCTGCGGGCGGACTTGGCTGGCTATGACGCCCATTTGCGTCGGCTGTGCGGCCAAGGGCTTCTGGGCGTCGCCGCTCACGCCGCTTGCCTGCTTGGACAGGTCGGGTCGGAGGCAGTCTTGCCGGAGCGGTTGACGGTGGCGGCCATCGCCGTCAGCTATGGCGAAGGGATGATCGAGGGTTTTGCTGAATCACTGGCCGCCATTTGCGGTTTTTTGGGCGCGGACGCCTTCGTCACGGAACAAACCAACATCATGGGATTG
Source organism: Desulfobulbaceae bacterium (assembly GCA_031287565.1). GTDB lineage: Bacteria > Desulfobacterota > Desulfobulbia > Desulfobulbales > Desulfocapsaceae > UBA8130. The sequence continues at coordinate 18,706 of JAITSS010000020.1, forward strand.
GCCGAGGCCGTGCAAGGCGGCGCGGACATCATCATGCTGTCGGATGACGACGATCTGGTGGCGCTGAACCCGGCGCAAAAGCGATTCGCCCATAACAGCCCGGCCACCGGGCGGGCGTTTGCGGCGGCGCTGGCGCTCGCGGCCGGTGGTTTTTCAGACCGCGAAGTCTTGGTCATCGGCGCGGGGCCGGTCGGCGCGGCGGCGGCGGCCTTCATCCATGAGCGGGGCGGCACCGCGATCATCCACGACCAATCGCGACAGACGGCGGCCAGGTTGGCTGCGGCTTTACCCGGCGCGACGATTGCGACTGACCTGAAGGAAGCCATGCGCCGCCACGATTTGGTGATTGAGGCGACGCCTTCAGCAGACGTCATCAAAAGCGCTTGGTTGCGCCGGGCGCACCGCATCGCCGCGCCCGGCGTGCCGCTGGGGGTGGAAGATGACGGCGGCGCATCCGGCGCGCTCATCCTGCACGATACGCTGGCCTTGGGAGTAGCCACAATGTTGTGTCAGGCAATTGGGAGATGATGATGACCAGACCTATCAATGCGGTTGCCGCGACAAGCGGGTCCGAGCCAAAGAAACGCTACTACCGCAAAAACGTCAGGTTTTTCAGCCTGATTGAAAAAATCAAGCTCTGGCCGTCGCGGGCAGGCGTGTTGCACGGCGTCAAAAGCATCGCCGTCAACGGTGATTCGGCGACAATTCTTACTCACTGCGGCGAGACCTTCACCGCCAGGGATTCCCGGACCTCGCGGGCGGCGCGTTGGCTGCGCAACAAGTGGTACGCCAAACCCTGCCGACGCTGCCAGACGCCGGATTGGAAAATCGCCAAATATTCGGCGACGGTGCTCAATCAAAAATGGGGAGCGGGACTGGGCGACAGCGCCGAGCGTCCGCAAAGTCCAAACAACTAATATGTGGGAGAACAAAAAATGAACGGAAAAGAACGAGTTCTGAATGCCTTGAGTTTCCAACCGGTGGATCGCACGCCCTGGGTGCCCTACGCCGGGGTGCAGACCGCCAACCTTATCGGCGTCGATGCCCAGAGCTACCTGAACAGCGTCGACCTGATCGTCAAAGGCATCCTGAAAGCGGGTGAACTCTATGGGCCGGATGGTCTGCCGGTGGTCTTCGATTTGCAGATGGAGGCCGAGGCCCTGGGCTGCGGCCTGAAATGGGCGAAGAATAATCCGCCCGCCGTGGCCACTCATGTGCTTGAGAGGAAAAGCATCGCCGATTTAGCGTTGCCGACCGAAAAAAGTGGCCGCTATCCGATCGCGCTGGAGTCGGCGCGTCGCATCGTTGACGCTTTGGGCGACAAAATTGCCATCTACGCCCTGATCTGCGGGCCGTTCACCATGGCCCTGCATCTGAAGGGCACCGAACTGTTCGCTGACATGATTAAAAAGCACGAGCGCGTCGATGAGGTGATGAACTTCTGCAACCAGGTCTGCATGGATTTGGCCAAAATGTACGCGCCGACCGGCGTCGATATTATCGCCGTGGTTGACCCGATGACCTCGCAGATCGCGCCGAAGCAATTCGACCGCTTTGTCAAAGGGCCGACCACCGAGTTGAACCGTTTCGTGCGCGGCATGGGTTTGAAAGTGACCAGCTTCTGCTGCGGCAACGCCACGAAAAATATCGAACTGATGTGTCAGACTGAAACCGACGGCATCGCCTTTGACGAGAATGTCAGCCTGGCCTACGTCAAAGAAATTGCCACGCGCTACAAAGTGTCGTTTGGCGGCAATCTGCCTCTGACCACGGTGATGATGTTCGGCTCGCCACTGGAAAACGTTGAAGAGGCGCGGCGCGAGTTGGAAATTGGCCAGGGTCTTGGCTATATTTTATCGCCAGGTTGTGACATTCCCTACGACACGCCAATCAACAATCTGGTGGCCATCTCCAATTTCATCAACGGCAAGGCGCAGTCACTTGAAACCCTGGCTTCCGACCAGCAGTTCAAAGATGAAGATGAGCAGCAATTTGATGATGTGGTCATCAAACCCGGTGAGGTCTTCATCGAAGTGGTGACGCTGGATTCCGAGGGCTGCCCGCCCTGCCAGTATATGTGTGAGGCGGTCAAACGCATTCTGCCCAAATACGAGGGCCGCATCACCTGGCGCGAATCGTTGGTGAAAACCCGGGCCGGCATCAAACGCATGGCTTCACTCGGCATGAAAAACCTGCCGGCCATGCTGATCAATAATGAGGTGGTGTTTGACAACATCATTCCTTCAGACGCCGAACTGATCGAAGCGATTGAGAAGAGGATTCAATAAAGGAGAAAATCGCGGCGGCGCTCACTGGCGGTTGGATATGCGGCAAATCTGGCGGGCGCGTACCGATGACATCCGGCGTCCGCGAACATTCATCCACGACTGTCTTCAGGAAAAATAAGTTCCATGTCCAATGACAAAAACATCCGTCTCTTTCTGATCACCGGTTTTCTCGGCGCGGGCAAAACCACGCTGCTTGGCCGGATTATTGATCACCTTCAGGCCGCCGGGCAAAAGCTCGGCATTCTGATGAACGAGTTTGGCCAGATAAGCGTCGATGGGCCGCTTTTGCGCAAGCATGGCGTGGACATCGTTGAAATCAACAACGGTTCGGTCTTTTGCAGCTGTCTGAAAGGTTCGTTTATTGAGGCGCTCATCGCCTATTCCGAGCTGCCGATTGATTATCTGCTGGTTGAAACCTCCGGCATGGCCGATCCATCCAGCATTGAGGCTATTCTTGACAATGTGATAGGCAAAGCGGCGGGCAAGAGCTACGCCTACGGCGGCGCCATCTGTCTGATTGACGCCGCCGCCTTCCTGGACCAGGTGGAGATTTTAGCGGCCCTTGAACGTCAGGTCGCGGCCAGCGATCTGCTTATCGTCAACAAAACCGACCTGGCCGACGAGGCGACGCTTGCCGTCATCGACGAGAAAGTCCGAAGCCTCAATCGGCAAGCGGCCATCCGCCACTGCCAGCGCGGCGAAATCGACCTTGATTTTCTCGCCAGCGGACTGAAAAGCGGCGGGCGGCCCGTGGCCGAGAACGGCCAAAGCATCAACAGCCCGTTTAACCGCCCGACGGCGCATATCGTCACCGCGCGGGGCGTCTATGACCGGCCGCGTTTTGAGGAATTTCTGCGGGCGGTTATGCCGGTGGCCTTGCGCATGAAGGGTTTTTTTCTGTTGGATGAAGGCTGGCGGCAAATCGACGTGGTCGGGCGTCAGATTGAAATTCGCCCCAGTGATATTCCCCGCGATATTTCCGAACTGGTGGTGATTTCCGATCAGGGTTTCGCGGCGCTCACCGTCATTTACGGCCAGTGGGACAAACGTTTTCCGGCGCAAAAGATGACGGTGAAATGATTTTGTCCCGCCCGCTTTGTCGCTTGGCGGCGCGAAATTATCGCGGTTTCCTCAGACTAATTGGATGGCGTGACGCATGGAGATTCTGACGGGCATTGAACAGGGTCAGGTTGATTTTTCCGCCGACGAAATTGTCGCCCTGCTGCATATCGAAAACTATTCGGCGGCATTTTACCGCCTGTTGCACCTTGCCGACCGGCGCAGTCGCCGCCAATTCGGCTCGCGGGGCTATGTCTTCGCCCAGATTGGGGTTAACGCCGAAAAATGCTCGAAGAATTGCGCCTTCTGTTCGATGGGCGCGAATCACTACGCCATCGACGATTCCTGGCGTAAAAATTCCTCTGAAATTCTGCGCGAGCTTGACGGACTGCTGGCTCAGGGCATCGACGATTTTTTTCTCATGACCACGGCCGACTATCCGGTGGATGAATTCTTGCGCATCGCCGAACAGGCGCGAAAAAAGCTACCTCTGACCAATCGCTTTGTTGCCAATATCGGCGATTTCGACCGCGCCACCGCCCAGCGCCTGAAGGCGGTCGGCTTTACCGGCGCCTATCACATCAACCGACTGCGCGAAGGCGTCGATACCGGCATTGAACCACGGCAAAGAGAAGAAACCATCGGCCATATCCAAGATGTTGGTTTGGAACTCTATTACTGCATCGAACCGGTCGGCCCGGAACACGACTATGAAGAATTGGCTGAGGAAATCATCCGCGCCAGTCGGCTACATATCGAGGTTATGGCCGCCATGCGCCGCATTCCGGTGCCAGGGACGCCGCTTTTCGCCAAAGGGAAAATCAGCGCGGCGGAACTGACAAAAATTGTCGCCGTCACCAACCTGGTCGCGCGCCCCAGCCGGGCGATGAACGTCCATGAGCCGATTCAGATGGCGCTTCTGGCCGGAGTCAACCAACTGTACGCCGAAGCCGGGGCCAATCCCCGCGATGTGAAAAGCAAGACGGAGGAAGGGCGTGGCTTCACGCCGGAAAAGGCTTGGGAAATGTTGGAAGATGGCGGCTATGAAAGGGGAAATCCCGCCGCATTCATCGAGCGGCCAGTTCCTCACGCCTGACCTTCACTGGGTGCCGTTTTTACGTGAGCGAATGTACAGGGTGTGGCGGCTGTTGGGTAAAACCGCGTCGTCGGCCTTGGCCGATTTCAGGATTTGCCGCACAGTTTCGATGGAAATGGAGCGGCCAATTTTTTCTTTAGCCATTTCGGTCAGGTGGGCCAGCGTCCAGTTTTTCAGCACTGTCGGTTCGGCGCAGGCCAGGCGGATGATGGTCAGGCGCTCATTCTCGCTGAAGGTTTCCGGCGCGCCGCAGCGTTCGAGGTCGGCGATGCCGTCCAGTCGCTTTTCATCGAAGCGCTGCCGCCATTTGCGGCAGGTTTTTTCGGAAACATTCAGGAGTTTGGCGATCTCGGTGCTTTCCAGACCGTCGGCGGCCATCAGGACGATGCGCGAGCGAAGATACAATCGTTTTTCGACCTTCTGGCCCTTGACGTTGCGTTCAAGGGCCGCGCGCTCTTCATGACTGAGATAAATCGGCGGCGATGTCCTGGACATGAATACCCGCTGCAATCGCTGAAGGACGACCGCCGTTTGTGGGGCGGAAAAAGTTAGAAAATTGCGTTTATTGCCGCAATTCCGTGATTGTAGAAAATCGCCGCCTGGATGTCAAACCAGGGAGGCCGCTTGTTTGGCGCGTTGTTCCTGGATGCGTCGCATGAGCTTGCGGCATTCTTCCACTGCTTGCAGCGGCGTGTCGGCATAGGCGTCGCCGCCGATTTCCGTCACCCAATCCGGCGTCACCGGCGCGCCGCCGAACAGGCAGAGAAATTGATCGCGAACACCTTCTTCTTGCAAGGCTCGGATGATGTCGCGCTGGGCGGCGATGGTGGTGCGCATCAGGGCCGAGGCGACGATAATATCGACGCGATGCGCTTTTGCCTGGCGCACAACTTGGTCTGATGGCACGTCGCGGCCCAGGTCGATCACCTCGAAATTGTTGGCGACGAGCAAGGTTTTGACGATGTTTTTGCCGATGTCGTGGATGTCGCCTTCAACGGTGAGAATCAAAACTCGTCCCACCGGTTGCCAATCGCGTCCCAGGGCGAACAGATGATCGCTCAGGATGCCGACCCCGGTTTCAAAGGCGTCGGCGGCCACCAACAATTGCGGCACAAACAGCTCGCCGTCGTCAAACAGTTCGCTGATGGTGTTCATGCCGGGCATCAAGCCGTCGGTCATCGCCACAACCGGGTCCAGTCCGGCGGCCACCGCTTTGTTCGCCGCCTGCGCCGCCGCCCGCGCGTCCATCTCCTCTATCGACCGCCGCAGTTTCAACAACATCTGATGGTCCGTTCGCGCCGTCATAAGCCCTCCGTTTTTGCCGCCACAGCCCTTTTTCAGCAGGTCAGCCTTTGCCCGCATTTTTGTCGGCAAAATAATTTTATGCAACAAAAATGTAATCACATAAAAATTTTCTTTACACAAAACGCTAAAAAATCAGTTGCGTCGGCCCGGTGAGCGCGCTAAAGATGGGGCCACAAAGAAATCCAGTAATTAGATTCTCCTCAAAAAGCTGTAATATATTGGAATAATAAGGTAAAGTGAGTTTTTTGTGGCTATGTTTCTGCCAATAAAAAGCAGCGAAATACTTGGGAATGATGTGGGGG
>JAITSS010000064.1 GCA_031287565.1 Desulfobulbaceae bacterium
AGCATCCATTTAAAAAAACGCATACAAAAATCAACAATAAAACCTGAGACAGTTGCCAGTATATTGTTTTGGATTTCATTTCATGACCTGGAAGAAAAACCAAACTTCACAATCGGTGCAGCTACTATCAGGTAATGTCACAAAATGGTTGAGGCGCATAATTTTCTACCGAAGAAGAAGGTATCTATCCAAATATTTTCAATGAGATACGAATAATGTTGCGTGGCATGTAAAAGTGACCCACCCAAGCTGGTAACGTGCACGCAAAAGTGACCAATCCTGGGCAGCGATTCGAAACGATCAGAAAAATTCGGTTAGGCGGGGGCCAAAGCGCGTTTGTAAGCGGTGAACGGCCTTATTCATCCACGAATTGACATCTATCATTTCTGCTCTCTTTGCTTTTTTTTATAGGCTATCGTGTCCAGGGGCTGTGCCGGGTTTCTACTTCCGTAGCAATGCTTTGCCTACACGGCATTGCAACTTCCCGGCAAAGGCTTTGCCGGTGGGCCAATCGACCTCGCTTACCGGTTCCGTATGCGTAAGCGCGGCGCTTTCAAAAAGTTCACGGTATTGCGCTTCCGAATACGCCTGCATGAGCGCTGAGTATTCTGTAACGCCAGCCGTATCAGCGTCGAGAATATAATAACGGGTCATGGCGATCGCCAGGGCTTCGTTCCAGAAATGCTCTTCCAGATACAGATGCGGTTTGTCGGAGAAAAGCCCGGTTTCCAAGGTCTGCCATGTAGGCGGCATAAAGCCGATATCCCTGACCGCATCAAAGGTATGCGTTTCGATAAACAGCTTGCCGCCAGAACGCAGGGCTTGGGCCGCATTTTTCAGAATTGTGGCGGCATCGTGGCTGGAGAAGGCATTGATCTCACCAAAGAGTAAAAGGACGGCGTCAAAGGCTCCGGCAATCTGAAGGCTTCTAATATCCTCGTGAATGTAGGTGATGTTGTCCGCGCCGGGCAAGTCCCGCGCATAGTTGACGGATGCGGGCGAAAAGTCCACGCCGGTGCATTGATGCCCGAGCGCGTTGAGTCTGCTGGTGTATAAGCCGGGGCCGCAGCCCAGATCCAGAATCCGTGCGCCGGAGGGCAGCCGCTCGTGAATGAACGTCACCTGGGCGTCAATAACGGTATTTGTCCGGCTGGCCCAGTCATGCTCTTGGGAGAGATGATTTTCCAACATCCTTGCGCTGAATCCCGGTTCATTCCACGGTATTTTCGACCAGCTTTGCCAGTCGATCGGTGGAGTATCCCTCTTCGCTATTCGCCATATACCCATAAGTGCGCCACTCTCGATATCCGGTTTTCCATTTTATTGGCAAGGCGCTAACTATGCGCATGGAGAAATATGCGCATAGCTTTTCCAACAGCCTTCTAAGCCACCGGCGCGGGCCGCCAGCCGATACCCAGTTCGCGTTCCAGGTTGTGGGCGGTTTTCAAAAGAATTTCCTCGTTGAAATGTCCGGCTTGCAACTGAATGCCGATCGGCAATCCTGTGCCGCTGAAGCCGCCGGGAACCGACATCGCCGGGATTCCGGCCAGGTTGGCGGAGATGGTGAGAATATCGCTTAAATATAAAGCCAGCGGGTCATCCTGGCCGCTGCCGAACGGCCAGGCCGGGCTGGTCGTCACCGGTGAAATCAGCGCGTCGCACTGTTTGAAAGCGGCGGTGAAATCCTCCTGAATCAGCGTCCGCACCTGCGACGCCTTTTTGTAGTAGGCGTCGTAATATCCGGCGGATAGGGCGTAGGTGCCTAAAAGAATTCGCCGTTTCACCTCGGCGCCGAAGCCCTGCGAGCGGCTTTTTTCATAGACATCAATCAGTGATTGGCAGCCATCCGCGCGAAAACCGTAGTGCACGCCGTCGAAGCGGGCCAGATTTGAGCTGGCTTCGGCGGTGGCCAGCAGATAGTACACGGCCACGCAGTAGGGCATATGCGGCAGGCTGATGTCCACGATTTCCGCCCCGGCTTTGGCGAGCGCTTCGATGCCGCGCCGCGCCACCGCCGCGACTTCCTCATCCAAACCTTCAGCGAAATATTCTTTGGGCACGCCGATGCGCGCGCCCTTCATGCCGTCGGTCAGGGCGGCGGTGAAATCGGGAACTGGCATTTCCATGCTGGTCGAATCACGCCGGTCATGGCCGCAGATGGCTTGCAGCAACAAGGCGGTGTCGGCGGTATCGCGGCAGAGCGGCCCCACCTGGTCAAGTGATGAAGCGTAGGCGATCAGCCCGTAGCGGGAAACCCGTCCGTAGGTTGGTTTCATGCCGGTGACGCCGCAGAGCGAGGCTGGTTGGCGGATGGAACCGCCGGTATCCGAACCGAGAGAGGCCAACGCCTCGCTGGCCGCCACCGAAACCGCCGAGCCGCCCGACGAACCACCGGCGACATGACCGGCCAGCCAGGGATTTTCCGGCACGCCGAAAGCGCAGGTTTCGGAGGTTGAACCCATGGCGAATTCATCCATCGCCACCTTGCCCAAAATCACTGCCCCCGCCGCTTTCAGTTTTTCAATCACCGCCGCGTCGTAGGGAGCAATAAAATGTTCGAGGATTTTCGAGCCGCAGGTCGCGCCCATCCCTTTGACACAGAGGACGTCTTTGATGCTGACGGGAATGCCGCAAAGTGGCCTGGCTTCGCCGCGCTTGCGGCGGGCGTCAGCCTCCCGTGCCTGACCTAAAGCGCCTTCTTCATCGACGGTGATGAAGGCGGAGAGACGGCCATCGACGGCCTCGATTTGTTTGAGACAACTGGCCGTCAGTTCGACGGCGGAAATCTCTCCCGCCGCCATGGCCTTTTCGGCCTGGACGATGGTCATGGTGTTCAGCGACATGAAAACCTCGAAAAGCTTAAGAAAAAGCGCTTAGAGAACGCGGGGAACGACAAAGAATTCCGTGGTGGCCGCCGGGGCGTTGGCCAAGGCGTCGGCAACCGGCAATGAGGAGAGCGGCGCGTCATCGCGCAGGGCGCCAGCTTTGGCGAATGGATGGGTCGTCGGCGCGACGCCTTCGGTGTTCACCGCTTGCAGCAAATCGAAGTAGCCGAGCAGGGCGTCAAGCCGAGCAGTCATCGCCGCCAGTTCTTCTTCCGTCATGCTTAGGCGAGCCAGCGTGGCGACATGCAGCACTTCATCGCGGGTGATGTTCATAGCAATATTTTAAGATTTTTATTGTCAGGGTAAAGTTGGTTCCAAGGCTTGACCGAAGCCGGAAAATACACTTGTTTTCAGGGTAAAATCAACAATACTTTTCGCGAAAACCTCCACCACGTCGCGGTCGAACTGGCTGTCGGCGCAGAGGAATAATTCCTCAACCGCCTCATCGACATTCATGTTGCGGCGGTAGTTGCGCTGGCTGGTCATGGCGTCAAAACTGTCGGTGACGATGAGTATGCGTGTCAGGATGTCGAGGTCGTCGCCCTTCAGACCGTCCGGGTAGCCCTGGCCATCCATGCGTTCATGGTGGTGGCGGATGATGAATTGTTCGCGCATCATGAAACTGAGCGGCTCGATGATCGCCGCGCCCACCGTCGGATGCTCGCGCACCAAGCGCCATTCCTCTTCGGTCAGGCTGCCGTCTTTTCGGATGCAGGACAGATCGATAACCAGTTTGCCAATGTCGTGGAACTGCGCGGCCCTGCGCAGCGCCAGCATGTCTTCTTGCGGCAGCCCCATGGCCCGGCCAGTCATCATCGCGTATTCGGTGACGCGCAGGGTATGGCCGGCCGTGTAGTAATCTTTGCGCTCCATGGCGTTTTGCAGACTGGTCATGATCTGGACGGTGGCGTTTTCCAGACTGTCGCTATAGGCGAGCAGCAGGGTGTTTTTTTCTTCCAATTGCCGCGCCTTTAGGCGGATGTCATCCTCCAGCGATTCGCGGTAGTCGCGTTCTTGCAGGATATACATGCGCTTTTCAATGGCGCGGCGGATTTTGATGTTGAAGACATCAAGGTCTTCGATGGGTTTGGTGAGAAAGTCGTAAGCGCCCAGGTTCATCGCCTTCATCACCTGCTGCATGGAGCCGCCGCCGGTGAGAAATAAAACCGGAATATCCAGATGCAGATCGTTTAAGGCGCTGATCGTTTCATAGCCGTCCATGCGCGGCATGTTGATGTCTAAAATGATCAGGTCAAAGCTGTCGTCCACCGTTTCGAGGGCGCTTTGGCCGTCGCCGACCACGACCGCTTTGTGCCCGAACACTTCGAGAATTTTCGCGAGTGTTGATCGCGTCAGTTGGTCGTCGTCGGCCAATAAAATCTTTGAACGTCCCTGTCTCCGCACCGTCATGGTCTGATTCTCCCGGACAAAGTTCGTATGGCGTACTTGTTCAGTGTAGGGGAAAACGCCTGAAAAACCAAAACGTCGGGCAAAAAAAAAGCGCATGGCCGAACGACCATGCGCCTTTGCGACCTTTTGCGGTCTTTTGCGGTCTTTTATCACATCGGCACAATCAATTTGTTGGTCTCCTCGTTCCAGGTGACGATCACATACCAAGCGGCGAGCGCGAATCCAATCAAGATCAGCGTGCCGCCGTAGCCGAAGACATCGGGCAGATAGACGAATCGGCCCAAAATGCCATCGGCCTCGAAATCGTTGTCGCGGAACCAGGCGACCAGGATGGAGTTGGTGATGGCGAAGAAGGGCACGACCATCATCAACTTGACCTGGCCTTCGCCAATGCGCCACAGCGTGCCGGAGCCGCAACCGCCCGCGAACATCGCGCCGACGCCGAAGATGAAACCGCCGATCACGCCACCCCAGCCAAAGGTGCCGCGCACATAATTTTCCGCCGCCAGAACCGATTCGCCCTCAGCGCGCATCGGCACCTGATACTTCAAAACCGCCGCGCCCAAAGCGACCACGGCGATCGAGAGCATCACCGATTTGGCCATGCTGCAATCGCCGGTCATATGCGGTTCACGGAAACCCTGCACCATGCACCAGCGTCCGCGCTGCATGGCGTAGCCAATGGCGGCGGCCAGCAGAATGACGCCGCACATCGAGGCGGCATAATCGTTATCCGAACCGGTGTAGGCGTAGGAAGCGGCGCAGAGGACGAGGAAGGCCGAGAGGCCGAGCCAGGGTTTGTATTTGTCGGGTGGGGCGATAGTTTTCGCGCCGCCGTCGCCCCAGGAAATATGCTCCATCTCAAGGTAGAGTAGCTTCAGACCGAGGATGACGCCAAAAACCAAGCCGACCATCATGGCGAAGCCGTTGGCGGCCAGGCTGCCGACGGCGTTGTAAAAACCGCCGATATTGCAGCCGCCGGCCAGGGCTGAGCCGATGCCCATCAAGACGCCGGCGATGCCAGCTTTCACCATTTCGCGATGCGGCGGCACCCGCAAGGCGAATTCCTTGCCGAGGCAGGCCGAGACGAAAGCGCCGAGCAGAAAACCGATGCCGATGACCGAGCCGGAATCGACGAAAATTGATTTCGGCGCTTCGGCGTAGTATTCGAAAATTCCGGATTCGGCCCCGAAGAGCGAGGCCAGTCCGTACATAAACCAGTCGCCCCAGTTGCGCAAAGCGCCGACGATGCCCCAGGGCCGCCACCAAGCCATCATCAGCACCGAAAGAAAGCCGACGATAAGGCCGGTAATTGTCGTGTTCCACTCGCTTTGGCAGAGATTTTTGTACAGTTCCCGCGCCTTGTTGGCCATGATTGATTGTTCGCCCATCCTCGCCTCCTGATTAGGAAAAATTTTGCCGCATCCTTTACCTGCGCCTCGGTGATTTGTCAAGGAAAGGGGCGGTGTCGGCGAATCATTTTTTTGTTATCAAAAGCGGGGCGCGTTCATCATTTTTCGCCTTCCGGCATAAAGACATAGCCCGCGCCCGCCGCTCGCAAATGACCGATCGCCGGGTCGGGAATGTGCATTCCGGCCACCGCCAGTTTTTGCGCGGCGACATGGCGCAGCACCGCAAGCCGGGTGGCCACCGCCTCTTTGGGGTTAATGTCGTATACCATGGCGACCTGTGGCGCGGGCATCTGCATGGCCATGGCGTGCGTCAGGTCACCCCAAAAGAGCAATTTATCTGAACCGTCCTCAAGCAAAAACATGCTGTGTCCCGGCGTGTGGCCGTAGGCGGCGATGGCTTTTATAGTCGGCAAAAGCGTCGCGCCGCCCGCCGCAAACGAGCTGGGGAAAAATGTTTTCACGCGGTCGCCGTAGACGGCGAGCGCTCGTTGCGCCAGGAGGAAATTATCCTTTTTGGCCGGGCCAGCTTTGGCCATCATTTTTGGGTCGATCCAGTAGGCTTTTTCCTTTTCGGACAGATAGATGGTGGCGTCTGGAAAGACGGCCTGGTCAGCCGTTAGCAGGCCGCCGATATGGTCGCCGTGCATGTGAGTGAGCAGAATCGCGTCGATCGCCTCCGGTTTTATGCCCGCCTCGGCCAATTGCCGGGCCAGGTTTTTCCCCAGGCCGGTATCAATCAAAATGGTTTTGCCGTGGCCGCGCAGGAGAAAATACTGAATGGCCGTCGGATACGTCCCGTCGGGCAGGTATGTTTGCACCAGATTCGGGTCGGTATCGACAAAAAGCGCGGCCTTGCCGGTGGCCGCGCCGTCGGTCAGGCGATAAACCCGCCACTGGCCCACCGTATGGGCGCTTGGCCCGCCGACCTCTTCGGCGGCGCGGGCGGCGACAGAGAACGACAAAAGCGACGAAATGAGGAACAAGGCGAGCAGAGAGCGGAACATGGCGGCCTCCTGGAAGAAAGGGTGGATGGTGGCGGAATGCGTTGAACATGCGGGAAGCGATTTCACCTTTCCGCCATAGTAATGGCTTTGCGGCGGCTTTCCAGCCTTCAGGTAAAAAAAAAATCAGCTCTGATTTCACATCCGGCGAAAAAAGGGCTAAAGTTCTTCCAAGGCGCACCGATAAGCGTATCGTAGGCGAGAGAAACAAACTACAAACCACAGTGTAAGGAGGAGCCTATACGAATGCGAT
>JAITSS010000072.1 GCA_031287565.1 Desulfobulbaceae bacterium
TTATCGGGGTGCCCCCCCCAACACCCCCGGGTTTTTTTTGCCGCCCCCCCGTGTGGTCTTCCCTTCACCCCCCCCCCCCCCCCCCCCCCCCCGCATATTCTCTATTTCCCCTAAACGCGCATAAATCGCGGCGATAGAGACATGGGTATCCGCCAGGAACTTTTTATTAATCTCCAAAGATTTTTCATAATATTCCCGCGCTTGCTCATAGTCGCCTTGTTGATAATACACCTCGGCCAGTGAAAAATAGCTCCTTGCTGTATCCAGATGTTCTTCGCCGAAAATCTTTTGACGAATCGCCAAAGCTTTTCCGTTAAATTCAATCGCTTTGTAGTATTCGCCTTGACGGGCATAAATATCGGCGATGTGATTATAACTCATAGCAGTTTCCGGGTTTTCTTCACCGAAAACTGCTTGGCGCATATTCAGAGCGGCTTTAATCAATGTCATCGCTCGATGATAATCGCCTTTTTGATAATAGTATCTGGATAAGGCGCTATATGCCTTTGCCACATGTTGATTGGGATTATGTTTGTTCTTTTCGTCTTTACTAAATATTTCTTTGCAACGCGACAAATACATTCTTAAATAATGGAAGGCTTTTTTATATTCATGCAGTCTGTAATGAGTCCAGCCAAGACGCTGATACGTTATTACCGTATCGAGATTCCTTGCCCCCAATCTCCTTTCTCGAATGTCTAAAGATTTTTCATAGAATGTTTGCGCCCGCCTGTAGTCAGCCTGACAAAAATGCACCCAAGCGATATTGCTGTAAGACGCGGCGATGTCGGGATGCTCCTTTTCCAGTAGCTCCTCGCGAACCGCCAGAACCTTTTTATGCAATTCCAGCGCTCGTTTATATTCGTTATATTTGGCGTACAGTCTGGCGATGGTATCAAGCGAGTTCGCCACCGCCAACTGGCGGTTCACCTCCTCCGGTCGCGGAAGCCGCTCGTCAAGTATGGCAAGAAGCCTCGCTTCCGAATCGCGGTAGCGCTGTAGTTGCGCCGCCGCCTCTTTTTTGGTGGCAAAATATTGGTATTCCTCCATGTCCGGTATCGGCGAGTCAGTATCCGGTTTGGCGGTTTTATCGGCAAAATTCAGATGTAGGCGCACATAAGAATAGAAATCCGGGGCATATCCCATCAAACGCCGATACAGGTCTCTGGTCATACAAAAAATCCACACCTTGTGACACCCCGCCAATACATCGCGGTGCAGATTGAAATTAGCCACCAATAATTGATTAAACTGCTTGGTTGCAACGGAATGCGTTTCTTCGTCAATGGAATCCGTTTCTTTGCTTAGGGCGTTCTGAAAATTGAGGATAAAAATCACCCGCGCTCGCTCATGTTCATCCAACCAAGATTTGAGGGCGCCATAATCGTAGGAGCCTGAAGAAGGGGCGCTGTAATCGTAGACCGCCACCCGCGACGAAGAAGCGTGCCAACCGGCGATTTCACGCTGCGTTTCCGTCTCGGCGGTCACGATATAAAAACCTCGTTCGGCGGTATCAATAATCCAGGCCAGAGTGCCGCGCAATTCGTCATCCTGGTCTTCATTTCGCGCTCTGTCCAGCGCATCATCGCCCGATGCCATGACACCACCCATTAAACATCAGATGCGAGCATGGCATCGGCATCAATTACCCCCACATCTTTGAGAAAATCGACAATCAGCGGGTGCACAGCGCACCAACGTTTTTTGTTGTATTCCAAGACGGCCTGGCTACGCATCAATTCCAGCAACATGACTTTGTCTTCAATGGCACTCGCCTCTTTGGGATCGCTGTGGAGTTTCGCCAGCATGGCATAGTGCTTCCGTTCTATCCTCCTGCTCAGATCGGACTGAAGCGCGTCCAACGCCACCTCAACATCTTCCAATTCGATGCGCGCCGCCACCTTTTCGGCCTTGCAGCGACGGCGGGCGCGGTTGGCGCATTGAGTAATGCGGGAAAAGAGTTCGCGCAATGAGCCGCCGGTTTTAGTAATCAATGTTTCGAGGGCATCCGGCGCAAACAACGTTTCCGTATCGGCGCGTTTTCCCAATATTTTTTTGATTGCCTCATAGCCATCACTGTTCGCGTCGCCATTCTGGAGGCGGATTTTAATCAGGGGAAGGACAACATGTTCGAAGCGACCGGCAAAATCCTGGAATCTGCTATCATAGAAAAGATTGATCGGAAAAGTGTAGATAACCGGAAACGGCATCGCCGCCAGTGGTCCGTAGTTGAACACTTCCCAGACATTATTGGGTTCGGTTATTTTATCCAAATCCTCGAAAATGAGGATAGGACGCTTGTCGCCCAAACATTCGACTAGGGTAGTATTGAGTTCATTAATATAGTCTATCCATTGAGAAGCGCGTTTTTCGACACGTTTGCGTATATCGGCGCGGTAGGTGTGGCTTGCTTTCATCCTAGCTTTCATCCCCACTACGAGGCTTAATAAGAAGTTCAGGCCAGCGCCCGCTGACGCCTCCAGGTCGCCTCGCATAGATCTCTCTTCGCGTATTTCCTCCTCAGTGAAAAAATTTGCCATTTGTTTCGGCAAATCACCCAAATGGCAGTTTTTGTCATTCGCGATCTGGCATAGCTCCGCCGTGATCATCACCATGATATCCCAGTAAGTCAGGTCGCCAATATCCAGTTCGATGACGCAACGCACGATCCTGACCGGATAACCGGCATCCTCAAATTGTTTGCGCATCCGGTTCAATTCCGTGCTTTTCCCACAACCTTTGTGTCCCAAAAGCAGGTGAGCGTTACCACTACTGGTGGGTCGGTCACAGCAGGCCCGGAACAGATCCTCCAGCGGCAAACCATGTTTGTCCCCGGTTCGGCTTTCCATCGTACCATCGTAGTAGTATTTCTCCAGGTCGCTTTCTGCCAGCGGCTCCGGCTCGAAGGCATTGAGGATTTCATCGAGATTTTTCGCGTATTGCATGGATATTCCCTCATGAATTGATAACAAGGCATATGTCTTTACAGACGTGGCCAGACAAATAAAATATGGTATGCGCCTTCCGTGGATCAGGACGCATGATAACGGTTTTTCTCTTGCGCGAAAAGCGACACTTTGCTTGTCGCATGTTCCCCTCTCACCCACTGTTTCTGAAAACACATGAATATCGCCATGACCGGCAGCATCGGCGCTGGCAAGAGCACGGTGGCCGCGATGCTGGCCGGGCTGTTACCAGCTTTATTGATTGATACCGATCAGATATGTCGCCGTCTCATGGCCACGCATGAAGCCGGATGGCGCGGGCTGCGGGCAGTTTTTCCCAGGAGCTTCTTCGCCGATAATGGCGAATTGCGCCGGGCCGCGCTGCGCCAGGCGGTCTTTTTTGATGATGGGCTGCGCCGACAACTGGAAGGCGTGCTACATCCACTGGTCGCGGCAGAACTGGAGCCGCGCTTGGCCGCGAACGACGCTGAATTTCATCTGGTTGAGGTGCCGCTGCTCTTTGAAATCGGCTGGCAGCATCGCTTCGACGCCGTGGTCGCGGTCTATATCCCGGAAGAGGCGGGCATTGAGCGGGTCGCCGCCCGCGACCGGGTGAGCGTTGAACAGATCAGAAAGATTCTCGCGGCGCAATTACCGGCTGACGACAAGGCGGCCAGAGCCGATTGGGTCATCGACAACCGTGGCGATATGGCAGCTTCTTTTACACAGGCTTTGTGGCTGGTCGCCGCGCTGCGCCGCGCTGCCGCCGACAATGGTCGCAAGTGCCGATGATTGCCAAGAACCGCGATTCGTCGTAGACTGCCAGATCGTTGCGCCACACGTATCGCGGCCAATCGGCCATTTTTTTGCCTCCATCCTCACCCTGGTTTTTTTCGTGCCCGCTTCCGAACCATCCGGCGCGGTTCCCATATCCGCCCTGCTGTCGCTGTTGCGCCCCTTTTTTCGTCGGCATCGTTCGCGCCTTATTCTCGGTTTCGCGGCGCTCGTCGCCGTCGATATTCTGCAACTGATTACGCCGCGCATTATCAAGTACGGCATCGACGCCCTGACCACCGGCACAAGCCAGGATTATCTGACCAGCCTGGCCTGGCTTCTGCTGGCCCTGGCCATTTTCAGCGCCGCCCTGCGTTTTTGTTGGCGCTACATGATCGTCGGCTTTTCCCGCATCCTCGAACACGGCATTCGCTGCCGCATCTTCGAGCACCTGCTGAAGATGGACGCGCCCTTCTTTGAACGCCGCACCACCGGCGATTTAATGGCGCATTGCACCAACGACCTGGCCGCTATTCAGCTGGCCTGCGGTATCGGCCTGGTTTCGGCCACTGACGCCGTGGTGCTGTCAGGCGTCGCCATTTGCTTCATGCTGTACATCCATCCGCAATTGACCCTGGTCGCCCTGACACCGATGCCGTTTCTGATCATCGGCACCAAATATCTGTCGGGAAAATTGCACCGCCGCTTCACCAGCGTGCAGGAAATTTTTTCCGAGATGACCGAATTTTCCCGCGCCGCCATTGTCTCGATCCGCCTCCTGAAGGCGCACACCATGGAAACGACGCACAGCCTGCGCTTCGAGGCGCTGGGACGCAAATACGTGCGCGGCAACCTGAAGGTGGCGACCATTCACGGCTTGATGTTCCCGCTGGCGACCATGGTCGGCAGTTTGGGAATGCTGTTGATTCTGTGGTACGGCGGTCGGCTGGCGCTGGAAAACGTCATCACCCTGGGCGATTTCGTCGCCTTTATCACCTATCTGTATCTGCTCATCTGGCCGATGATGGCGATTGGCTGGGTGGCCAGCCTGGTGCAACGCGGCCTGACATCATTAGGACGTATCCATAGTCTGCTGACGGTCCGCCCGTTTTTGCCGGAACTCGCAGACGACGGCCTGACGCCGCCGGGGCGGGAAATTGTTCTCCGTCATCTTGATTTTTCCTATCCGGAGGCCAAGGCGGCGGCGCTCAACGACATAAGCCTGACATTTTATCCCGGCTTATACGGCATTATCGGCAGAACCGGCAGCGGCAAATCGACCCTTTTGAAGTTGCTGGTTCGGTTGTATCCGGTGGCCGACGGCGCGCTGTTGTTCGACGGCCGCGACGCCAACAGCCTGCCAACCGCCGCCATCCAGCGAGCGATTGCCTATGTCGGTCAGGAAGCGGTGTTATTTTCCAACAGCATCGCCGCGAACATCGCTTTGGGCAAAGAGACGGCCAGCCGCGAGGAAATCATCGCCGTGGCCAAGGCCGCCGCCGTCCACGACGATATTCTGTCTTTGGCTGAAGGCTATGAAACGCGCATCGGCGAACGCGGCGCGCGGCTTTCCGGCGGCCAGAAACAGCGGGTGGCTTTGGCCAGGGCTTTGCTCTGCGACCGGCCCATTCTCATCATCGACGACGGCTTATCCGCCGTCGATGTCGATACCGAAGAGCGCATCCTGTTAGCGCTTGCCGACCATTTTCGCGACCGCATCGTTCTTCTGGTGTCCAACCGCTTGAAAACCCTGGCCGCCGCCAGAGAAATCATCGTCCTTGACCAGGGGCGAATCGTGGCCAGGGGCGATCACCGGACAATGATGCGGCAAAGCCATTTGTATCAGGCCATGGTCGCCAAACAACTGCCGGACAAACGCGCCGAACATGCAATTTGATCACTACATGGAGGAAGGCGAGGTCGCTCATGTCGGCGACCTGCGTCTGTGGGCGCGCATCATCCGCCTGGGGGCGCGGCATCGGGCGCGGCTGGGCGCGGCAATCATTTTATCTTTGGCCCTAACTGTCGGCGCCATGGCCCTGCCCTGGCTACTCCAGCAGGCCATTGATCTGTACATCACCAACACCAGCCTGCCGACGGCGGCGCGGCTGGCGGGCATCGGGCGATCCTGCCTTATTTACGGGGTTCTCGTCGTCGCGATTTTTCTCGTGTCGTTCGTCCAGATTCTGCTTTTGGAATTCATCGGCCAAAGCATCATGCATCAGATGCGGCAGTCGCTTTTTGAACGCCTGATCGGCTTCGACCTGGCCTTTTTCCACCGTCATCCCAGTGGTCGGCTGGTCACGCGCCTGACTAACGATATTCAGAATATGTATGAGATGTTCACCTCGGTGATGGTGACGATCTTTAACGATATTCTGCGCATGTTCTCGATCCTCTGTTTTCTTTTGTGGATAAATCCGCGTCTTGGCGTGTGGATGCTGGCCTTCGTGCCGCTGGCGCTGGTCGTGTCGGTCTTTTTCGCCAAATTGTCGCGGGCGCAGTTCCGCATGATTCGCAGCCAGTTGGCGTCGATTAACAGCTACCTGTCGGAAGCCATCACCGGCATCGCCATGCTCAGGATATTTTCCCGCGCCGCCGCCGCCAGCCAGGAATTTCACCGGATGAGCCGCGAATTTTATCGGCGGACGCTGGGACAAATCAAGGTCTTCGGCCTGTTCATGCCGATGACCGAATTGATGAGCACGGTGGCAATCGCCTTAATTCTCTGGTTCGGCGGCGGCGAAGTGATCGCCAAACGGCTGACATTGGGCGAATTGGTGGCCTTTATCTCGTATATGCGCCTGTTTTTTCAGCCGCTACGCGAATTGTCGCAGAATTATTCCATCGTCCAGTCGGCCATGGCCTCAGCCGAGCGCATCTTTCAACTGCTCGACGAAAAAAACGCGATGCCCATCGCCCAGCCGCCCGCGCCGTTGCCGGCGCCGCGCGGTGAAGTTCGATTTGAAAACATTGATTTCGGCTATAAAGCGGACGAACCGGTCATCGACAATCTCAATCTGACACTGCCGCCAGGCCAGGTGGTGGCTTTGGTCGGCGCGACCGGCTCCGGGAAAACCACCCTCTTAAATCTGCTCTTGCGGTTTTACGATCCTTGGCGGGGCCGCATCACCATAGACGGGGTTGATATACGTCAGGTTGATCCGGCGCGGCTCCGGCGGGTGGTCGGGGTGATTTTGCAGGATTCACTGGTCTTACAGGATAGTCTTCTGGCCAATATCGTCATGGATACCGGCGCTTCGCGGGAACAAGTGGAAGACGTGCTGCGCCGAACCGGCATGGTGAATTTTGTCGAACGATTGCCGCGTGGCCTCGACACCATGCTGGGCGAAGGCGGACAAGAGCTTTCAAGCGGCGAGAAGCAGTTGCTTTCTTTTGCCAGGACCCTGTGCCGCGACCCGCGCATTCTGGCGCTCGACGAGGCGACCGCCGCCATCGACACCGAATCGGAAAACATTTTGGAAGAGGCGATGGCCGCCGCCTTCGCCGGACGCGCGTCGCTGATCATCGCGCATCGGCTTTCAACCATCAAACGCGCCGACCGCATCGTTGTCATGGCCGCCGGGCGCATTGTCGAAGAAGGACGGCATGACGAATTGCTGGCCTTAGGCGGCCTCTACGCCGACATGGTGGCCATGGACATGAAAACGAAAACCGGCCAGACGGAAGCGCAATAATTTCACCCGCGCATCCTTGTACGACCAAGAATGCGCGGGCGGCCCAATCGGCGTTTTCTTTTTTCTTAAAACCGTTCGTAATGCAGTTGGTTGCTCGCCAATTCATTCGGTTTATAGGCGCGGCGCTCCTCAGCGGCGTAGCCAATGGCAATGACGCATTCAACCGCCAGCCGATACGGAATGCCCAGTTCGCGGCAGATATAGTTGCAGGAAGAATGTTCCGCGTCGTATTCAGCGCCCCGAATATGCGCCCAGCAACTCGATAATCCCAGGGCCTGGGCGGCAAGCTGCATGGAAAAGGCGGCAATCGTCGCATCCTCAATGGCCGGGCCGCTTTTTTCCGGATCGCTGATGACCACCATGGCCAGCGCCGCCCCGGCGATGAAATCGGCGCCGACTGGTTTGGCTTTGGCCAGTTTTTGCAAGGTCGCCCGGTCGGTGACGGCGATGACATCCACCGAGCGTTTGGCCATGGCGCTGGGCGCCCGCAACGCCGCGTCGAGGATTTGCTCAATCTTTTCCTTTTCAACCGGTTGATTGGTGAATTGACGAATACTCCTTCTCTTGCGCACGACCTCGAAAAATTCCATGTCCGACCTCCAGAATGTGGTTGTTTGCCGCCGCGCCGGAAAAAAGAAAAAGCGCGCGACCGCCCCATAGAATAATCCCCTTTGGCGAAAGAGAATCCACCCGGCCATAAAAAATTCGCGCCAACGGTGAAAAAGAAAAAATCCGCCAACCATCGACCATTGCATTTTCCCTCGCGCCGTCGGTATAGTCGCCGGTCGCCAGCGACAAGAGTAAGGCGAAACAGAACAACTGAAAACAACAGGATGCGAACATGAAAGTTTTGTCAGGGATACAGCCCTCCGGACAACTGCACATCGGCAATTATTTCGGCATGATGCGACCCATGCTCGACCACATGCACACCAGCGAATTGTATGTATTCATCGCCAACCTGCACGCCATGACCACGGTGCATGAGGGCAGGCGTCTGGCCGAAGGCACGCTGGAGGCCGCCGCCAATTTCCTCGCCTTGGGGCTTGACCCCAAGCGCTGCATATTCTGGGTGCAATCCGATGTGCCGGAGGTGTGCGAATTGTCGTGGCTGCTTTCCACCATCGCGCCGATGGGACTGATTGAGCGCTGCCATTCGTATAAAGACAAACTGGCCAAGGGCATCATGCCGACGCACGGACTCTTTTCCTATCCGGTTTTAATGGCCGCCGACATCCTTCTGTATCAGTCTGACCGGGTGCCAGTCGGCAAAGACCAGAAGCAACACCTTGAAGTAGCCAGGGATTTGGCGCAGAAGTTCAACCTCGAATTTGGCGAAACCTTCGTGGTGCCGGAGGCGGCGATTGATGAGCACACGGCCATTGTCCCCGGCCTCGACGGCCAGAAGATGTCGAAATCCTACGGCAACACCATCCCGATTTTCGCCGAAACGAAAGAACTGAAAAAGCGGGTCATGGCCATTCAAACCGACGCCACGCCGGTGGAAGAACCGAAAAACCCCGATACCTGCAATTTGTACGCCATCTTCCGCCTGTTCGCCGCGCCGGAGCGTCTGGCTGAAGTCCGCGCCCAGTATCTAAACGGCGGTCTGGCCTATGGATACCTCAAATTAGAGCTGTTGGAGCTGATCGAAGCCCGTTTCCACGAGGCGCGGGAAAAGAAACGGGAACTGCTCGCCGACACCACCGGCCTGCGAGCGATTCTCAGCCAGGGCGCGGAAAGAGCGCGCGCCAAGGCCGCCGTCACCATGGACATGGCGCGACGCCGGGTCGGCTCGCGATATTAGTGAGCGAGGAACACCAGTTTCCAGGCGAGCAAAATAAAGAACCCCAAGCGGCCCGCCGAGAGAGAAGCACGCGGCGCGGCTATGAATCGCCTGGGTTATGCGGTATCCTGGCGATTGACAGAGCGTTTCCAACCGTCGTGCCACCTTCGCCGTCCCAACTTTTCTCTTTCACGCGCCGTGCCCAACACAAAAAACGTTTTCGCATCAAAACATGACATCGTGCGGGCGGAAATTTTCCGCCTGCTAAAACACGCGCCGCCGCCGATGCGCCATGCCGTTCTGGCCCTGCTGCCGGCGGCGAAATGGGCGATTGATTCCGGCTATCACCACCGCGTCGCCCGCGACAATACGCTGAAAAGCTGGCGCTGTCTGGTGGCCCTGCTGTCATCAATCGCCGCCATGCAGAGCGATTCGGCCATGCTGTTGCAGGTTTCCCGCGACCTGTTGATGCTGGGCGACCGCATGGCCCCGCCGGAAGAGGTGCTGCGCCAAAGCGCCGAGGTGCTGGCGCAGGCCCTGCGCGCCGACTTGTATATCTGCCGCACGAGAAACGCCGAAGGCGGCTGGGCCGTGCAGTTTTGCGACGCGCCGGGTGGAGAGAGCGTGCCGATGATTCCGCGGATCATGGATGAGGGTTTCGCGCTGCATCCGGTTTCACAGGCGATCACGCACGGCAACGCCGGTTTCGTGGTTTCAAACGACCTGCACGCCATCGAGCAGGGCGGCGAATCCCTGGATTGCGTCCTGTATAAAAGCGGCTACCGCTCGCGCCTGGCCTTCATCCTGCGCGAGGCTGGCAACCGCCCGCCTTTTGGCCTGATTCTTCTGTATACCCAGCATGAATACGGCTTTGAAGACTACGAGGAACGCTTTCTGTCGAAATTCGCCAGCATTGTTTCGCTCACCGTCGGCAGACGGATCGCCGTCGCCAGGGATACCCTGGAGAAAGCCTCCGGCGCCATGGCCCATTTCGGCAACAACGCCTTGAATATCATGCGCAACCAGGCGGAATTCTGCGGCGAACTGATGGTGGACATCGAAGCCGGGCTGGGCCGGGCCAGAGAACTCGCCGACGCGGTTCTGCGGCAATCGCCCGCCGACGCGCCGACCCACGCCGAGGCCAAAGAACTGGCCGGTCTCCTGCATCGTTTCAGCGACCTGAACCAGCTTTCAGAACAGCTCGACGGCGTTTTGCACGGCATCGCCCGCATGACCCGGCTGATCAATTCCCTGAAAAAATCCGCCGAAGAACCGCGCCTGATGCACTATGTGCTCGGCGAAAAGGTGCTGAAGCTGGAGTGATTTCCGCCTCCCCCATCCCGTCAAAATCGGAAATCGGGCGCATCTGTTCAAAACGCGGCGCTGATTTTTTGTCTTCGCCGCCGGATATTGCGGCCGCTATGAAAATATGAAACCGGATACACGATAGCGCATCAGCGCATTCACAACGCCACCGTGAATTTCCATTCAATTTGAGAAACCATAATGCTGAAAAAAAACACATTCATAGCCGATTATAAAATCGGCGACGAATTTCATGATGTTTTCGTCATTCGCTCACGGCGTGAGGGGACGACCAAAACCGGAAAACCCTACCTGACAATTAACATTGGCGACAAAAGCGGCGAATTGTCCGGAAATATCTGGGATGATGTCGAAAAATATCGCGACATTTGCCAGGTCGGCGCTTTCGTCAAAGCCACCGGCAAAGTCGAGGAATACAATGGCAAGCCGCAATTACGCTTGAAAACGCTGCATACAGTGGCGACGGAGGAAGCGCCCTTGGATGCCTTTGTCGTGGTCAGCCCACGAGATCGCGCGGAAATGGCCGCCGAATTGCGCAACTGCATCTCTTCGATAACTAAGCCCGCTCTCAAAAAATTGCTCAATCATTTTTTCGGCGAACGGAGCGAAAGCGGCGCGGCGTTTCAGTCGGCGACGGCGGCGAAAACCTTTCATCACGCCTACGTCGGCGGCCTGATGGAACATAGCCTGTCAATGGCCAAAATCGCGGATTTATTAGTGAATCACTATCATGGCCTTGACCGCGACCTCTTAGTGGCCGCCGCCTTGCTCCATGATTTGGGCAAAGTGCTGGAACTCGCCGACAAGGGTTTGGGCGTCACCGATTACACCGACGCCGGGCGGCTTCTAGGCCACATCAGCATGACCTTTGCCATGGTCACCGAGGCGGCGGCGCGGCAAAAGGATTTTCCGCCCGATTTGTTGTTGCGCTTGCAGCATTGTCTTCTGAGCCACCACAGTCGTTTGGAATTCGGTTCGCCGATCGTGCCAATGACCGTGGAAGCCTTCCTGCTCAGCATCATTGACGACCTCGACGCAAAGATGAATATGTTTGACAGGTTAAGGCGCGAAAAGAAAGAGGACGGCTTTGCCTGGAGCGAGTACCAGCGCGCCCTGGAGCGCTATTTGTACATCGAAAAATTCAAGCCGGAAGAGGCGGTCCGCCTTGACGACAAGCCACGCGGCGGGACCAAGGCCGATGAAGCCGATTCATCAATGCCGCAACCGGGAAAATTGTTTTGACCACACCGATGAACGCCCCCCTGTGTTACACATCCCTTATAGGACAGGAACGGGCCAAAAAAATGATTCATCGAATGCTCTTGGGCCGACGTTTGCCGCACGCCCTGTTGTTTCGCGGCCCGGCTGGCGTCGGCAAAAAACTGTTCGCTCGCGGTTTGGCGGCGGCCCTGAATTGTCGCGGCGGCCTGCCAGGACTGGCCTGCGGAACCTGCGCGTCGTGCCACAAATTATTGTCGGGCAATCATCCAGATTTTCTCGTGATTCAACCGGAAAAGGACGCAATCAAGATCGACCAGGTGCGGGCAATGAGCCGCGCCACAACCTATCCTCCATATGAATCGCCATATCGCGTGATAGTGCTTGAGGATGCGCACGCCATGCAGGCCGCCGCCGCCAACAGTCTGCTGAAAACCTTGGAAGAGCCGCCGCCGGGCAATGTCTTGATTCTCACGGCGGAAGCCTCGCGCGAGGTTTTACCGACCATTGTTTCGCGCTGCCAGGTGGTGCCGTTTTCGGCCTTAAGCGACGACCAAACCCTGGCAATTATCAACCGTCTTCTACCGGAGCTGGATGCGGAAATGGCGCGGCTTGCGGCCCGTTTCGCCGCCGGAAGCCCCGGACGCGCCCTGCGCGTTCATGAGAACAATCTGCTCGACCTGCTGCGCCGCCTTCTGGCCGCCTTGGCCGTTGGCGCGAACTCGCCCACCGAGGCCGTGCTCGAACTTTTGCCGCTGGCCGAGGAAATGGCTGAGCAAAAAGAAAATCTGCCGCTCTTTTTTGAACTTATCCGGACGGCGTTGGCCGCGCCGATATTTGGCCAATGCCTTTTCGCCTCGCCGCCGGGTTCGTCGCCGGGCGGCTTCAGTTTCCGGGAAATCTCTGCTAGATTATCCTGCATCGACACCGCCTTGCGGCAGTTGGCGCGCAACTGCAATCGCGCCCTGGTCTGTGAGGTTTTGCTTTTTCACCTGACTTCGGGCGCATTTTCACCCACTCCACGGCCATGACAGTAGAAATCCAACCGATTCACAACACGGAAAACAAGATTTTCGTCGCCGGTCATCGCGGCATGGTCGGCGCGGCGATTGTGCGCCAACTGCAACAAGCCGGATTCGGCAATATCGTCACCCGCACCCATCACCACCTCGATCTGACCAACCAGCGGGCGACGCGGGAATTTTTTCAGGATGAGGGAATCGACCAGGTGGTTCTGGCGGCGGCCAAGGTGGGCGGCATTCAGGCAAATAACAGCTATCCGGCTGAATTCATTTATCAAAATATACAGATCGCCGCAAACGTCATCCACGAAGCCTGGCAAGCCGGAGTGCGGCATATCCTGTTTTTGGGCAGTTCCTGCATTTATCCCAAATTCGCGCCGCAACCGATTCATGAAGAAGACCTGCTCACCGGCGCGCTTGAGCCGACCAACGAGCCATACGCCATCGCCAAAATCGCCGGCATCAAACTGTGCGAAGCCTATAATCGGCAATACGGCGTCCACTTCCGCTCGGTGATGCCCACCAATCTGTATGGGCCAGGAGATAGTTATGACCTGACTAACAGTCATGTTATTCCGGCGATGATCCGCAAATTTCATCTGGCGCGGCTGGCCACCGAGGAAAATTGGGCGGCGATTCGACACAATGCCAGGATATACGGCGATATTCCCGAAGATGTCCGCCTGGCGCTGGATCTGGATGAACAGCTTCGACCTATCAATAACAAAAAGCCGAAAGCGCCACTTTGGGGTACGGGAAGGCCGCGCCGCGAATTCCTCCATGTCGATGATATGGCGCGGGCTTGCGTGTACGTCATGGGATTGACGGCCTGCCATTTCACCGCGCCCGCCCCTTCCTTTTTGAATGTCGGCTCCGGCATCGACCAGAGCATCGGCGAGACGGCGGCGCTCATCGCCGAACTGATGGGTTTTTCAGGGGAAATCGTCTTCGATGCGACCAAACCCGACGGCACGCCACAAAAACTGATGGACAGCTCGCGCCTGCGACAACTCGGCTGGCGACCGCGTTACGACCTGCGCGACGGTCTGCGCCACGCAATTGACGATTATCTGGCGCGGCTGGATTAGGGAAACATTGATTAGGCGTGTCGGGCTTTTTTCTTCATTAACACAAAGCCATCGAAGCTGATGAAGCGGTATTGATAGGGGGAGCTTTTGACGCCGAGCTGAATAATGTCGCCGTCATGCAGATGCGCCGCGCCAAGTTGGTCGCCGCCGCCGATGGCAACATCACCAACGCGACTACCGCAGGCGCTACCGCGATCAACCAGCACATAAGCGCCGTCGCGAATTTCGATGAGCATGTGCTCACGGGAAATGTTCAGATATTGGCCGGAATCGACCAGATACAGATCGTTGTTTGGCACGGCGTCATCGACCAAGCGATGGCGCTCGACCCGCTCCAACCCTCTTTCCGTGGCTCGCACCCGCGATTCGCGGCCCACGCGAAAGGGAAATTTGTGAATCACCACATAGCCGATGTTGCGGACAATCTGCGGCAGGGCGACTCGCGCTTCCGGGGTCAGTGGTTCCAAAACCGCCCGTGGCAACACCTGCGCCAGAATTTGTTCTTTCCCTTCCATGGTCATACCCTTTAAGAAAAGCGCCTTGGTGAGGAAGGCGCGAACCGCATCAGGATAGCATTTCACCTGGTGGAATACAAAAAGTTCTCCATCCGTCAGCAAACAAGACGCAATGATTTGATAACACAAATAAAATTGTCAAAGACAATCTTGCGATCACCTCTCGACAGAGGAAGCCGCCTTTCCGTCGCCTGTTTCTCGACCAGGGTTTATCGTCGAAGTATTTCCAGACCTTTTCTCAATGATACCAGGAAGCGCTGACGGCCAAAGCGTCGGGCCGCTTCACTCCTCTTCCTCAAGCGCGCGATAGATGGTAACGCCCGCGTCGGACAGCGCCGCCAACAAGTCAGCCAATTCCTCACCTTTGAGCCGCGTCGTGGCCAGCGCCTGCTCGTCGCTGTAGTCGCGGTGCAGCGCGAAGGCCAAAACCTGAGCGCCATGGCGACGGAACAGGCTGAAAATATTCGTCAGAGCCTGACTATATTCCCGCTCGCCTTTGCCGAAGATCAGCTCGACCCTGACGCCACCGCGCCCCTCACCCAACATCGACATGCAGGCGGCGCAGAGGTCAGATTCGGTGAACACGCCGACCAGCTTGCCGTCCGCGACCACCGGCATTCCGCCCAATTTATGGCGGCGCATCCGCCGCGCCACCTGTTCAATCGGCGTCATCGGCTCGGCGGTGAGCGGGCTGCGGCTCATAAACGCCTCAACCGGCAACAGCAAAGGCGACGAGACTTCGTGGTCATAGGCGTTGGCCATTTTTGATGGCTGAATGGCCGCGATGTCGGTGGAACTGACAATTCCCAACAAGCGCTTTTCTCCATCGACCACCGGCAAATGGCGAATGCCACGCTCGCGCATCAGGTCCAGGGCTTCGGCCGCGCTCTGATGCGGCGTGACTGTGATCGGCTCGCGATTCATCCATAATTTAACAAACATGTTTCTCTGTTTACCTCGTTTTCAAAGGGGCGATAAGCACCGGGCCATCGGCCTCATCCTGATAAATTCGTGAAGCCGCATAGTCGCTCTCAACCACCAACGCGGCATTGCCGATTCTGAGATGGGCGCCAGCGCGTAGCTCTCTGGTCACACGGATTTCAGCGGGATGCGGACCGCCGCGCCCCAGGTCGAGGGCGGCCAGGGCGCGGTCGGCTTCGGCCAATTCTTCCTGAAGGTCGATGTAGGCGTCACAATTCAGATTTCTTTCGCCGCGATGCTGAATGAGTTTGTCGAGAGCGCGGGCCAGTTCCTCACGGCGTTCGATGATCTCCAAATAGCGACGGTAACGGCGCAGATGCAGCCCCGCCGCCAGCACCGTATTGGCGGCGGTGGCCGAACCAACCACGCCGACAGTGATCGAGCCACCGCAGCGGATTTCACCGCCGACAAAACGGCTGTCCGGCCCGCCCTGGATATCGCCTTCCGCCGTCATATCGCTGTGATACGCGCCGCCGCGAATGCGGATCGAACCGCCGCTCGTCGCTTTCCCGCGTTCGATGAATTTCAGGTCAATGTCGCCCTCGGCCCGGACGTCCGATGATTCACCGACAACGCCGCCCGCGATAACCACGTTTCCGTGCGACTTGACGGTGGCCGACTGAACATCGCCGCCGATTTTAATATCGCCGCGACTGGCGACGATGAAACCCGGCTGGATTGAACCGGTAATTTCGACATTGCCCTGGAAACGAATATTGCCGGTGGAGAAATCGACATCGCCGGAAATATCCTGCTTGGCCGAAACCCGGAAACTCGCGCCAACCACCGACAAAATCCCGGCCTCGGTGGCGCGAATCTCGCCGCTTTCGGGATGAAAAACGCAGAGGTCGGCGGTTTTTACTTCAATATCAACGCCGTCGCGGGCCGGGATTTCCTCGCCGCGCACATCCTTGCCGCCTCGGCCACGGGTGGCCGACACCTTCACAGCCAAAAGCTGGTCTTTTTTCACCGCGACAAAGATGCGTCGCTCGCGAAAATCAATGCGACCGTCATCCAGCAACTTGCCGGGAATGGCCCCGACCTCAACCTCCATGCGCAGCGAGGCGTCTTCGCCCGGCGTCGCCGCGTCGGCGAAAGCAATCAATTGATTGCGCGCCGCCACCGCATTCCGCGAAACTTCATCGTACAGGCGGCGCAGTTCATCGTTCTTCAGGCCATAAACGACGCCGCTTTCCCGAATCCGCGCCGTCAATTCGAGGAAATCGGGTAGCGTCGCGCCGTCTTCCGGCGGCAGAAGATTGAGCCGGGCCGCCAAGCCGTCGTCGGAGATCGAAACCAGCGGCAAGATAGAAATAGTCAGGCTGACGGACGGCGCGTTCTGGGATTGAGCTGCGGCTTCGTTCGCGGCTTGGGCCATGGCGGTGACGAGCGGGAAGCCATGGCGGGCGGCCAGGCAATTTGTATTATTCGCGGAAAGCGCAAGGCCCTCGCCCAAGACCAAGTGTAATCCCTTCACGAAAGCCGCCGAAAATAGCGTCTCGCCGGGCGTAACCAAGCCACTCCAGGCGCATTCGCCGGAATGCGTCTGGGCGCGAAAATCATCGGCAACCCGCTGTAAAAAATCCGTCAATCGCACCGTATTCTCCCATTAGAAAATTGCCTCTGATCAGCAAATTGAGAAATTGTATAGCGAAACGATGAATAAAAACAAGGCGTTCCGACAGGAAGCCCGGATGTCAGCGCCCGGCCAGGGCCAAGCCGAAATCATGCGCCCTGGCGACGAGCGCGGGCAGCGCCTTGGCGTCGCCGCGGCCCTCAAGTCCCGGCGCGAAAAACGACGCGCCCTGGGCAATATCCATGGCGTCAAAAATATAGCGGGCCGACAGCTCGCAGGCGTCAAACAGCCTGGCCCCTTGGGTGGCGGCGGTGGCCAGAAGGCAGGCCCGACGGTCATCACCTGGCCGGAATCGTTCTTTACACAGATAGCGCCGCGACCAGCGGCACTGAAAGCGGTCGGCGAAGATTTTGCTTTGCGCCGACAAGGCGTAAAAATACACCGGACTGGCGAGAAGCAAGCGGTCAGCGGCATCCACCTTTTCGTACAGGGCGGTCATATCGTCATCAAGAACGCAGCGTCCGGTTTGGCCGCAACCGCCACAGCCCTGGCACGGACGAATCGCCAGATCATTCAACCTGACCGTTTCCACACCGCCGCCGTTTTCGCCGAAACCAGCGGCCACAGCCATGGCCAGGGTCTCGCTGTTGCCATTTTTCCGGGGACTGCCCAACACCACCAGCATGTTCATGCCTGTTCCTCCTGGGATGAAAATATGGGGAAAAATTCCTGTGGCGCTTTCCGCCGCCTGCGGTCATGATTATAGCCCATCCCAGCCCGCGACCGGGAAGTTCACGACCATACGCGCCCGTTTTTTTCATACCCACAAAGGAGCAACCATGAAACGCATCCTGCCCGGCCTTCTTTTCGTCCTGTTTCTGTCTTCCTGCGCCGCTGAAATTCCGCGCCACACCGACCTGCATCCGGCCTTGCCCGACCGCATCGAGCAGCAATACGCCCAGGAAGACAGCGGCTTCGCCATCACCGGCAAGGACGCCCGCCCTTACGCCGACACCGTGACCTTCACGATTGGCAGCGATCCGGTCATCCGCCTGACCAACCGCCCGGCCCCGGAAACGCTGGTGGCCGACCTGCTATCATTAGGCTGGCAAAAACAAGGACTGATCGTCTATCCGACCGCGCCGACGCATCTCACCGTGATCATTGATGAATTGCTGGTCGAGGTGACGAAGCCCAAAGCCCTGTACAAGACTGTGACCACAAGCAAAATCCGTCTGATGGCCCAGAAAAACGCCACCACGCTGACCCGAACCTTCACCAGGGAAAGCAGCGGCGAAACCCTGCGTCGGCCCGAATTGCCGGTGTTGGAAAAAGGGCTGAACGACCAGCTCACCGACATCATCGCGCAAATCCTGGGCGACCGGGAAATCAGCGCGGTCATCGGCAAGTAAACAGCCGCGACGGTGAACAAAAGCAAGAGAGCCACGCTTGATGAGGGCATCTTCTCCCGCCCGGTCGGCGGCAGTATCAAATGGCGTGATATTGAAGCGCTCTTTATCGAACTGGGCGCGGACAAAGGCGCGGCGACAAGTAATCACGATTGGCTGAAATAATGGAGCGCGCCCATGAGCGATCTTATGACGATAGATGGTTGTCAGGCCAGAGTAACCTACGTGTTCCGAGCCGTCCGTCTGGACAACCGGGTATGATATTCCCGACTAAAATATGAGGTTTTTATGCTGATCCACGAGATAGACGGCAAACGTCCGCAATGGGGGCGGAACTGCTTCATCGCCGAAAACGCGACCCTGGTCGGTGATATTGTCTTAGGTGATGAATGCAGCGTGTGGTTCGGCGCGGTGTTGCGCGGCGATGTCAACTTCATCCGCGTCGGCAATCTGGTCAATATCCAGGACGGCGCGATCATCCACTGCACCTGGCAAAAATACCCGACCATCGTCGGCGACGGCGTGGCGATTGGCCACCGAGCCATTCTGCACGGCTGCCAAATCGGCAATAATGTTTTGATAGGAATGGCGGCGATCGTCATGGACGACTGCCAGGTGGAAAGCGGCTCGATCATCGCCGCCGGCGCGGTTGTGACCAAAGGAACGCGGGTGCCGCCGGGCGCGATCTTCGCGGGCATTCCAGCCCGGAAAATCAAGGACATCGACCCGGACGCGACCCAGGCCGACATCCGCCGCATCTCCGAGCGTTATCTGATGTACAGCGGCTGGTATCAATAAGGCCGCGCCCAGCGGCGATTACTGTCAATTATCAAAAACCTAAAAAAACGACATGAGTACAAAAATCATCATTTCAGGTTCCATGGCCTACGACCGGATCATGACATTTCCCGACTATTTCATGAACCATATCATCCCGGAAAAGCTACACGTCTTAAACGTCTGTTTCCAGATTGACAACGTCACCGAGCATTTCGGCGGCACCGCCGGCAACATCGCCTATTCCTTGAAATTAATGGGCGGCGAACCGCTGATCAGCGCCGCCATTGGCCGCGACTATCGCCGCTACTTCGAGTGGTTGGCCAAACAGGGCGTCGCCACCGGCGGCATCCGGATCATCGACGAGGAATTCACCGCCGGCGCGACCATCACCACCGACAAGGCCGACAACCAAATCACCGGTTTCAACCCCGGCGCCATGAAGCATTCGTCGCAACTCGATTTCGACCGACTCGACCCGGCGCAAACCCTGATGATCGTCTCGCCCGGCAACCTTGACGACATGCGCCTGTATCCGGCGACCTGTAAAATGCGCGGCATTCGCTACATTTTTGACCCAGGTCAGTCCTTGCCCGCCTTGTCCGCCGCCGACCTGCTTGACGCGATCAGCGGCTGCGCCGTGTTGATGGTCAACGACTATGAGTTTGAATTGATTATGAATAAAACCGGCCTGAACAAGGAGGCGATCTTCGAGCGGGTCAACGAGGCGACAATCATCACCATGGGCGAGCACGGTTCGCAGGTGATGGCCAATGGGCGGATGACGGCGATCCCAGTCGCCAAGTCAAAGGCTGTGGTTGATCCGACCGGTTGCGGCGACGCCTATCGCGGCGCCTTTCTCCAGGCTTTGGCGAGCGGCCGCGACATCCTCGAAGCGGCGGCCATGGGCAGCGTCTGCGCCTCGTTCGCGGTTGAACAACACGGCACCCAGAACCACAATTTCAGCGAAAACGAATTCCGCGACCGCCTGCGGCAATTCGCGACGGCATGAGGGCCTGCGCATGAGCAACCTGACCGCGCCGCGCCGCTGTCCATGGTGCGGCGTCGAACCCGTATATATCGCCTATCACGACGAAGAATGGGGCGTTCCCTGCCACGACGACCGACGTTTGTTTGAATTTCTCATCCTGGAAGGGGCGCAGGCTGGGCTGAGCTGGCTGACAGTGTTGAAGAAACGCCAAAACTACCGAACCGCCTTCGCCGACTGGGAGGTGGAAAAAATCGCCGCCTTCACCGACGATGATCTGGCCCGGCTGCGGCAAAATCCCGGCATCATCAGAAACCGTCTGAAGATCGCCGCCGCCCGGCAAAACGCCGAAGCCTTCCTACGGATTCAGGCTGAATTTTCATCCTTTTCCGACTACCTCTGGCGCTTCGTCGATGGACAAACCATCGAGAACAGTTGGCGGCACATGGCGGAAATCCCCACAAAAACCGCCATCTCCGACCAGATGAGCAAAGACCTGAAACGGCGCGGCATGACCTTTGTCGGCACAACGATTTGCTACTCCTTGATGCAGGCGATGGGTTTGGTCAACGACCACCTGCGCGATTGTTTTCGCCATGCCGAGCTGGCGCGGCGCATCTGAAAAAAATGAAAAACCCTTGACATTTACCCCAGATTTCATTTTATCCCCCGGCAGGTTTCAGGTTCCCGCAAGGGAGAAAAAGGGGGAACTCCGTGCGAATCGGAGATGGTGCCCGCCGCTGTGACCGGGGACGAACGCCGCAAAGAGGCCACTGGCTGAAAAAAGCTGGGAAGGCGCGGCGCGAGGAAGAACCGGCAAGTCAGAATACCCGCCCGTAACCGCCAGGATCGTCCCTCCGAGGAACAGAGGGCCATCCGCCAACCAGGAGCGCGGGACAGCCCCGGATCGCAGTATGGATTCGGGGTTTTTTTTATTCGCAGACAATTCCTAACAAAGTAAATGCCAGAAAAATATCCATGGCCAAGCAAAAATCGCCTGGTCCGTCCCGCCTGGGTTGTGGCTGTGGCCTTGCTGCTGGCCGCAACCAACGCCTGGTCGTTTGAGGAATCTTTGGTCATCCATGCGGGCAACCATGCGACATTGTCCGACGGCGCTCTTGCGGCTCGCTACCACCTGACCTTTCATGGTGAAAATCCCGCCCGCGCCTGCCGCGACATCGCGTTTTTCTGGCGGCCCGGTTCGATTTTTAAGCCGGGCGCCGCCTGGTTCGCTTTGCCCGGCCACTGCGACGCCAAAAACTGCGGCGTGGACATCCGTATCGGCGGCATCGTCTTTTTCTCGTTGCTGGCGCAGGCGCAATGTGGCGGCGTCCAATATCAGGCCCAAACCATCGACAACCTGCACGCGCGAAATGTCGGGCCGCTGGCGGACGCGACGGCGGCCAATCAAAAGCCAGCCGCGATCCGAGCGGCGTTGGAGCTAGTCCCAGCCATGGAGCATTACTATCCGCAAACCGGCATGACCTTTCTTTTTCATTATCAAAACAAAAATGAAAACCCGGCGGCGGGCCAGGTTGAAATCAGCAGCGACGACCAGCCAACAGCCTTAAGCGCTTTGGATGAACACGGCGATTTCCGCTCTTTTCGTTTCACCCCATCGCACGACCAGGCACTAAATCGCCAGGGTTCCGAAGCGACCGCCGAGCGCGTCGTTCAAGTACGCGAGGGGGCGAACGGCCCGGTTTCAACCTTTACCCTGAACGTCCACCGTTCGCGGCGGGCCTTTTTCCACCGCCAAGGCGGCATGGCGCTGTTTGCGGGCCTCGCGGCGCTCGGCGCGGCGCTGGTGGTTTATTACAAAAAACAGACTTGGCGACGATGATGATTTCCTCCTGCCGCCGCGCGGTTCAACACCTGGCCTTTATTCTTTTCACCTACGGCGGCCGTTTCGGCCTTCATTTCGGCAACGCCCTACCCTGTTTTTCCTGTCCGTATGTCACCGGTTGCGGCGGCCACTGCTATCTGATGGCGCTGCAAAGTAATTGGTGGGGCCTGCAAATGCCGCTCGCGACCATGATGAGCGGTCTGGGCTTGCAGGCGCTTCTGCTGTTCGCGCTGTTCGCGCTGTTGGTCGCGCTTCTTGGCAAAAGCTGGTGCGGCTGGCTCTGCCCCTTTGGTTTGTTGCAAGATTGGCTGACCATGCTGCGCCAACGGCTGGGCGTTCCGGAGGCGCAAATAAGTCAGGCTATGCGCGACCGATTGCGGAGCATCAAATATCTGCTGCTGGTTTATATGCTGGCCCTGCCGCCGCTCATCGCCTCCGCCGGCTTGCACAGCGATTTCAGCCTGCCCTTCTGCCAAATTTGTCCGGCCAAACCGCTGATGCCGCTGTTCACCTTTGAGACCGCGCATCTGGCCATAAACAGCGCCAACGCCATCACCCAGACTTTTTCCATTCTCTCGGTGGCGATTGCCGCCTTGATGCTGGTCGGCATGTTTTTCAAAGAGAGATTTTTTTGCCTGTTCTGTCCGATGTTGGCG
The DNA here is from genome assembly GCA_031287565.1 of Desulfobulbaceae bacterium. GTDB lineage: Bacteria > Desulfobacterota > Desulfobulbia > Desulfobulbales > Desulfocapsaceae > UBA8130. The sequence goes on from JAITSS010000072.1 coordinate 22,606, forward strand.
ATTATCCATATCTTTCAGAAAATCATCCCGCTGCGCCTTAAAAAAAATCCCGCCCTCTGCCTGGCCTGTGGCAACTGCGCCCGCGCCTGTCCAATGACGATCCGCCGCGTCCATGAAGACCGCGCCGACGTCCAGGATGAAGACTGTCTGCTCTGTCTGAACTGCCTCGAATCCTGCCCCAGCGATACCACGCTGCGCCTGGACCTGTTTGGGAAAACCCTGGTTTCCTCAAAGCGACGCAGGCTCATCGTGCTATGGCAAAAAACCCGGAGCGCCCGACCATGAACAGCAGCGCAACAGAGCGGACGGCCACGCCGCCGCCCGACCGCAAGCAACGCCTACGCGCGAAAATCACCCGTGAAACAGCGGCGGAATATGCCGAAGCGGCGCGTTCTCTGCGCGCTCATCCTGACTATAATGCGGTGTGGGATAATTTCCTCGCCATCATCGAACAACCGCAATCGGCGCGACAAATCGAGCGGCGAACGGCGCGGCCGGTGGTCGAGCATCTATGCAACCAGGCCCCCTTGGAAATCGCGCACGCCCTGGGACTGCAACCGCTGCGCCTGGCCTCTGGCTGCTGCGCCGCCTCGCGCCTGGCCGACGCCTCGCTGCCAGCCTTGATGTGCCCTTTGATGCGCTCGACCTTGGGAATGCGGGCGCTTTTGGCGGCTGACGACGAATCCAATGCCGCCGCGACCTTACGCATCATCCCGACCACCTGCGACTGGACGGTGAAATTTCCCGAACTGGCGGGCGAATCCGATAAAACCAGGGCGCATTTTCTTGAATTGCCGCATTTGCGCCACAGCGAACGCGGCCAGGCCCGTTTTCAGGAAGAATTGTTCATCCTGATTGAAGAGTTGGAGAAAACCGCCGCCCGTCGCCTGACACGAGCGGCGCTGCGCGCCTCAATCGATTTGTATAGGCAAGCCTGGGCGGTGTTTGCGGAGTTCATCGCCCTGCGCCGCGACGGTCGTCTGGCCGCCGTCTGGTTCATGGTCGTCTGCGCCGCTTTCATGGCCGACACGGTCGAGCATTGGCTGGCGGCGGCGGCGCCGATTCTTGCCCATTTACAAAAAGAGAGCCGCCGGGTCGTTGGCAATGCGGTCTTTGTCTTTCTCAGCGGCTCGCCACTGCTTTTTCCTAACCTTAAAATATTGCGTTTAATTGAAGAGGCGGGCTTGTACGTCCTGGCCGACGATCTCTGCGCCTCGGAGCGTCTGTGGCCCGGCGGCCTGACCATAAGCGACCCATCGTTTTCCGGCCTGATCCGCGCCTTGGCCGGACGCTACCACCGCGCCTGTCAATGCCCAACCTTTGCCGACAACCAGCGGCGTTTCAACACGATACGAGCATCCGGCCTCCGCCCACGCGGCATCATCCATCATGTCTTAAAGGGTTGTCATCCATTTGACATCGAAAGCCTGACCATGGAACGCGAGGCGGCGAAGGCCGGCATTCCCTTCATCCGCATCGAAACCGAGTACAGCCCGGAAGACGCCAGAACCCTCCTGACCCGCTTGGAAGCCTTCGCGCATATCGACCAAGGAGCAATGAAATGATCGTAGCCGGTATCGACCTCGGCAGCACCGCAATCAAACTGGCGCTGGTGGAAGACGGCGTCCTCCTCTGGCATAAGGCCGCGCCAACCGCGCCGGGCCAGGAAAAAATCGCCAACGCCCTGCTCGCCGAAGGATTATCGGCCCTGGGTCGCGCCGGAGAAGGTGTGAAAAAAGCCGTCACCGGCTACGGCAAAAATCTGATGGGCGGAGCCGAATTCGCCATCGACGAGCTTTCAGCCAATTGCCTCGGTCTGTTCAGACAAAGCGGCGGTCAGGCGAGAAGCCTGATCAATATCGGCGGCCAGGATGTCAAAGTGATTCAGCTCACGGCACAGGGGGCGATGAGCGATTTCAGGATGAACGACAAATGCGCCGCCGGTTGCGGGCGGTTTTTCGAGGTGGCCGCCCGCATCCTCGACACGCCGGTTGAAGATTTCGGCGCGCTGGCCGCGACGGTCGCTGAACCAGCCCGCATCAACAGCACCTGCGCCGTCTTCGCCGAAAGCGAAATCGTCTCGTTGATGGCAGAAGGGGTGGTGAAGGAAAAAATCATCGGCGGCCTGCACGAATCGGTGGCCCGCCGTATCGCCGGTCTTTGCGCCGGACGCCGACTGCGCGACGATGTGTACCTCGATGGCGGCTCGGCGCGGAACTCTGGCCTACTCCGCGCCCTTGAAGATGAACTGTGCCGCGATCTGCATGTCCTTCCCCTGCCGCAGTTCACCGTCGCCTTGGGCGCGGCTCTCGCCCATCCGGAAGCATAGAAGAACCGCCGCATTGTTTTCAGCGCTCGAACCGAGCCAAGCGGCGTCGCCAAAAAAAATGCGGCTCGCTTGACATACCGCATTCTCCCCATGATAGGATGACGGAGACATATAACCAGTATGCGCTTTTGCCGCCGTGACAGGTGTTTGCCAAGGGGGGATTCGTCGGGCGGCGTCATCATCCATTACAAAGGGAGGTTCTCATGAACAAAACGTACAAAGTCGCGGTATTGTGTGCCGCAGGGCTTCTGATGCAGGCTACCGCGTCCACGGCCACACCGGGTGACGCCGTGCCCGCCGCCGAAAATTTCACCGGCGCGGTGCTGGCCGAAGGGTTGGCGGGGCCTTGGGAAATGTTGTGGGGGCCGGACAACATGCTGTGGGTGACAGAACGCGACGCCGGACAAATCACCAAAGTCAATCCCGACACCGGCGAAAAATCCGCGCTGGTGAAAATCGACGATGTGTACGGCGGCGACCATCCGCAGCATGAAGGACTGCTTGGCATGGCCTTCTCACCGGATATGAGCGCCGATAAAGGTCAGGTTTATGTCCTGTACACCTACAAAAACGACAAGGGCGAGTTCAAACGGGTGGCGCGTTTCAACTACGATGGCAAAACCCTGACCGACAAAACTGTCATTCTCGACGGCATCGCCGCCGGCAATGACCACCAGGGCGGGCGTCTGGTCTTCGGGCCAGACGGCAAACTGTATCTGACGGTGGGCGAGCTGGGGCACAACCAGTTCGGCAATGCCTGCGAACCAATCGAAGCGCAGCGCTTACCGACCGCAGGCGAGGTCAAAGCCAAAAATTACGCCGGGTATCTGGGTAAAACCCTGCGCATCAACCCGGACGGCTCCATCCCGACGGATAATCCGAAGATGGCGAACGGCGTGGTCAGCCACGTCTTCACCTATGGCCACCGCAACCCGCAGGGCTTGGTCTTTGTCGGCGACACCGCGTTTTCAACCGAGCAGGGGCCGTCTTCCGACGATGAGCTGAACATTCTGGTCGGCGGCGGCAACTATGGCTGGCCGCATGTCGCCGGTTTTCAGGATAATGAATCCTATCGCTATGGAAATTGGTCGGGCGCGAAAGATTGCCAAGCCCTGCTGAAGGCTGGCAAATTTGACGCCAACGTCTTCCCGAAAAGCGTGCCAGTCCATCAGGAAAAAGATTGGAAAGCGCCGAAAAATTTCCAAGGTCCGCTGAAAACCTTTTACACGGTGCAGACCGGCTACAACTACACCGACGAGCGTTGCGGCCAGTTGTCGTTCCTGTGCTGGCCGACCATTTCTCCTTCGAGCCTGACCTATTATCCGGCGGAGGGAACGATTCCCGGCTGGGGCAATTCTCTTCTCATCACCTCGCTGAAAAACGGCGTGCTCTACCGCGTGCCGCTGAGCATGGACAAAAAACAGGCGCAGGGCTACGACGCCGTGTACTTCCATACCGATAATCGCTATCGCGTGGCACGAGTCAGCCCCGACGGCAAATCGATTTTCATTGCCACCGATCCCGGCGGCTTTGTCATCGGCCTGGACGGCAAACCGACCAACAAAATGGCCAATCCCGGCGCAATCCTGAAGTTCTCGTATAACGCTCAATAAAAGCCGTTTTTTCACAGCGGCGAAGAAGACGCGGGGCGGCGAAGGATGCCGTTCCGCGTCTTCCGTTTTTTCACGCCTGTTTCTTGCGGTCGAAGGCGAGATTACGAAAATACAGCGCCAGGTCGGTCAGCACCAAAAGCAGATTAACAAGATAGAAAAACAGCACGTAGCTGATGTGGCCAACCACGAGTTTGGCGGCAATGCCCGACAGATAGCCAAAGACGACAAAAATAAGGAAAAACAGGCTCTTCCCTTTGGCGGTGCGGCTGTTCCACGATTTGATGACGCTGGCCGGCCACGACAAGCCAAAGCAGATCATCATCAACGATTCAAAAATTTCCGGCGCAATAATTGGCATAGTTCCTCCAGGCGAAATACGGCGCGGCAAGATACCACGTTGGCGGCGCGGGAAAAGCCCGAACATCGGAGCGCGGGCGGCGGAGTTTATGCGCCTGAAGGTGGACAGCCAGGATTCTCTTTGCAAGGCCGACAAAAGACGGTATCGTCCCCAGCCGTATCCGCGACAAGCAGCGCCCGATAAACCTCACAGGTAATTTTATCTTTATGAATGCAAAAAACGACGAATATTCACGGCTTAAAGAGATTATCCGAGAAAAATCCTGGCGTCGGGGCACCTTCACGCTGACCTCTGGCAGAACTTCCGATTTTTACATCGACGGCAAGCAAACCACGCTGTCGGCGGAAGGCGCATATCTGTGCGGTAAGCTTCTCTATCAACTCATCGCCGCCGACAGGCAAGCGATAAGCGCGGTGGGCGGCATGACGCTCGGCGCCGACCCGCTGGTCACGGCCGTGGCCATCGCCAGTCATCTGGCCGGGCATCCGATTCCCGCCTTCATCGTCAGAAAAGAAGCCAAAGGACACGGCACCGGCAATTTCATCGAAGGATTGAGCAATATGCCCGCAGGCGGCGTGGTCGCCCTGGTCGAAGATGTCGTCACCACCGGCGGCACTCTGCTCAAAGTGATTGAGCGCGTGCGGGCGGCGGGTTTTCGCGTCGGTTTGTTGGTAACGGTCGTTGATCGCCAGGAAGGCGGCGCCGAGGCGCTGGCCGCCGCCGGTTATCCGCTGAAAGCCCTTTTTACCCGCGCCGAATTGATGGAAACACCATGAAATGCCCTGATTGCCAAGGCGAATTGGCGGTGTTGCGCCAGTGTCGGCGGGTGCGGCTGAAATGCGATCAATGCGGGCGGGAATATCAGATTCACGAGGTGGCCGCCCAACTCGACGAAAAAACTGAGGAGCTACTCGCCCGCTACACGACGATTATTTACGACTGACGCGAAAACGCCGCGCCACAACACCGAGCCGACTGGCATAAAAGGCAATTTCGCATTTTGGCTTCTTTTTTCCAATAGCCTGTTATGCTTGCAATCAAGGGATGGGCAATTATAATTTTGTCCATTGTTCCCTGGAAATCGGCATTATATTCCGCTGATTTTCATCGCGTTTTTTATCCCTCCGGCCCAACCACCGCCTATGCAACCCGACAGCGTTAATCAGCAACCAATTGAGAAGGTGTTTGTCAACGCCGAGGGGCAGGCGACCATTGTCTGCGCCAATTGCAACACGCCGAAGGTCTTCAATGTGTTGCATCTGCTGAACCGCCCGCATTATCTGCGGGTGCGTTGCTATTGCGGCAACGCCTTCATGGTGAAACTCGATTTTCGCCAGTGCTATCGTAAAGAGACCAAGCTTCCCGGCTCTTTCACCATGTTGCCGCCATCGTTGGAACGTGGGGTGGGTATAGTCGCCGATCTCTCAATCACCGGCCTGCGTTTTCTGGCCACCGCCTCGCACAAACTGAAAATCGGCCAACGCGGCTATATCGAATTCGACCTCGATAACAAAAAGAAAACCCACATCCGCAAAGAATTCGTCATCCGAAAACTCAAAGGCAACGAACTGGGGCTTCAGTTCACGGAGAATGAAGCCTTTGAAAAAGAGCTGGGCTTTTACATGCGCTTCGGCGGCTGAGCCTCGCCGTTCTCGTCGCGCCGCATTGTTTTCCCGATGAGTTTTTCCGCCCGCGCCAGCAATGGACGCAGCGTTTCCGGATCGCGGGCGCTTATGGCCACGGCGTCGTCCTCAGCCGCCAGACGCATGATTTCCTCACGATTTTCAACCGCATCAATTTTGTTATAGACCTTCAAAACAGCCATATCGCCCAGCTCCAGCCGCTGGAGCAACTCTTCAACCACCGCCATGCGCCGACGAAAGCCGGGATCGGAGACATCGACGACATGCGCCAGCAGATCAGCTTCCCGCAGCTCTTCCAAAGTCGCCATAAAAGCCTGTAACAGCGTTGGCGGCAGATTGCGGATAAAACCCACAGTATCGGTGAGGATCACCTCCATGTCAGTGGGAAAGCGCAGCCGACGGCTAGTCGGGTCAAGGGTGGCGAAAAGCCTATCTTCCGCGATAATATCACTATGAGTCAGGGTATTCAGTAGCGTTGATTTCCCGGCATTGGTGTAGCCCACCAAAGATAAGACCGGAAGCTCCTTTTTGCGACGACGAGAACGCCTGCGAAAACGCTCGGCGGTTACGGCGTCGAGTTCTTTTTTTAAGCGCGCCAAGCGGTCGTTGATGCGGCGTTTGTCGATTTCGAGTTTGGTTTCGCCGGGGCCGCGCGCGCCGATGCCGCCGGTTAAGCGCGATAAGGCGTCGTCGCGGCTGGTCAGACGCGGCAGCAGATATTTCAGTTGCGCCATTTCCACCTGCAATTTCCCTTCGCGGCTCAAGGCGCGGCGGGCGAAAATATCGAGAATCAGTTGCGTGCGGTCAATGACCCGCAGGTCGGTGAAATCGGTAATCGAACGCATCTGCGACGCGCCTAATTCCTGATTGAAGATCAAAAGGTTGGCGTCAGTTTTCAGCGCCAGAATCATAACTTCCGCAAGCTTGCCCTTGCCCATCAGGAGGCGGGCGTTCAGTTGGCGCGGGCGCTGCATGACACGGCCAACCACGCTGACAGCGGCGGAACGGGCCAGCTCGGCCAGTTCATCCATTGATTCTTCGGCCAAGGCGCGGGCTTCGACGCTGACATCGATCAAAATCGCCCGATCATCGCCGGATGATACGGCGCGAGCGCCAACAATCAGGGCGAATTGCCGCTCCAAATCTTCAATCAGTTCGGCAATCGAGCCGGATTGATTGGCCGGATGAACCGGCGGCAGAAAACGCCAGTTTTTGCCGTCCACCGCCTCCGGCAACAAATGCGCCGATTCCAAAAGCGCGGGCAGACCGCTTTCATCGACATGCAGCACCGACAACAGATCGAGGCGAAGAAAAAGCAGATCCATCAGGTCTTCCTCGCTGATCTTTTCGCGACCCAGATGGGTATGCGCCAAACGCAGGCCGCGCAGCCTGCCGCCGGCGCCGCGATGCGGCAATCTGGGAATCATGATGCCGTCATGGTCGCCGACCAAAACCATTTCGATTGCGCCCGCGCGATTGATGAGCAAGCCAACCTGACGATTTATATCCACTGAAACAGCGGCCATCGCCCGCGCCGTTTCCGGCGATAACACCAGGTCGCGCCCGGCGCGTTTGCCGGCCAGGCGCTCCAGGGCGCTGAGCTGCTGCTTTTTCAAACCTTCGATGTTGCCCCGCGCCAGACCCATGCCAATTTCTCCACGACAATTTGAAGTATGCGCCGCCCACAGCAAGCGGCGCGGTCGCAACATACCCGGAAAAGGCCAATCGCATCCGGATATTTTCCCAGCCCAGCCTCGCCGCCTCTTGCTTGCGGGAATCGGCGCGGCTCGTTATTTTGCCCACCGCCTCTCAGACTGAGGCAGGTTTCATCACCCAGCCGCCGCGCGGCTCCCTCCGTTGACCACTCCACAAACCATGAAACTGATTATCCAAATTCCCTGCTATAACGAGTCAGAAACCCTGGCCGTCGCTTTGGCGGCGCTGCCCCGCGCCGTGCCAGGATTTTCGCGTGTTGAATGGCTGATCATTGACGACGGCAGCCTTGACCAGACCGCCGAGGTGGCGAGAGCCGCCGGTGTCGATCATATTGTTCGCCATGTCGGCAACAAAGGATTGGCGCGGGCCTTCATGACCGGCGTCGCCGCCTGTCTGCGTTTAGGCGCCGATGTGATTGTCAATACCGACGCCGATAATCAGTATAACGCCTCAGATATTCCAGCCTTGGTCAGACCGATTCTTGATGGCCGCGCCGATATTGTCGTCGGGGCCAGGCCCATCGCCTCGATTGAGCATTTCTCGCCGCTGAAAAAGTTTTTTCAAAACCTCGGCAGTTGGGTGGTGCGCATCGCCAGCCACACTGACATTCCCGACGCGCCATCGGGTTTTCGCGCCATGAGCCGCGCCGCCGCCGAAAAACTATTCGTCTACAACGAATACACCTATACGCTCGAACAAATCATTCAGGCCGGACAGCAGCATATTTCCATCATGTCGGTGCCGATTCGCGTCAATGACGATCTGCGCCCGTCGCGTTTGGTCAAAAGTATTCCATCGTATATTCGACGGTCGATTGCCGTCATTGTTCGCATCTTCATGATTTATCGACCTTTTCGTTTTTTCGCGACCATTGGCGGACTGTTGTTCGCCGCAGGCTTTTTTATCGGTCTGCGCTTCTTTCTGCTTTGGCTGGTCGGCCAAGGCGCTGGGCATGTGCAATCGTTGATTCTCGCCTCAGTCCTTTTGGGTATGGGGTTTCAAACGATTTTAATTGGCTTTCTCGCCGATTTGATGGCCACCAATCGCAAACTGATAGAAGACCTGCGCGGCAAGGTCATCGCCCAAGGGGCGCGGCGTGACGACGGCAGCCTTTGATTCGCCGCGCGCCAAACAATCATATGTATCCGCCAAGCCCGGCGCGCCTTGCCAATTTTGGCGGAATTGACTAGGATTCGCCGGTTTTACACCAACATTTCAGGTGGCGCGGGGGAAGAATGGACGCAGGCAAGCATCAGTACGATGAAAGTAAAATCAAGACCTTAAGCTCGCTTGAGCACATCAGAAAACGCCCCGGTATGTACATCGGCCGCTTGGGCGACGGCAGCCACACCGACGACGGCATCTACATTCTCTTAAAGGAAATCGTCGATAACGCCGTTGATGAATTCATCATGGGCGCGGGCAAGCGCATCGACATCAGCCTGGGCGAAAATGGCCGCGTCGCGGTGCGGGATTATGGTCGCGGCATTCCTTTAGGAAAAATCGTCGAATGCGTGTCGGTTATCAATACCGGCGCCAAATACAATACCGAAGTGTTCCAATTTTCCGTCGGTCTGAATGGCGTCGGCACCAAAGCGGTCAACGCCCTGTCCGAATTTTTCCAAGTCACGGCCTATCGCGACGGACGCTTTGCCCGCGCCTGTTTTCAGCGCGGCGAACTCCTTGAAAAAGAAGAAGGCGACAGCGGCGAAAAAAACGGCACGCTGATCGAATTTTCGCCGGATCGGGAAATTTTTCCCGGCTTTCATTTCGACCCGCAATTCCTCGACAAACGGATGTGGCGTTACGCCTATCTGAACGCCGGTTTACGTCTGCGCTTGGATAGCAATCAGTACTATTCCGAGCGCGGCCTGCTCGATCTGCTGGAAAAAGAGATGGACGGCGATAATCTGTATACGCCGATTGCCTATCGCGACAAAACCCTGGAATTCGCCTTTTCCCACCTTGATTCCTATGGCGAAAACTATTTTTCCTTCGTCAACGGCACCTATACCAGCGAGGGCGGCACCCATTTATCGGCCTTTCGCGAAGGCATCTTAAAAGGGGTGAATGAATTTTCCAAAAAATCCTTCGTTAACACCGATGTCCGCGACGGCGTAATCGGCGCTTTGGCGATTAAGATCAAAGACCCAATTTTCGAGTCGCAGACCAAAAATAAATTAGGCAATACCGATATTCGCGCCTGGATCGTCAATGTCGTGAAAGAAGCGGTCGAAAAAGCCCTGTATCAGGATAACGAGGCCGCCCAATTATTGCTGGAGAAGATCCAGAGCAACGAAAAAATGCGCAAGGAATTGCAATCGGTGCGCAAAGAGGCCCGCGCCAAGGCCAAGCGCGTCGAATTTAAGATTCCGCAACTGAAGGATTGCAAATACCATCCCGGACGCGGCAACCCTTCGCCGCCGGGCCGCGAAAATATGATTTTCATCACTGAAGGACAATCGGCCTCCGGTTCGATTGTCTCCTCGCGCGACCCGATGACCCAGGCGGTCTTCTCGCTGCGCGGAAAACCGGCGAACGTGTTCGGCCAACGTTTGGCTTTTCTGTATAAAAACGAGGAGATGTATCAGTTGATGCGGGCGCTGGATGTCGAGGATTCGTTGGCTGGTCTGCGCTACGACAAGATTATTTTCGCCACCGACGCCGATGTCGATGGTCTGCACATTCGCAATCTGTTGCTGACCTTTTTTCTGCAATTCTTCGAGCCTCTCGTCAAATTTGGCTATATCCATATCCTGGAAACACCCATTTTTCGCGTGCGCACCAAAGAAGAAACGCTGTACTGCTATTCCGAAGCCGAAAAGCAGGCGGCCATAGTCAAACTTCAGGGCGCGGGCAAAAAGAAAAGCGTGGAAACCACCCGGTTCAAAGGTCTGGGCGAAATTTCTCCGAAAGAATTCAAACAGTTCATCGGCTCGGATATTCGCTTACGCCCGGTGAGTCTGGATACCATCAGCGAAGTAAACCGGGTCTTGTCGTTCTACATGGGCAAGAATACTCCGGAGCGCAAGCAATATATCATGGAAAATCTTGTACTTAGCATATAAACAAACAGCACTTTCTTTCTCTTTTATCGCGGGTTGGCATGGAAGGCATCAATGGCGCGTTACATCGCTTGTTCGACGAAAATTTTCTTGAATACACCTCGTATGTCATCCGTGACCGGGCGATTCCGGCGATAGAAGACGGCCTGAAACCGGTGCAGCGGCGCATTTTGCAGACGCTGTTCAATATGGATGACGGGCGCTTCCACAAAGTGGCCAACGTCGTCGGCGAGACCATGAAGCTGCACCCACACGGCGACGCCTCGATTTTTTCCGCCCTGGTCAATCTGGCCAATAAAGAATTTTTAATTGAGCGACAGGGCAATTTTGGCAATATCTTCACCGGCGACCAGGCTTCGGCGGCGCGATACATTGAGTGCCGCCTCACGCCGCTTGCCAAAGAAATTCTGTTTTATCCGGAACTGACTGAATTTATCGATTCCTACGACGGTCGTATGCAAGAGCCGGTGGCCCTGCCAGCCAAGCTGCCGCTTTTGTTGCTGATGGGCGCGGAAGGCATCGCCGTCGGCATGGCCACCAAAATTTTGCCGCATAATTTCAATGAGTTACTCCAAGCGCAGATCGCCATTCTGCGCGGCGAGGACTTTAAAATTTTTCCCGATTTTCCGCAGAAAGGCTTCCTGGATGTCGGCGATTATCAGGACGGCAACGGCAAAGTACGCATCCGGGCGAAAATCGAGTCTAAAGATGACAAAACCGTGATCATCCGCGAGATTCCTTTCGGCACGACCACGCAAAGTCTGACCGATTCCATCGAAAAAGTGGCGAAGGCGGGCAAAATAAAGATCGTTTCAATCAACGACTACACCGCCGAAGATGTTGAAATTGAGATAAAATTGGCGCGCGGCATCCACGCCCAGGAAACCATCGACGCCCTGTACGCCTATACCGATTGTGAAATCAGCATTTCACCAAACCTGACTCTTATACGTGGTAATAATCCAGCAGTTTTGTCGGTGAGCGAGGTCTTGCGTTTCAACACCACGCGGCTGGTGGCGCTGCTGACACGGGAATTAGAGATTGAATTAGGTCATTTGCGGGAGAAATTACACGTCAGAACGCTTGAGCGGATTTTCATCGAGGAGAGAATCTATAAAAAAATCGAGGAAATAAAGGCATATAACGAAATTATCAATATAATCGCGGCGGCGCTCCAGGAATTCGCCGCCGACTTGCCCCGCCCGGCGACCAAAGACGATATAGAAAAATTGCTGGAAATCCGGATTAAAAGAATATCGAGATTCGATATAGAGCGGCAAAAAAAAGAAATCCGAGAAATTGAGAAAAATATCCGCGCCGTCGAAAAATCGTTGCGCGATACTGTCGGCCACAGCATTTCCTATCTCGAAAAACTGATCGCCGACTACGGCGCTGACTGTCCGCGACGCACGGAAATCCGCCACTTTTCTGAAATCGACGTGCGCGAAGTGGCGCTGGCCAATCTGCATGTCGCCTACAATTCAGAGTCAGGTTTCTTGGGTTTTCAGGTCAAGGCGGAAGAAAACGGCATGGCGGCGGCCTCGTGTTCCGAATACGACAAGGTGCTGCTCATATTCACCGACGGCCTGTATAAGGTGGTGAATGTACCGGAAAAAATCTTCGTCGGCCACGACCTGGCCTGGTTTGGCCGCCTTGACAAAGAACAGGTGTTCAACATCATCTATCGCGACGGCAAAGAAAATGTCGCCTACATCAAACGCTGCAAAACACCAGCCTTCATCCTCGACAAGGAATACCGCCTGTTTCCAGAACATGCGCGGTCCAAACTCGCGCTCATTCTCAGCGGCGACGAGAAACACGCCCGCATTTACCTGACACCATCATCACGAGCGCGCAGCCACTATGTTGATGTTCATTTCGATGAAATTCCCATCAAAGGCGTAGCGGCAATCGGTAAACGCGCCAGCAATCGCGCCATGCGACGGGCGCAGGAAATAACCGCGAAGGCCGCGCCGCCCGCTCCATTACAAGCGACATTACCCGGCGTTCTCGGCGAAAACGATCCGAACCCGGACAAAGAATCCGACGAATAAAGCCGCCCACGCGCCCACTGGTCGCGCCACCCTGATTTTCGTCCAATCAAGTCTAAAAAAATAAAAAAATGTCAAAAACAGCCTATCTCATTGATGGAAGCGCCTATATTTATCGGGCTTTTTACGCGGTCGCTCCGCTAACCACCCAAGCCGGACTACCGACCCAGGCGGTGTTCGGGTTCATCAGCATCGTCCGCCGCATCCTGCGCGAAAAGGAGCCGAAATTTTTGGCCGTGGCCTTCGATAGTCGCGGCAAGGTTTTTCGCCATGACATGTACAAGGAGTATAAAGCCAATCGCCCGCCGATGCCCGAAGACCTGGCCTGCCAGATTCCGCACATCCACGAATTCGTCGCGGCGGAACATATCCTCTGCCTGCGCCAGGAAGGGGTCGAAGCCGATGATCTACTGGCCTCAGCGGCGCTCTTTTTGCGTCAATCCGGTCTCAATGTGGTGATCGTTTCCGGCGACAAAGACCTCTTGCAACTGGTCGGCGATGGCGTCACGGTGTGGGAGCCGATGAAGAATATCGTCTACGACGCCCAGGCGGTTAGTGACAAATATCAGGTGCCGCCGGAAAAACTCCTCGACACCTTCGCCCTGATTGGCGATGCCAGCGACAATGTGCCAGGCGTGCCCGGTGTCGGCCCAAAAACCGCCGCCAAATTGATTGCCGAATATGGCTCGCTCGACGGGATATTCCACAATATCGACTCGATGAAGCCATCGAAAAATAAAGACAGACTGGCGGAAAACCGTGACCAGGCATTACTGTCGCGGCAACTGATTCGCCTGAAAACCGACGCGCCCACACCCCGCGACCTCGACGCCTACGCCCGTCGCGAGGCCGACGCGGCGCGCCTGAACGTCCTGTTCGCGCAACTGGAATTTCACAGCCTGACGACCGAAATCAAGGCCGAAACCCAACCTGTTAATACCGCTAAATTCGCCCTGGTGCGCAATGAATCGCAGCTTGCCGCCCTACTTCTCGCGCTGCAAGACGAAAAAATCTTCGCCATCGACACAGAAACCGACTCGCTGGAAGCGCGGACGGCGCGGCTGGTCGGCCTGTCATTGGCGGTGGCGGACGGGCGTTGTTGGTATATTCCCGTAGGGCACCGCGCTGCGGACGGCTCGCTTTTACCTGACCAGATTGATAAGAATACAGCGCGTGAGGCATTGCGCCCGCTTCTGAGCGAAAACGATGCCTTGAAAATCGGCCACAATCTGAAATTCGATTACACGGTCTTGGCTTCAGCCTGGCACATAAAGCTTGCGCAGCCGCTCTTCGACACCATGATCGCCGCCCATCTTTTGGAAATCGGCGGACGGTCGCTGAAGCTCGACGATCTGACCGCCTCTTTGGGTTTTCGCCTGACAAGTTTCGCCGAAGTCACGCGCAACGATGGCCGCCCAGACGCCTTTGTCCACACCAGCCTCGACGCCGCCCGCGATTACGCCTGCGAGGATGTCTTCGCGGCCTGGCGACTGTATCTCGATTATGCGCCGCAACTGGCCAATTCGGGACTTGATCGCCTAATGCGCGACGTGGAAATGCCCCTTGTGCCAGTCTTGGCCGCTATGGAAATGCGTGGGATCCGTGTCGATGCCGCGCATCTGGCGCTTTTAACCGGCGAATTTCACGGCAAACTGCGCCTGCTGCAAGAGGAAATCCACCGCTTGGCCGGGCGGGAAATCAATATCATGTCGCCGAAGCAGCTGGGAGAAATCCTGTTTGAGGAATTAAAGCTGCCACACGGCAAAAAGACCAAAACCGGCTATTCAACCGATGTTTCGGTGTTGGAAAAGCTGGCCGTTTATCACCCGTTGCCGGGCAAAATTCTGGAATACCGCACGGTGTCTAAACTCCTCGCCACCTATGTCGAAAAACTGGCCGATTCGCGCGACCCGAAAACCAGCCGCGTGCATACATCATTTAATCAGGCTGTAACCGCGACCGGGCGTTTATCGAGCACAAATCCTAACCTGCAAAATATACCTATTCGCAGTGAGGAAGGGAACCGTATCCGCCGCGCCTTCGTGCCTGAACCCGGCATGATCTTCCTTGCCGCCGACTATTCGCAGATTGATTTGCGGGTTTTGGCGCACTACAGCAAAGACGCGGCCCTGTGCCGGGCCTTCGCCCAGGGTGAAGATATTCACAGTCGCACAGCGGTCGAAATTTTCGGGGTCGCGCCACTGATGGTTTCCGGCGATATGCGGCGGGTGGCGAAAAGCATCAATTTCGGTATCGTGTATGGGATGTCGAGCTTTGGCCTGGCTAATCAATTGAACATCGGGCGCAAGGAGGCGCAGAAATTCATCGACCGGTATTTTCAGCATTATCAGGGGGTTGAACGCTTCATGCGGGAAATCGTCGAACAGGCGCGGCGCGACGGCTTCGCTACAACCCTGTTCGGACGCAGACGCCGCCTACCTGACATCAATTCAAAGAATAAAAACGTCAGGGAATTCGCTGAGCGCACGGCCATCAACACGCCGATTCAGGGCACCGCCGCCGAAATCATTAAAGTGGCGATGATAAAAGTCGAGCACGAGCTGGCGGCGCGGGCGATTCCGGCGCGACTCTTGTTGCAGATCCACGATGAATTGGTTTTTGAGCTGGAAGAACGCCACCTTGCCGAAGCCCGCGCGGTGCTGCGACAAGTGATGGAAGAAGCCGTGCCGCTGGCCGTGCCGCTGGCTGTCCATATTGTCCAGGGCGATTCGTTAGCCAAGTCATGAAGCGGCGTAGCGCCGCCAACGCCTTACACATTAAATCTGAAATGCATACAATCGCCGTCGGCGACGACATACTCCTTTCCCTCAACCCGCATCAGACCTTTTTCTTTGGCTTTGGCTTCGGTCTGGCAAGCGACATAATCGGCGTAGGCGATGACTTCGGCGCGGATAAATCCTTTCTCAAAATCGCTGTGAATTTTGCCCGCCGCGCCCGGCGCTTTGGTTGCCGCCGGAATCGTCCAGGCTTTGGTTTCTTTCTCGCCGACGGTGAAAAATGTCTGCAAGCCTAATAATTTGTATCCAGCTTTGATCAGTCGCGTCAAACCGGATTCGCTCATACCTAAAGAATTGAGAAATTCCTTCCGTTCCCTGGCGTCAAGTCCGCTGATTTCCTCTTCTATCGCCCCGGAAATCATCACCACCGCCGCGTTTTCGCCCTGAGCCGCCGCTTCGAGGCGTCGGACATACTCGTTGCCGGAAATCGCGTCGTCTTCGTTGACATTCGCCACGTACAGAACCGGCTTCGTGGTCAAAAGACACAATTCTTTTATCAATTTTTCTTCAATTTCGTCATCGACCGCCATGTGTCGCGCCGGTTTTCCGGCATCGAGAAGGGCCAATAATTTTTCAAGAAAGGCGACCTGAATTTTCGCGGTTTTGTCGCCGGATTTGGTCATTGTTTGCGCCTTCTTCAGGCGCTTATCGACAGTTTCCATATCGGCCAGGATCAATTCCATGGTGATGACTTCCCGGTCGCGGTCCGGATCGATGCTGCCTTCGACATGAATCACGTTGTCATCCTCAAAGCAGCGGATGACGTGGACAATGGCGTCCACCTGGCGGATGTGGCCAAGAAATTGGTTGCCCAAACCCTCGCCCTTGCTCGCGCCCTTAACCAGTCCGGCAATATCGACAAACTCCATCTGTGTGTTGACTTTTTTCTTGGTTTTCACCAAATCGGCAAGAATATCGAGACGTTCGTCTGGCACTTCGACGATACCGACATTGGGTTCGATGGTGCAGAACGGATAATTTTCCGCGCCGACGCCGGCGGCGGTGAGAGCATTAAAAATCGTCGATTTGCCAACATTGGGCAGGCCGACGATGCCACAACGAAAACCCATGATTTCCTCGTATTTTATGCACGATGGTAGGGCGCCGACCTGAAACGCCAGCGCGACAGCACAACGAAAGCTCGGCAAACTACCATATCCGCCAGTAAAAGAAAAATGGCTTCACCGTTAAACTCCATCAATTAGTTTATCAGAGACATCGAAAGCCCGGCGTTTCCTGGATTTTCAAGAAAAAACTTCCCAATTTCCAGGTCAATTGCTATCTTGGCCAGTTTCATCAGTCGTCGAAAACACCGCTTCCCAACAGCCAATTTCAGCGACGTGTTCACCCGCTTTCGTCAATCTGTCCGCAACGCCTATCGTAAAGGAGCAATACCAATGGATTACCGGGCGACCTTAAATCTGCCGCGAACCACCTTCGCCATGAAGGCCAATTTGGTTCAGAACGAACCAAAAATGTTGAAAAAGTGGGAACAGGAAGACCTTTATGGCCGGATTCAGCGCGCCGCCGCCGATAAACCGCTGTTCGCGCTGCACGATGGCCCGCCCTACGCCAATGGCAATATTCATCTCGGCACCGCCTTCAATAAAATCTTAAAAGACATCATCATGCGCTCGCGGCGACTGGCCGGTTTCAACGCCCCATACGTGCCAGGCTGGGATTGCCACGGTCTGCCGATTGAACATAATGTCGATAAGGAATTAGGCGCGAAGAAAAACGCCATTCCTAAAATATCAAAACGCGCCGCCTGCCGCAAGTATGCTGAAAAATTCATCAAAATTCAAAAAGAAGAATTTCGGCGGCTGGGCATTCTTGGTGATTGGGATCATCCGTATTTAAGTATGTCGTTTGAGTACGAGGCGACAATCGCTCGCGAATTCAATCGTTTCCTCTTCTCCGGGGCGGTCACGCGCAATAAAAAGCCGGTGTATTGGTGCTCAACCTGCGTCACGGCCCTGGCCGAAGCGGAAGTTGAGTATGCGCCGCACACCTCGCTCGCGCTCTCTGTCAAATTTCCACTGGCCGACGACGCCTTAGCCGCCCTGCCCGCCGCCGCCCGCCGCGAACATGGCAAAACTTCGGTCATTATCTGGACAACCACGCCGTGGACGCTGCCAGCCAATTTAGCTATCGCTTTTCATGCCGATTATGCCTATGCGGCGGTCGCGGTAGGCGACGAAATCTGGATTATGGCTAAAGAACTCGTTAATTCGGTCATGCGGGAAGCAAAAGTAGACGCATACCAAATCGTCGCCGAATTTTCCGCCCGCGTTCTCGAAAATCGCCACTGCCGCCACCCGTTCATCGAGCGAGATTCGCTTTTGGTTCTGGCTGATTACGTGACGCTCGACGCCGGTACCGGTTGCGTGCACACCGCGCCGGGTCATGGCGCCGACGACTACCAGACCGGTCTGCGCTATGGCCTCGACGCCCTGTCGCCGGTTGACGACCTCGGCTTTTTCACCGCCGAAGCCGGAAAATACCAGGGAAAACACGTGCCGGAGGTCAATCAGGAAATCGCCCGCGATCTGGAAAACGCCGGTTTTCTCGTACATCGGCATCAGATCGAACACAGTTATCCACATTGTTGGCGCTGCAAAAAACCGGTCATCTACCGGGCGACGCCGCAGTGGTTCATCTCCATGGAAAAAAATGACCTGCGCGGCAAGGCGCTGGCCGAAATCGAGCGCGTCGCCTGGACGCCAGCCTGGGGGATGCGGCGGATTTATGCGATGATCGAAAATCGGCCGGATTGGTGCCTGAGCCGTCAACGAAGCTGGGGCGTGCCGATTACGGTTATAACATGCAAGGCTTGTGGCGAAATTATTAAGGAAGACGCGGTGGTCGAACGAATCGACCAGTTGTTCAAAGCCGAAGGCGCCGATGCCTGGTTTCAGCACGAGGTCGCGGACTTTTTAGGCGAAAATTACCAATGCCCCACATGCGGCGGCGGCGAATTCAAAAAAGAAGAAGACATTTTAGATGTCTGGTTCGATTCCGGGGTCAGCCACGCGGCGGTTTTGGAAAAACGGCCCGAATTGCGCTCGCCCGCCGATCTCTACCTTGAAGGCAGCGACCAGCATCGCGGTTGGTTCCACAGCTCGCTTTTGACTTCGGTCGGCACCCGTGGCCGCGCTCCATATAAAGGCGTTCTAACGCATGGTTACGTGGTCGATGGCCAGGGTCGCAAGATGTCGAAATCGGTCGGCAACGTCATCGCGCCAGGCGAGGTGATCGCCAAATATGGCGCGGAAATTCTGCGTTTGTGGGTGGCCAGCGAAGATTATCGCGACGATGTTAAAGTGTCGGACGAAATTCTACGCCAGATTTCCGATTCATACCGAAAAATCAGAAATACCATCCGCTATCTGCTCAGCAACCTGGCTGACTTTAACCCCGACGAAAAATTGCCGTTCGCCGATCTGGCCGAACTCGACCAGTGGGCGGTCAGCCGCTTTGAAGAACTGCGCAAAAGAGTGGTCGAAGATTATGACCGCTACGAATTTCACGGCATCCATCAGGCGATCAACTATTTCTGCGGCGCGACGATGAGCGCCCTGTATTTGGACATAATAAAAGACAGGCTTTATGCCGAGGGCGCGCATTCCACCCTCCGCCGCTCGGCGCAAACCGCCCTTTTCACCATCGCCGACGGACTGTTGCGGCTGCTCAGCCCGATTTTGCCCTTCACCGCCAGCGAAGCCTGGGACAGTTTGTACGACCGCTGCGCTGACTCGGCCTGCGAGGGCGGCATTTTCTTCGCGAGTTTTCCGGAAGCCGCGCCGACCCTTGACGACCGGCGCGAAGAACGCTTCAGAAAACTGTTGCGAATACGCGGCGAAATCACCAAAGCCTTGGAAATCGCCCGCCGCGACAAAATAATCGGCCATCCGCTGGAGGCCCAGGTCGATATGCGGGCGACCGGCGAAATGGCGGCATTCATAAGCGAGGAAAGCGAGACGCTGCGCCAGTTGGCCATTGTCTCCGAATTGCGATTGGTCGGTACACTTCCGGAAGGTCAGGTTTTTATCAGCGACGAAATCCCGGAACTAGCCGTCACCGTGCGTTCGGCCCATGGCGAAAAATGCGAGCGCTGTTGGACGCGCAGTGAATCGGTTGGCCAGGATAGCGCCCATCCGACACTATGCGCTCGTTGCCGGGCGGTTTTGGCTTCCGGGGATGCGCCAACGCTTTGAACAGTGATTATTGATGACGGCATTCACTCGCTCTCCAGGAAATGTCGAACTCAGCGAAACGCTCATCGCGGCAATCAAACCGCCGCAAAGGCCATAGTCGAATAAAATAAGGATAATATGCTGTATTTCCTCACCATTCTCTGCATCGTCGCCGCCGACCAAGCCAGTAAGACGCTGGTCATGCGCTCATTTTCCCTTTACGAATCGCGACCGATAATCGACGGCCTGTTCAACCTGGTTTACGTCACCAATACCGGCGCGGCTTTTAGTTTTTTGTCCGACGCCGGGACCTGGGGGCATTGGTTTTTCGTCGGCGTCGCGCTGTTGGCCGTCGTCGGCTTTACCTGGGGCTGGTGGGTCTGGGCGCGAACAAATCGGCTTTTAACCGTCGCCATGGCCTTGATTGTCGGCGGCGCGATCGGCAATCTCATCGACCGCCTGCGTTTCGGCGCGGTGGTCGATTTTCTCGATGTGTTGCTCGGCTCATACCATTGGCCAGCTTTTAACGTCGCCGATTCCTGCATCTGCGTCGGCGCTGGTTTGTATATTGTGGCGGCTATGTTGGTTGACCGCCAGGAAAAGAACGAAGGGGGAAAAGCATGAAAATCGCGGTGATGTTTCCCGGACAAGGCTCGCAATATCTGGGGATGGGTATGGCCTTTGCCCAGGAAGACGCGGCCTGCGCCGATTTATTGCGTCAAGCCGAGGAAATCAGCGGTCAGCCGATTGGCCAATTGATTGCCGACGGTCCGTTGGAAAAATTGACGGAAAACGCGGTCTTGCAACCGGCGATCACCGCAGTGAACCTGATGTGCTGGCAGATGATGAAACGGCTTCCCGCCGCGTCCGCCATCCATGCCTTGGCCGGACACAGTTTAGGCGAATATTCGGCGCTGGCCGCCTGCGGCGTTCTTTTGGCGGAGGACGCCTTAAAACTGGTGGCAAAACGCGGCCAACTGATGGAGCGGGAAGGGAGCAAAAATCCCGGTGGAATGCGGGCGATTTTAGGTCTTTCTATCGGCCAGGTCGAAGAAATCGTCACGGCTCGTCGCGGCGCGGGCCTGGTTTGTGTCGCCAACCACAACACGGCGGAACAGATTGTCATCTCCGGCGCGACGCCCGCCCTTGACGCCGTCACCGAGGCCGTCGGCAAAGCGGGCGGCAAAGTCATCCCCTTAAACGTCAGTTGCGCCAACCACAGCCCGCTTTTGGCTGGGGCAGTCGCCGAGTTTGGCGCATTTCTGGCTGACATCCCTTTTCAGGCGCCGCGAATTCCGGTGTATCTGAATGTCAGCGCCGCTCCGGAACGCGATCCGGAACGAATCCGCGCCCTGATGGCCCAACAGATTATTTCGCCGGTGCGTTGGTATGAAAGCGTGCAGGCCATGCTGGCCGAAGGTGTTGACACCTTCATCGAAGCGGGGCCGAAAACCGTGCTCAAAGGGATGGTGAAAAAAATTATCCCGAAAGGGAGCAAGATAGCGCTGATCCAATTCGACAGCCCGGAAACACTGGCTTCCTGCCAGAACATCAACGGCTAAAAACTTGAATTTCCCGGAATTTTTGCGCTATCCTTTCCTAAACTGGCGTCGTCCACAAACCAGCGTCGTAGCGCAAAAATACATTCTGATCGACGCAAACAACGCGACCAAGGAGGGAGAGACATGGCGAGCAGGCAATACGAATTTTCCTGGGATTTTATCGGCGATATCGAAGAGGGACGCCCAAATCTCGGCAACTACACCCGCATCGAAGTATACCGTTTGTTTCAGTACACCCTGCGGGATATTCTCGAAGACCGTTATGGCACGGAAGAAGCCGACCATATTCTCTACGATGCCGGATTCAAGGCCGGTGTGGAATTCTGTCGGCAGATCATTAAAGAGAAGCCGAATTTGGGAGCCTTTGTCGAAATCGTCAAAGAGAAACTCCTTGAATTCAAGATCGGCATCCTGCGCGTTGAGCAAGCCGATATGGACAAGCTCACCTTCCTTCTCACCGTCGCCGAGGATCTGGACTGCTCTGGCCTGCCGGACATGGGCCACGCGGTGTGCACCTATGACGAGGGTTTTATCGCCGGTATTTTCTATCACCAAAGCGGTAAAATTTTTGAAGTCAAAGAAATTGACTGTTGGTGTACCGGGGATCGCACCTGCCGGTTTCAAGTGAGCCAGAAAGCGCCCTGAACAAGAAAAGCGTTCAAACCGCCGCCAGCGGAGAATAGACATGCCATCGGTTCCGGAAACGCCCGTCCCGCCAGCCATGATAGCCACGACTGGCGGGACGGAACTGGCCCAACAGATCGTCGATTATTTATTGCAGATACTTGGTTCACCAAGACACAAGGACGAGACGATACCGGAACAGTTGCGCGCCGTTAAAAATATTGAACAGCTCTCCGCCCTGGCCTGGTCAATACGCAAAATATCGCTCGCGCTCGCCAACGGCGATCTGGAATACACCACCCACGAAAGGGGCGTCGTCATCGGTGGACTCAAGGCCCTGCAATCAAATCTCAGGCATCTGACCTGGCAGGCCAAACAGATCGCCGTCGGCGATTACAGCCATAGAGTGGATTTTATCGGCGAGTTTTCCGAATCCTTCAACATCATGACCGAGCAGCTCGCCAACCGCATCACCACTCTGGCCAACACCAGCGAAAAATACCGGAACCAATCCTTCAGAGACCATTTGACGGGCATTTACAATCGCGTCGCCTTCATGCACTACGCCCAAACGACGCTGGGCCGACTCCGCGAGGAGAACAGCCTATCGACGCTGATCATCACAGACATCGACAAATTCAAACATGTCAACGATCACTATGGCCACCTGTGCGGCGACGAGGTTTTGCGCGCCTTCACCAAATGCCTGCTGGTCGGCATCCGCCCTTCCGATCTCATATGCCGCTACGGCGGTGAAGAATTTCTCATCTTGCTGCCAGATATTCCCTTGGCAAGCGGTCGCGCCGTCGCCGAGCGTCTGCGTCTCAATGTGGCCGATCTGCGCATTTCCCATGGCGGCCAACAACTGACCATCACCGCCAGTTTTGGCCTCACTGAAATCAGCGGCGCTCCCGACAAGTCTTCCTTTAACGATTTTATAACTAACATCATCAGCCGAGCCGACGTCAATCTCTACAAGGCGAAAGAAGCCGGGCGCAACCGAGTCGTTGGATAACAAACCCGGTCCAGTCATTTTGCATCCCCCATGAACAACACACCTCATCTATCCCTTGAATCATCACTCCGCGCATTATCAGAAGAAATCAGCCAGGGTCGTCGTTTAACCGTTGATGAAGCGCTGACCTTGGCTGAAAACGCGCCGCCGCCGGAATTGTTCGCCTTAGCCGACCAGTTGCGCCGCCATTTTCAAGGCGACCGCGCCGATTTCTGTTCAATCGTCAACGCCCGTTCCGGACGCTGTTCGGAAGACTGCGCCTTCTGCGCCCAATCGTCGCGCCACCATACCGGCGCGGTCTGTTATGAACAGCTTGACGCCGAAACCATCCTCGCCCTGGCCAAAGAAAATGAAGCTGCGGGCGTGACCCGCTTTTCCCTCGTCACCGCCGGACGGAACCTGACCGATAACCAGATTGAATATTTCGCGGCCCTCTTCGTCCACCTGGGCCACGAAACCCAGCTGTCGCTCTGCGCTTCGATGGGTTTTCTCACACCGGAGCAGGCGACCAGATTGCGGACGGCGGGGGTGTCGCGCTACCACTGCAACCTGGAAACTAGCGAATCATTTTTCTCTGAAATCTGCACAAGTCACAGTTTTAACGAGAAAAAAGAGACTCTGCGTATCGCCCGCGACGCCGGGATGTCGCTCTGCTCCGGCGGCATCATCGGCATGGGAGAAAGCCGCCGTCAGCGCTTTGAATTGGCTGTGAGCCTGCGACAACTCGCCGTCGATTCTATCCCGCTCAACATTCTTGACCCGATTCCTGGCACGCCGCTAGCGCATCAATCACCACTCGACGCCGATGAAATTATCCTGACCATCGCCATGTTTCGCATCCTGCACCCCGACGCGACGCTCCGTACCGCCGGTGGTCGCGCCCAGCTTGGCTCGCGACAGGCCGATTGTTTTCGCGCCGGCGCGGGCGGCGCCATTGTCGGCAATTACCTGACTACTTTGGGCCGCAATATCGCAAGCGACCGCGCCATGTTCGCCGAATTAGGATTTTCTCTGTAAGGTTCATCCACCATGGATACTCCCCCATCCGCCGACCGGCTGATCGAAGAAGATCGCCGCGTTCTCTGGCATCCCTATGCGGCGGCGAACAGCGCCCTGCCCCTCTTCGCGGTGGCGCGGGCCACGGGATGCCGTCTTCTTCTCGCGGATGGCCGCGAACTGATCGACGGCATGGCCTCGTGGTGGGCGGCGATCCACGGCTATAACCACCCACGTCTGAACGCCGCCGCGACCCGGCAATTGGCAAATATGTCGCATGTGATGTTCGGCGGCCTAACCCACGAACCGGCGGTGCGTTTGGCCATGCTTTTAACGGAATTAACTGGACAGGATCGAGTCTTTTTCTGCGATTCCGGCTCGGTGGCGGTGGAAGTGGCAATGAAAATGGCCATGCAATACCAAATCGCCCGACGACGACAACAAAAAAACAAATTCGTCACCATATGCGGCGGCTACCACGGCGACACCCTGCACGCGATGTCGGTCTGCGACCCGGATACCGGGATGCACCAGCTCTGGCGCGGCCTTTTGCCGCGCTACCATTTCGCGCCGCGTCCCAAAAGCCGCTTCGACAGCGCCTGGCTGCCAAACGATACCGAAGCGCTGGAAGCGATTCTCAAGGCCCGCCATGAAGAACTCTGCGCCCTGATTCTCGAACCAATTGTCCAGGGCGCGGGCGGCATGTGGTTTTATCATCCTGAATATCTGCGGGTGGCGCGGGATTTGTGCCGCCGCTACGATGTTCTGTTCATCGCCGACGAGATTGCCACCGGTTTCGGGCGCAGCGGCAAACTCTTCGCCTGCGAACACGCCGGAGTAAAACCGGATATTCTCTGTCTCGGCAAAGCCCTGACCGGCGGCTATCTGACTCTGGCGGCAACTTTGTGCGCCGACGAAATCGCGGCGACAATTTCCATGGGTGAACCGGGCGTATTCATGCACGGCCCGACCTTCATGGCCAACCCATTGGCCTGCGCCGTGGCCCTCGAATCGGTGCGGATGCTCGTGCAAAGCAACTGGCAAAGCGCCGTTGGCGGTATTGAACGCGCGCTGGCCGCCAACCTCAAACGCTGCGCCAGCCTGCCGACCGTGCGCGACACGCGGGCGCTGGGGGCAATCGGCGTGGTCGAAACCGTGGCGCCAATCAACATGGCAAGCATGACGCGACGACTGGTTGAACTGGGCGTCTGGTTGCGACCGTTTGGACATTTGCTCTACACCATGCCGCCTTATTGCATTTCAGAAAGCGAACTGCGGCGTCTCTGCGACGCGATGTTCGAGGTCTTACAACCGGAATAATACTATGAATTCATCCCCGCCCGACTACGCGGCGCGCCTGCATCGGCTCGCGGCTCGTGGTCGTTTGCGCACGCTTACCCCCTTGCATGGACGCGACGGTTGTTCTGTCGCGGCGCAAGGCCAACGCCTTATGAACCTCAGCTCGAACGACTATCTTGGTTTGGGTGGAAACGCCACATTGCTGCGGGAATTCTATGCGGCAATGAACGAGAATAACGCCTTAGATGCCTATGCGCCGGGCGCGCTTTCCTCGCGACTCCTGACCGGCGATAGCGAAGCCGCGCAAGCGCTTGAACGCTCGCTGGCCGATTCATACCAAGCCGAAGCCGCCTTGCTGTTCAACTCCGGCTACCACGCCAACATCGGCATTTTGCCCGCCCTGTACGGCAAAGGCGATTTGATTCTCTCTGACAAACTGAATCACGCCTCAATCCACGACGGCTTGCGCCTGGCGGCGGCGGCGCACAAGCGGTATCGCCACGGCGATTATGCCAATCTGCGCCAGCTGCTGCAACGCCACCGCGCCGACTTTCGCCGGGCGGTGATTGTCAGTGAATCGGTGTTCAGCATGGATGGCGACTTCGCTGACTTGGCTGAACTCATCGCCATAAAACGACAATTTGCGGCTGAACTCTATCTCGATGAAGCGCACGCCGTCGGCCTGTACGGCGCGACCGGTTTGGGCTGGGCCGAGGCGCGGGCTTGCCTTGGCGAGATTGATTTTTTGCTGGGAACCTTCGGCAAAGCCTGCGCTTCAACCGGCGCGTTTCTTATCTGTTCCGAAGAAATACGCCGAATGCTGATCAACCACAGTCGCTCGTTGATATTCACCACCGCCATGCCGCCGGTCAGCGTCACGTGGAACCGTTTTATCTGGGCCAAGCTTCGGCAATACACATCAGCGCGGGCGCATCTCATGCGCATCGCCCAAGCCCTGCGTGACAGCCTGCGCCAGCATGGTCTGGCCACCCATGGCGAAAGCAACATCGTGCCGGTGTTGCTTGGCGACGCTCAACTGACCATACAGGTCGCGGAATCCCTGCGGAATCAGGGCTATCTTGCCTTACCAGTGCGACCACCCACCGTGCCAGAGGGGACATCACGCTTGCGTTTGTCGCTCACCGCCGCAATGCAATGGGATGATTTGAAAAATGTGCCGACCGCCATTTGTCGAGCCATCGCCATCGCGCCTAAGGGAACCTGATGCGGGCGACATGGCTACGCCAGCAACGCGAGGCCAAGGCGCTCATCCTGTTCTGTAACGGCTTCGGCATGGATCAACAGCCGTTTCAAGCGCTGGACAGTCGCGATTATGATGTGCTCTGCCTGTTCGATTATCACGATTTGCAAGCGCCAGGCGCGTTGCCACAGCTTTTGACCGAGTATGAGCGCTGTTTCCTCGTCGCCTGGTCGATGGGGGTGTGGGTTGGCCAGCATTTGTGCGGCGACTATGCCGATTTGCTCGCTGGCGCCATCGCCATCAACGGCACGCTGACGCCAATTGACGCCGCCACCGGCATCGCGCCAACGGTCTTCAGCGCCACCGCCGACGACTGGAATGAACAGGCGCGAGACAAATTTTACCGGCGCATGTTTATGGAAGACGCGGACTTTCGCCGTTTCGTCGCTCAACCACCAAAGCGCTCATGCGCTGAACAAAAAGAAGAACTGCTGGCGCTGATCCGGCAGACGCGACAATCCGAGACGGTTTCGCCAGACCGTTCCATCTATACCTTGGCGGTCATCGCGACGAACGACCGCATCTTCGCCAGCCGCAATCAGCGCCGCGCCTGGCAGGGAAGAGCCACCGTTCAGGCGCGCGGCGGCCACTTCCCGTTTTACGATTTCGCGGCTTGGGACGATATTGTGGCGCTCACAGCCACTTCTTCAGCCGAAAAAGAAAAAGTGTCAGGGCCGAGGATAAAACCATCATGAACAGGGCCAGCGGATAGCCAAAACGCAGACGCAACTCCGGCATAACATCGAAATTCATGCCGTAAATCGCGCCAATCAGCGTCGGCGGCAAAAACATCACGGTGACGACGGTAAAAATTTTGATCACCCGATTCTGCTCGATGCCGACCAAACCCAGAAAGGTATTCTGTAAAAATTCCAGACGTTCAAAATTAAATGAAGCGTGGTCGAGCAGCGAATCGACATCTTTGATCATGATAGTGATGTCGGTTTCCTCATCCTTTGGCGCTAATCGACTTCTTAAAAGCGATGAAAGTATGCGTTGTTTTTCGATAATGTTTTCGCGGATAGTGATGGTCGCGGTCTGAAGCGCGGCGATTTTAAGAAGCAGATCGCGGTCGGTATCCTGTCCCGCCGCCAGATGAGTACTGATCGTATTGATTTTCGCCGTGATATGCTCAATAAAATCGGCGTCAAAATCAATGCGCGTCGCCATAATCGCCAAAAAAACATCGTTGCCGTCGTTTGGTCTGAGGGCGCGGAGTTTTTGCAACACCTCGGAAAAAGTACGAAATTCCATGGAGCGCTGTGTGAAAAGCGCCTTATTTTTCAGGATAAAGGATACCGGTGAATTGCAGAAAAAATCACCTGTCTGAAACAGGAAATTCATATTGACGCCGATTTCGTCTTCGGTTTCGACATAGCGAGAACTGCTTTCGATCTCCTCGCTCTCCTGCCGCGTGAACAATTCAACGGCAAAATAGTCCTCGACCAGCCGTCGTTCTTCGACGCTCGGATTGATCAGATCGACCCAGAAGACAGTGGGCGCGGGTTCTTCGATCAGTTGGGCATGTCCATTTTCGAGGGTATAATAATTGACCATAGCTCCCTTCGCTCCATGTCCAAATTGATCCGATTTCAGGTATTTTTTCTCAGTCTGTTTCGCCAAGCAAACGATCAAGCGCGACCACGCCGAAACCCCGCGCCTCAAGACCGGCAAAGAGCCAATCCAACTCAGCCAGCCATGTGGCGACACAAGCCTTTTTCGGCGGCGCGTCGTGTAAAAGAAGAATATCATCACCGCGAATATCCGCGAGAATTCTCCTGGCCAGACCATCAATGCGCCTGTTGCCGAGATCACGGGGACGACGGCGAAACGTCACCACGTCCAAACCGAAGGCAAGCGCGGCGGCGGCATAGCGCGGGGTCACAATGCCAATCGGCGGTCGGAAATATTTTGTCTGTATACCCAATTCGGCGAGAATTTTTTGTGTCTCGCCGATTTCTTTTCGCACCCGCCCAGCGCCGCGAAACATCAGCAGATTATCATGAGTCGTGGAATGATTACCAATCAGATGACCGTCGTTGGCTATTTGCCTAACTAAATCAGGAAAACGTCGCGCCGGTTCGCCATTGACGAAAAAGCAGGCGACAATGCCGCGATTTCGTAAAAAATCCAGTAAGTCCGGGGTAGAATCAGGATTCGGGCCGTCGTCAAATGTTATGGAAATCCAGGGCCTGCCGCTCCTTCCACGACTGATAACCGGCAAAAAAAAACGACTGGCCGAAAAAAACGGCGCGATAAAGCAGGCGATAACAAAAGCTGAAAGAGGAACAATCGCCAGCTTGGGTAGAGAGAAAAGGAAGGGCGCGGCCAATGTCAGCGCGAGAAAACCGCATTGTTCCGCCGGGGAATAGGCGCATATCGGACGGAAAAAACGCATGGTCAGCACCAAAAAATCAGCGCCGCGACCAATAAAATCACAAGCGCATGTAGCGCAAGAATCAAACGGCGATGGCAATGGAAAAATTCATTCATTTTTTGCAAACGCGCCAAACCGCCCAAGGCGCGGCGCGCGGCGTCAAGAAGCAGATATGGTTTGTTATCTGAACTAGCATCAGATTGAAAGGCAATTGCCGGGTATACCGTATAAAAACCGTCCTGCGGCAGATCGCGCAAAAAATCGTCGTAGGGCTGACCGCTCCAAAAATATTCGCGCAGAATCCGCGCCGCAAAAGCACTATTTATAGCATAGGCATGAGCCAGCGTTTGGAAGGCGACGCCGCGAATTGACGGGTAATGAGAAGGCCAGGATTTTTTCACCATGCAACCGAGAAACAAGATATTCCAATGCGGCTCAGTGGTGACAAAACGCCCAATGTCGCGCATGATCGACGCGGAACATCTCGATAAAGAAAAAAACACATCATCCTCAAAGACTAAAAAACGACGCGCCTGGTGGGCGATTCCTTTTTGCAAACAGGCGCAATGCGACTCATAGATACCTTGGGCAATATCGGTTGAATGGCGCGTAACCAAGTGAAACTCCAATATATTTTCAAGACCTATCTCCGCAAAGCGCTTTTTGACCGCCGCGCGGCGATCATGGCGATCTATCAAAGAAATACAGTATGCGCGATCAAAGCAGCGCCAGTCCACCTGTCGGTTCGTCTCGTTATTGGCCATGAAATCGCCTTGCGGTCTTGAAGCAAGATGCCATATTATCGCCCGAACTCATCAAAGGGCACCTCGAAAAATTCATGTTTAATGCTAGGATTTATCGGGTGCATCATTGAAGGGTGGCTCGAAAGATTCATATTTTCACCCAAACTGAAAAACTTACGTCACGCCTGCGCGGACACGACGGCTCTAGACCGCGCTTTCTTCCGTCATTGCCGCGCCAGCGGGAATCCAGACTGCCCGTTTCTCGACATTTTCTCGATGCCCCTGGACGCCCGCCTGCGCGGGCATGACGGCTGTAGGCCGCATTTGATTCCGTCATTCCCGCGCCAGCGGGAATCCAGACTGCCCGTTTCTCGGCATTTTCTCGATGCCCCTGGATGCCCGCTGAAAATACGCGGGTATGACGAATTTTCATTGTTTTCTCCGGTGAAAATCTGCCGGGAAGAGCGTAGAATTCATGAACAGTCTTCTTCATGGGTGGCTCGAAAGATTCATATTTTCACCCAAACGAAAAAATATACGTCATTGTGGCGAAAACCGTAATCTCGTTGTTTCATCGCTATTTTTGACAATAGATTCCGGGTCAGGCCAGCAATGACACGGGGTCAAACCAAGGTGCTCCTAACTTCAACGTGAATTTTCGAGGCGCCCTGAATCAACAGCCCCTTGTCATTTCAGGTCTCTCGCTTCGCTTCGAGATAAAATCCGCGAGAAATTTCAATAAATATTAACCACTTAAATTTCTCGTCGCTTCGCTCCTCGAAATGACAGGGAAATATGCGTTGAACCGATTTTTCGAACCACCCCAAAATCATCCGCGCCTTACCTAACAAAAAACGAATGTGGCGCGTATTCACTATTTTTTCCTTCGCGAGGTCATCAGCGTGCGTGTTGTGCTTGTTCATCCCTTAGGCTCCAACTGGGTTTCCGGCCATAAAGACGCCTCGTCCCTAGCCAATCGTATGCCGCCGATCGGCCTTTTATCCCTCGCGGCCTGGCTGGAAAAAGAGGGCATTGAGACAAAAATCATTGATTGCTTAGGGCCGACCGTCGCGCCGGGTGGAGTCGTCCAGCGCATCGTCCAAGAAGAACCGGATTTGCTTGGTTTTTCAACCACCACGTCGGCATTTCTTGATGCCTATCAACTTACAGAAAGCATCAAAAAGATAAAACCTAACTTGAAAACAGTCTTCGGCGGCGTCCATGTTTCAGCCATCGGCGGCGATTTGCTGCGGCAATTCCCAGAAATTGATTTTCTGGTCATGGGGGAAGGCGAAAGAACCTTGAGCGAATTGGCTTCCGGCAAAAATAGCGCGGAAATAGACGGACTTATCTTTCGCAATGGCCAAGAAATCATCGTAAATCGGCCGCGAGAACCCATCGCCGACCTTGATTCCCTGCCCTTGCCAGCCTACGACAAGCTGGCCGGTTTTCCCAATCATTATCAATTACCGCTGTTCAGCTATATCAATGCGCCCGGCGCGACGATGATCACCAGTCGCGGCTGCCCCTATCAATGTTCATACTGCGATCGCTCGGTTTTCAAACGCGGCTATCGCTTCAATTCGGCGGAGTATATTTATGAACACATGGCCTTTTTGCGTGGTCGTTTCGGCGTGCGGCACGTGAATATTTACGACGATCTGTTCACCTTGCACCGTGGGCGCATTGAAGCGCTCTGCGAAAGACTCATCGCCAAACCTTTGGCTATGCGCTTCAACTGCGCCGTGCGCGTCGGTCATGCCGATGACGACCTGCTACGATTGTTGCGACGCGCCGGTTGCCTGATGGTTTCTTTGGGTATAGAAAGCGGTGACGCCGCCCTGCTGGAAACCCACAAACCTGGCGTGTATGTGGATGATGTTAAAGCGACCGTCGCCCGCATTCAGGCGCGCGGACTGCGGGCCAAGGGGCTTTTTATGATGGGATTGCCCGGCGAAACCGAAGAATCCATAAAAAAAACCAGTGATTTCGTCATATCTTTAGGACTCGATGATATGAATATGGCGAAATTCACGCCGTTTCATGGCGCGCCGACCTGGAAAACCATTGGCCAATACGGAGAACTGAAAGAGGATTGGCGGCTGATGAATTGCCTGAATTTCGTCTTCCGCCCGTGGGGCATTCAGTCCTGGGAACGTCTTGACCAATTGTATAACACCCACGTCAAACGTTTTTATTCCGACCCTGGCTGGCGCCGACGCCTGGTAAAAAGATGCTGGCAACACCGACACAGTTTCTGGCGGTTGCTGCGCCATATGCCAGGTTTTTTAGGGGCAATGCGAAGTTTTGAACCACAGCGAAAGAAATCATGAACAAAATTATCACTTTCACCACGGAATTAGCCATTCGCCCCTGGTTTTTTGAGCATCGTTTCGCCGGGCGAGCGGTGCTGCCAATGGTCGAAGCCATTGATTTTCTCGCGGCCTTGGCCATGGAAAAATTCCATGAACTCGATGTCAGACATATTTCCAACGCGAAATTCGACAAATTGCTTCCTTTGCCCGATGCCGCGTCATTACCGGTCATCGTTGAATATGAGCCGCTGGCGGACGGGCGCGTCAGAGCCGCGCTCATGAGCAAAAAAACCGACAGAATCAACAGATTGCTAGGCCACGCCGAGATGGTGTTTGGCCGTGGCGAAGCAGCGCCGGACGACGAATCGGACGAAGACCTGAACCTTGCGCCAGAAGAGGCGACAAACAGCCAGGCAATGCGCATCTCCCCGGCGCGGATCTATAGCGAATTAGTGCCATTTGGCCCGCATTATCACAGCCTGCGCGGCGAACCGCGCTTTGACGCCGACACGGCGACCGCCGAATTGATTGCGCCCGCCCTACCCTTCGCCTGCCCGGCCCTGGCCAATCCTTTTCTGCTGGACGGCGCAATGCACGCCGCCTGCGTCCACGGCCAGCGTTTCTGCGGCTTCGTTCCATTTCCGGTCGCTTTTTCGACGCTCAACATCGGCAACGCCCGCGACTTGCAACAGGCGGGACGCCGCTGCCGCGCCCGCTGCCGCCTGACTCGCGCTAATACCCATGAAATAAGTTATGATATAGTGATATCCGGTGGTTCAGGATATATATATCTACGCGGACTTCTTATGAAAGATGTCAGCGGCGGCGCCATCAAACCACCCGACTGGATCGTCGAGAAATCGCGATAGAAATTTTCGCGATGTCGTCCATATCGCCGTTTCATGACCTTTTCTTTGCTTTTGTATCGTTCCGAGGCAAGGTACACTGCCACTGCGATTCGTTTTCCGAATTACGCGCTGGACAAACCATCCCAATACAAGGAGGCGGGCCATGGCAAAAATTCTTTTCCGCGTTGTTGTTGTCCTCATGTTGTTGGCTTCACCGGCGTTGGCGACGGAACGATTCGCCGACCAAAACGCCCTGATGACCTGGGTGACGCATTATTTCCAAAAGCCTGAACCGGATTTTTTTGAAGACTCGCTGAAAGACGCGCACGAGCTGAAGGCCCTGCAAAATACCCGCTGCGTGCCGACACTGATTGGTTTTTACGCCGGTATGTTCCAGACCGACAAAGACCTGCGCCAGCCCGCCGCCACCCTGAACAACGACTTTCCGCAGGTGGAGCGGCACGCCATTCTGCGCGGCCTGCGCTATTCAAGCAAAAATGACGACGATCCAGCGCCGCTGCTGCTTGAAGAGCTTGATAAAGCGCCTCTGATTGTCGATATGCTGTGGGGCTATTTCTATGCCACCGGCGATGAAGCGGCGGTCAAGCGCATCATCCTGGCCTTGCCATGGAGCACGATGAAGCGCGAGGATGTGAAGGATGATAAGCAAAAACGCTTGCAATGGCAGGCCGGCGTTTCGGCCAAACGTTCGCTCGCGACCCAAGCCGCTCGTTATCAGCGGGTGATGGAAATCTGTAAAAAAGAACTGCCCGGCGAACCGCCTGAGATCAAACCCATTTTACAGGAAGTCATCAATCAGGCCGAAAGCGGCGCGGCCACCGGCAAACCCTGAATCCTCGACGCTTGCCGCAAAAAAACGGGCAAACAAGCAACAAAAAACCTTCCGCGCCGTATCTGGCCGGAAGGTTTTTTTGTTTCC
Organism: Desulfobulbaceae bacterium; assembly: GCA_031287565.1. Classification (GTDB taxonomy): domain Bacteria; phylum Desulfobacterota; class Desulfobulbia; order Desulfobulbales; family Desulfocapsaceae; genus UBA8130. The sequence goes on from JAITSS010000072.1 coordinate 56,355, forward strand.
CGTTTTCCTATTTCCCTCATTTTTTCGTTGCCCGCCTGCCCGCTTTGGCCTTACCGCGTTCAGTGTTTCACCCACTCTTCCAATGTTTCCAGCGGATAGACGCTGCCTTGGCGCTGACCCCACGGGGTCGCGGCGCGGAAATCAATGCCTTGGCGCATGACCGAAACCGGTCGGTCTGACGAAACAACGATGGCGATAACCTTGTCGTTTTCGGCGGTGAAGCGCAAAGCCGAATTATAGCGCGCGCCCCGCGCCAATTCCTCGCCGGGAAAGGATTTGCCGTCGAGCAAACTGGCGAAGCCGTGCAGATGCAGGTCGGCGCCGATTTGCAACGCGCCATCGACTTTGGCCAACGATTTGGCCAGATTCAGCAGATAGGGCTGGCGCAGGTCCAGCGGCGGCTTCAGCGGCTGGCCGGAAATGCGCATCGGTTGCGGATTCATGTCAAGAATGATGGTGCTGCCGTGATTGCGTTCCTGGGCGTGGCAAACCAGAGCGATGACCATCTGGTACAGGCTGTAGGCATCGTCGCGCGCCAGAGGATATTCCAACAACAGTTCTTCGAGTTGCACCAGTTTGGTGCGGTAGGACGACGAAGTGAAACGCCCTTCGGAAAAGCTGCAAATCGCTTCGCCGTTGACGCGGAGGAATCCATGCCGCCCCTGATAATCGGCGCAGAGTGAGAAAATCGGCAGGTTTTTCTCGGTGCAGATACCCAAGATACTCTGACCGTTCGAGACCAGATAACAGTCGGAATGTTCAACAGTGAGCAGAAGTTTTCTCACATGTTTGTAATGAATCAGCCGTGGCCGCATATTTTCCTGATAACGCACGAGGAAATCGAGCTGATCAACCATATTCGGGTCAACGAACAGCAGCCGGCCCAGTGGCCACGACCCTTCCTCGTGGGTTTCCGAAATAATCAGCAAGGCATCAAGAACCGGATAGATGCGAAGCTGCGTATCCCAGCCCAAAAGCCGGTTCATCTGGTCGATGATATAGTCGCGCACGGCGTGCAGGGCGTATTCCTTCAGAAAATTGCCGGAGATGTTCGAATAGAGATCGCTGTTGTTGGCCAAATCGTGCGACAGCAGCCAAACCGCGTATTCGAGCCAATAACTGGTTGGCCCGATTGAGCAGATGTCTGGATGGTGCTCGGTGAACCATTGCTGGAAAAAGACCGAGCCGGAATAACCGCCACAGGAAATGAGACCGGCCAGACCAGGGTCTTTCGCCGGAATGATCTCCGCGAAATTGTCGCGCTCGTCGGGCAGACGGTCAATCCGCCGCCAGTCCTGATTATCGAGATATAACGATTTGAAAATCGGTTCATGCCCTTTCAGCAAACCCTGTGGGTCACAGACCAGCATCGGGCTGTCGCGATCCAAGGTCAACAGCAGGGCGGCGCGGCTGGTTCCGGAAAAATGAGTCAGCCCGTCACAAAGGCCGCCCAGAATGTTGCTTACGCAACGACGAACAAAGGATGAACTCCATGAGCGCATGATTTCCCTCATTTTGGTGGCCAGCTGCAATGAGCGGCGGCGCTTTGGTTGTGGCTGCGACAGGGTCGGCGAGCGTCAGGACAGTCTCCCCACAAAGTGGAAAACCCAACAGGCCGCCGACAAAACCAACAACGACACCCGCCGATACTATCCTGGATAGCGGTATTTTCACAGACCGTTCAACAACCGGCCATAATCTAAAGGGTGATTGATTGTAGGGGCGAACTGTGTTCGCCCGTCTGGATTGCCGCTGGCGCGGCAATGACGGAATCAAATGCGGCCTACAGCCGTCATGCCGCGCAGGTGGGCATCCAGGCAGGAGATTGCAAATGCGACGGCATAGATTCCCGCCTGCGCGGGAATGACGGGAGGAGGGCACAACCGGAGCCGGTTCCGTTCCTATCTCCGGGCATGGATTCCCGCTTGCGCGGCAATGACGGAAGAAAGCGCGGGGATGACGGGAAAAAGCGCGGTCTACTGCCGTCATGCCCGCGCAGGCGGGCATCCAGGCAGGCTATGGCAAATGCGGCGGCATGGATTGCCGCTGGCGCGGGAATGACAGCAAAAAGTCACAATCGGAACCGGTTCCGTTCCATCTCTGGGAATGGATTGCCGCTTGCACGGCAATGACGGGAGAAAGCGCGGCAATGACACATGCAAATGAGAGATATTGCGTCCTGATTCAACCAATAAATCCTAGCATTAAACATGAATTTTCGAGGTTCCCTATTCAGATTTCTCGCTACATTCGGGGTTCCCAGAATCCAGCAAAAAAAATATTGCCTCGCCTTCCGTTTTTTTTTCCCTTGCCCTAGACTGATAGAAAGGTTTGCCAACAAGTGGCTCGGAACGTTCATGTTCAACGCGAACATCTCGCGCATAATTCATTGAATAAACGTCGTTTTTTCTTTGTAAATACGAATATATAGCGACGCTCCGGCTTTTCCCTCTCCGGACTGAGCCAGGATATTCTCGCTCCTCACAGACAAACAAGGAACTGGGTTCCAGCAGCTGATTTCCTGGCCTGGAACAGTTCTAAGCAACTGATTTTACGAAGAATATTCTTCGAGTAAGGGCGAGCGGATCACACCACATCCTCCTAACATCAATCATAATTTTTTTGAGGTTCCCTGAATTTTCATGGAATCTGGAGATGGTTATGTCTAACTCAGTGGCACAGGCGCGAAAAAGGGCGGAACGTGTACCGTCATTTTCGTTCATGACGTTAACCGCCGCGTTTATGCTGGCGCTGTTGGCGAGCGTTTTTGGTCCGGACGCCTCGTGGGCAGCGACAATGACGCGCCCTCTTTTTTACAGCATTCCCGGTCTCACCGAGGATGAAATCAAAGCGGTGGAAAAGGCCCTCGCCAAGAACAAGTCCCTGATCTACGGCGCCATAAAAGGCTCCGAATGCTTTTATCAGCCTGACGGTTCGATGGCCGGTTTCACCGTGCAGTTTGCCAAATGGATGAGCCGGTTGTTCGGAGTGCCCGTTGAGGTGAAAATATATTCCTGGCAAGATCTGGTGTCCGGCATCAAGAGCGGTGACATAGATTTTACGGGAGATTTAAGCCTGACCAGCGCCGAGGCGCGGGGATTCGTCATGACCAGACCGTTCATGGAACGTCCGGTTCAATTCATCACCCGCGCTTTCGGCAAGCCACTTGACCAGATTGCCGGATATAGCGCCTTAACCGTCGCTTTTCTGCGAGACTCCAGCGTCCGCCCCTTGGCGCTTCCGCATCTGCTGACGAAATACGGCGACAAACTGAAGGTCGTCGATATCGACAGTCTTGCCGAAGGGGCCGACAAATTGCGCCAGGCGAACATTGATATGGTCGTATCCGACAGCGCCTGGCTGAAAAATTTCGCCGGTGTTTCAGATATCGCCGTCAATGTTTTCCATCCACTGCTGCACAAACGCATGACGCTGACCAGCGGGCGGTTGGAGCTTGCCCCACTTGTCACCGCTGTCAATAAAAGTTTTTCCACCGAGACGTTTAATCAGCTCTATTCATTGCACAGGCAAGAGAGCGAGGCATTTTATCGTCATATTTTCATCAACAGTTTAAGCGAAGACGAGCGGACGTATTACGAGGAATACATCAAGAACGACATCCCGATTCCCGTTGCCGCCAACCCGACCAATTATCCAATTGAATTTTATGATGAAACCGACAAACGCTGGGATGGCCTCGCCTTTGATATCCTGGCGAAAATCAGCAAAATCACCGGGCTGACCTTTAAGCCGGTCAAGTTTGACGCCGGCAATTGGTCGTTGTCGTTAAAAACAATTCAAAGCGGCGACTCGGACACGCCGATGCTCCTGAATATGGCCTATAACGACAGCCGTCGTCGCGATTTCCTTCTGGCCGATCAGCCCTATCTGACCGAGCATTACGCCCTCATTTCCTTAAACAACCTGCCGAATCTCGAACCCGATCAGGTGCTTTTCCATCGTATCGGTCTATTGCGGGACAGCATTTATACCGAAGTCTTCAACAGATGGTTTCCCAGCCACATCAATATGATGTTGTTCGACCAGCAAATTGATGGATTAAATGCCATGGAAAAAGGAAAGGTTGATCTGGTTATGTTCAGTCAGTTTGAGTTTTCCTACATCACCGATTTCCTGCAAAAGACCAATTGCAAAATCAATATGACCTTTGAAGACCCGATTGCCATCGGCTTCGGTTTCAATAAGAACCAGTTGGAACTGCGCGGCATCATCAGCAAAGCCCAGAAACTGATCGACACGCAGAGCATCTTGAGACGTTGGGAATATTCCCCCTCCAATTTTCGCGGCAAGGAGTTCCACACGCGCGTCGCTATCCTGACCAGCTTCTGTATTTTTATGCTGCTGATCATCCCGCTACTGCTCCTTTATGTAAAGCGGCGGCGCAGCGAAAGCAAACGCCTGAAAAGTCTGGTTGACCAACGCACTGAGGCGCTGGCTGAACAGGTTGAGGCGACCAAGCAGGCATCCGAAACCAAAAGCCGCTTTCTCGCCAACATGAGCCACGAGATGCGCACGCCTCTGAACGCCATCGTCGGTCTGTCCGATGTGATGTTGGACAGGGGGGAGGACGAAATCCTGGACAACAAAAATATCAACGACAACATCGAAACCATCCACAACGCCGGGATCAATCTACTGGCTCTGGTCAACGACCTGCTCGATATTTCCAAAATTGAGGCCGGGAAAATTACCCTGGCGCTCGCCGAATACGATACGGTCAGCCTGATTGCCGACGTCGCCGCCATGAGTATCATTCGCTGCGGCGACAAATCCATCGACTTCAAACTGACTATTGATGAAACATTGCCACGCCGGTTTCGGGGTGATGAAGTACGGGTGCGGCAGATATTTGGCAACCTTTTGTCAAACGCCTTCAAATACACGGCGGGCGGCCAGGTGGAGTGGCGCGTCTCCTGGCAAAGGGACGGCGATTCGGTGTGGCTGATTTCCTCGGTGCGCGACACCGGCATTGGCATTCCCCCGGAAAATCTGGACCAGATTTTTTCCGAATACAATCGACTGAATGACAGTTCGAGGCGTCACATCGAAGGCACCGGTCTCGGTTTGCCCATTACCTTGAATCTGACCAAAATGATGGGCGGCGAGCTAACGGTGACCAGCGAAATCAATCAGGGTTCGGTCTTTTCCGTCCGCTTCCGGCAGGGATTTGTCAATGACCAAGCCATTGGCCCGGAACAGGCGCGCGAATTACAACAATTTCACCACGTCAACAGAAAGAAATCCGATGACAAGCGTAAGATTTATCCCAAACTGACCTATGCCCGCGTGCTGGTGGTCGATGACGTGCCCGCCAATTTCGATGTCGCCAAAGGGGTGATGAAACCCTACAGGATGCGGGTTGATTGCCTGACCGGCGGGCGACAGGCCATTGAGGCGGTGCGGGCCGAGACTGTCCATTACGACGCCATTTTCATGGATCATATGATGCCGGGCATAGATGGCATCGAGGCTTTGCGGCAGATTCGCGCCATCGGCACGCCGTATGCGTTGGCTGTGCCTGTGATCGCCCTGACAGCCAACGCCATCATGGGCAATGAACAGCGCTTTCTCGATGCAGGTTTTCAGGCATTTCTCAGCAAACCCATCGAGATGAAGCGGCTGAATATGGTGATTGAGCGTTTTGTCCGCGACAAATCGCGGGAGTCAGAGGTGAAAACGTCGGCGACACTGTCGCGGGCGGAGCTGCTGCGGCAGGCGTCCATCCCTGGTTTGGATATGGAAGAGGCGCTACGACGCTTTTCCGACGATGCTGACTCATATTGGCAGGTTCTACAATCTTACGTCGATAACAGCGTTATTTTACTTGAAAAAATTAGAGATACTGAAATCAGCATCGACGAATACGTCATCGCCGTTCATGGTCTGAAAGGCAGCAGTCTGGGCATCAGCGCTTTATCGATCAGTGAGAAAACAGCGGAACTGGAAGCGGCGGGGCGAGGCGGCGACAGCGATTTTATCGACGCGCATAACGGTGAACTCCTTGCTATGACCGAGCAACTGCTGATGGACTTGTCGGACCTACTGGCGCGGGATACCGCTGGCGAGGCTGACAAACCACCCAAAGACGCGCCCGATGCCGCGACGCTGGCCAGATTGCAGGCGGCCTGCCGGGCCTATGATATGGATGGCATTGATGCGGCGATGACAGAGCTTTCGACCTATCGCTATCAGCGCCATCAGGAGCTGATTCTCCAACTGCGGCAGTGGATGCGGGCGATGGAGCTGGAGAAAATGGCCGAAGGATTGGCGCGATTTGAAAAAAATTCCTGTGAGGAAAAATGATGGACAATCGGGCGAAAATCATGCTGGTCGATGATGATATAGTGACGCTGACCGTGGGCAAAAATATGCTTCAACGAAGCTACGAGGTATATCCCCTGCCTTCAGCGACCAAGTTGTTTGAGATTCTGCGCCATGTGACGCCGGACATGATTCTTTTAGACATCGAAATGCCCGATATGAACGGCCATGAGGTAATACGTCGCCTGCGCGCCAATAAGCGTTTCAACGACGTGCCGGTGATTTTCGTCTCCGCCTTTTGCGATGAAAATAGTGAACTGGAGGGTTTGAACCTGGGGGCGATCGACTATGTGCCCAAACCCTTTTCCGCCCCGCTTCTGCTCAAACGCATCGAAAACCATTTAATCTCCACCCAGCGTAAGAAAGAGCTGGCCCGCTATAACGCCGGTCTGCAAATGCTGATTGATGAAAAGACCAAGTATGTCTTTGACCTACAAAACGCGGTGCTGGCGACGGTGGCCGATCTGGTCGAATGCCGCGATGATGTTACGGGCGGGCATGTCGCGCGGACGCAGAAATACCTGCGGCTTTTAATCGACCCGCTTCTGGAAAATGGATCCCATCAAAAGGAAACAAGCTCCTGGAATATGGATTTCCTCATTTCTTCCGCCCAGTTACACGATGTGGGAAAGATCGCCGTCAACGACGCCATTCTGAATAAACCGGGTAAGCTGACCACGGAAGAATTCGAGATCATGAAGACTCACGTCGTCGCTGGCATCAAGGCGATCAAAAAGATTCAAATGCACACATTGGATCATGCCTTTCTCCGCCATGCCGAAGCCTTCATTGCCGGCCACCATGAGAAATGGGACGGCTCCGGATATCCTCTTGGTCTGCGCGGCTATGCCATTTCGCTGGAAGGGCGTCTGATGGCCATTGCCGACGTTTATGATGCGCTGATCTCCACTCGCCCCTACAAAGCGCCCTTAAGCCCGGAACGAGCGACATCGATCATCATCGAGGGGAGCGGCAGCCATTTTGATCCAGCGCTGATCGAAATCTTTCGTCTCGTCGAGGCGGATTTCGCCCGCGTCGCCAGAAATGAACGCGGCGAGCCATCGCCGCCGACACGACCGGGCTTCACGCGCCACATCAACGATCCCCTTGGCGCGCCAGCTGACAAAGTTCATCAGCCACGGCAGTGATTTGATTGAGGTTTCGCCCTTCAACTATAACCCAGATCACCGGTTCAGTAGCGGATAGCCGCGCCAGGATAAGCTCTTCCTGACCCAGTTTAGCCGTCATTTTCGCCTGAGCGTCGCTGCAACCGGCGATATGTTCGAGGCGATTTTTGTGGCGGCGCGGACATTCTTCAGCGCCTGTGGGGCCAAGCAAGGATTTTTCTGTAAAATCATTTAAAGGATAGGGAATAGGTGGTCCATCCGGAGATAGATTTTCTGGCTTTCCCAGTCGTCGCTGATCTCCATAAGTAAGGAAGCGACCAGACTGAGTAGTGAAGCTTCGTTAGGGAAAATAACTGCCACTCTTGTTCCTCGTTTGATTTCCTGTTTATACGCTCCGTCATGTTTGAGGTTCTGAGCCGTTTTCTGTGGCGCCGCCTGCGCTCCGGATTGCCGCTGGCGCGGCAATGACAGAAGAAAATGCGGCAATGCCTCATAAAACGTCATGTCCGCGCGTTTTCAGCGGAAATCCAGGCAGGATATGGCAAAAGCATCAACAGGATGGCGCGTGTTTTCGCCACAGTCCACCACAATGAAAAGAGTGGAGCGGAGAGCGATTGAAAAATGAATCGCGCCTGGACCAACGATCTTTTCGCGACGCGATTCATGCTATACTGGCCCGCCGCCGCTTGCGGGCGCGGAATTTCAGTGAAAAAAAACGGAGAACGCCATGGGGGAAACGCTTCAGGAACAATTGAAACGGCTCGGCCTGATAAAAAAAGAAGAGGCCGAAGCGAAAAAACGGGAAAAACATCAGCAGCTCAAGGCCAACAAGGCGAAGAAAAACGCGCCGCCGCCCATTGATGAAAACGCTCTGCTGGCCCTGGCGGCGCAGAAGAAAAAGGCCGAACGCGCCCAGGAACTGAACCGGCAACGTGAAGAAAAACTACGCCGCCGCCAAGAAGCCGCCCGCGCCGAGCAACTGATCGCCGCGCACGCGCTACCGAAACCACAGGGCGGCGTCGCCTTCCGCTTCGTCGATGCGAAAAAAATCTTTCGGGTCTTCGTGGAAAAAGAGGTGGTGGCGCAACTCAGCGTCGGCAAAGCGGCCATTGTCCGCCAGGGTGAAGGCTACCTCGTGATTCCGGCGGCCATCGCCCGGCAACTGCGCGAAATCAACCCGGCGCTGCTGGCGTTTTTCAACGAAAACAGCGCCGAGAAACAGGACGATCCTTACGCCGAATACGCCGTGCCCGACGACCTGGATTGGTGATTACTGCCGTCCCTGTTTTTCAATGCGCGGCGCGAGCGACAATTCCAACATGCTCGGCAGGGCGCGCACATCGGTCACCTGCGTGGCGATGGCGATGGTTTTGCCGCCAACCTGGGCGATGAAGGGTTCAATATCGTCCATACTGATCGGGAATTCGCGCCCATTCAGCAAGGCGATCAGGCCGCGTCCAACATCGTTGCCGCCGACATTCTGCGATTCATCAACAAGCGGTTTGACATAAAGAATATGCCGCTTGCCGTCGAAACGCAGCTCGGCCAACACCTCCGCCGCCAAAGCCACCTCGCCGACCTTCATGCGGATTTTCTGACCAGCCAGGTCGGTGACAACCTCCAGGTTGCTGCCAGCCAGGTCGAGCCGCGCCCGCAGATGATTGGCGCTCAGTCGCAGGTCGTGGATGCCGCGCACAGTGATGACGCCTTCAATCATTTTTGCTGACGAATTGAAGGAAAACGGCGTCACCGCCGCAATCGTTTCAGCCAAGACGCTTTCAGGCAAACGCAGGATGATGCTTTCGGCCTTTTTGACCGACGCGGCCTGAAGGGTGACGGGCGGCATAGACAATCCGAAGGTAAATACAATGGCCAGGAAAAGAAAAAATCGTTTCATACGGTTCTCCGCGAAGAGGTTTCTGGCGCGCCGCTGTCGGGCTGTTTCCGCCGCGACAACGAGTGAACAAACGAGTGGATGAACAGCAAGGCGACCAAGGCCAGCGCCACCATCGAGGCCAGGTCACGAAAAGCGCTCTGGCGGCGCGGCGCCAACACCGCCACCGTGTGCCGGTCGATGAAGCGCCCGCGCGCGGAAAGCAGGGTGGCGTCCTCCGGCACGACGCCTCGCAGGCGCAGGCGTTCACCGCCGAAAAGAGTCAGGAAACCGGCCTGGCCACGATGGTTGAGGTCAGGCGCGAACGGCTTGCGGTCAAACTCAACATACTTGCCGGGCCGGGCCGATTGTTCATGCAGGGTGGCGAGAAAGCCGTTATCCTCGCGGGCGATTGGCCCCAGAAAAGCAAGCGGCGCGACGATATACAAAATCAGACAAAACGCGGCCAGAAAGAAACGCGGGCCGCGACCGAAAACCAGAAACGGCCAGGGTTTTCGCAGGCTGTCGCGCCAGGCCCAGAGCAACACCGCCAAGCCGAGGCCGCTGAGGATAAACCACAATAAATGGTCGGGCCAACTAAAGTCAAAACGCCAAGGCCGCCAACTGAACGGCGCCAAGATGTGGACGCCGTTAGCCCATTTTATCTGGCAGGCGTCAAGCAGAAGGTGCGCCAGGCAATTTCCGGCGATCAGCAAAAAGGAAAAAAGAACGCGCTCGGCGAGCAGGGCGATCGCCAAGGCCAGAAAACAGCAGCAGAAAAACGCGCTCTGGCCAATGGCGTATCCTTGAACCTGGTAGCCGTCGATGAACGGCGCCGCCGCCAGGACGCGCCTGATTATCCACGGTATATCCGGGATGACGCAAGCAATGAGAACCAGGCGGACATCGGCGGCGGGCGCGAACAGGCGGCTGACAGGCAGTTGCGCCGCAATGTGACAGAGGGTATTCGGCACGAGAATATGACGGAGAAAAAATCACCCACAAGCCAGGCGAACAGGAGCGACAACCGAGGTGAGCGAGCCGCGAACATGGCGCACCATAGCCGCTTCATAACCTTTCTACAAGCGACGGACGCGGAGGCGCGAAAATGTCGATGAAGACCGCGCCAGAAGCGCCGAGCATGACCGTGGCCGCCGATTGCCTGTTGCAAAATATTAGCCGCGAGCTGGAAGACGCCGTAAAAAAACGGCTGACCATCGACAATCCCGAATACCTGGCCGCGAAAAAATTCGGTCGCTGGATTGGTAAAAAGATGCAACCGCAATTGAAATATTATGAACCTTTGCCGCGCGGCCTGCGTTTTCCCAGGGGATTCGCCAACCAGGCGGTGCTGCTCTGCCGCGAAATCATCGGCCAAGACCCGGAAATCATCGACCGGCGGCGTCTACTGAGCGAAATCGACTATCAATTTCACGGTCTTTTGCGCCCATACCAGCGCCAAGCGGTGGCGGCGGTGAGCCGACATTCCTTCGGGGTGCTGGAAGCCGGAACCGGCAGCGGCAAAACCGTGATGGCCCTGGCTATCATCGCGGCCAGGCGGCAACCGGCTTTGGTCATCGTCCACACCAAAGAATTGCTCTATCAGTGGCGGCAGCGCGCCGAGGAATATCTGGCCTGCCCCACCGGCCTTTTGGGCGACGGCAAGGCGGACATCCAACCCCTGACTATCGCTATCGTCAACAGCGCCAGGAAACGGGCGCATGAACTCGCGCCGCTGTTCGGCCACCTGGTGGTCGATGAATGCCACCGCGTCCCGGCCTCGCTCTTCACCGACGTGGTGTCGGTATTTGACTGCCATTATCAGCTTGGATTATCGGCCACAGCTTTCCGGCGCGACAGTGGCATGACACGGCTGATCTATTTTTTTATGGGCGACCGCGCCCATAAAGTCGATCAGGAAGAATTGGCGGCCAGCGGCGCTATAGTCCGCCCTGAATTAGTCAGGCGCATAACCGATTTCGACTTTAACTACCAGGGCGAATACCAGGAGATGATCAAAGCTCTGGTGACGCATCAGGGCCGCAACCGCCAGATTCTCGACGATATTCTGCATGAAGCGCGGCGACCGGACGGCGGCATCGCGCTGGTGGTTTCCGACCGCGTCAGCCATTGCCGATTTTTTGTCGAACAACTCGACAAACACGGCCTGAAGGTGGCGCTTTTAACCGGCCAGCAGACGCCAGAACAGCGGGCGGCGGTGGTGAACCAGGTGCGCCAGGGCGAATTGCGGGTGTTGGTCGCGACCATCCAATTGATCGGCGAAGGCTTCGACTGCCCCGGTCTGACCAGCCTGTTTCTGACCACGCCGATTACCTTTGAAGGACGGCTTTTGCAGATCATTGGCCGCATCATGCGCCCAGCCGCGGGCAAACAGGCGCGGGTTTTCGATTATGTCGATGAGCGGCTGCCCGCGCTCAGGCGTTCGGCCTGGAATCGCCGCCAGGTGCTGGACGAGCTGGGCTAAGAGCGGATAAAATCTTACCAAGCGGTTGAATCGTTTTTTCGGGTGGCTCGAAAAAGCACATCCTGCCATTTTCGCGAAAGCGGCAATCCAGGGAAACGCTGATTGATTCCGTTCGCCCTGAGAGGCGTATCGAAGAGCGGAACCATATTCCCAGCGCCAAACGTCAATTTTCCGCGCCACCGTCAATTGAAAAACGATTTTCTCGTTGCCGACATCAGCAAAAACTCAAAAGTAGCCTCTCCCCATCCGCCAAGGTGCGATCATGATGAAAAATCTCCTATTTGCCGCCACGCTCCTGCTTCTTTCCTCCATGACCGCGCCGATTTATGCCGTAGCGGCGGCGGACGAGGCCGCGCCAATCCAAAATTCGCCCGCCAAGGTCAAGGCGGACGACGCCCCAGCCATCGGCTCAGTGGAAGAACGACGGCTGGTCGGCGACATCGAGGCCGAGCGGCAAAGCGTCCGCGACGAGCGCCAGGATTTGGAAATTGAGAAAAAGGCCCTAAAGACTCTTGAAGAAGGTGTCGATAAGAAACTTGTCGAACTTGACGCCAAAATCGCCGAACTGAAACGGCAACAAGAGCTTTTGCGGACGCTTCTGGCCGAAAAATCGGAAATCGAAAAACAGAAGATGGCCGAACTGGCCAAAATCTACGACAAGATGACCCCGGAGCGGGCGGCTGTCGCCCTATCAGGTCTTGACCCCAAACTGGCCGCCGATCTCCTGGCCCACATGAAGACCAAAGCCGCCGCCAGGGTGCTGGATCAAACATCCAAGCAGAAAGCCTCGGAACTCAGCACCACCTACACGACCATCAAACTGGAGTGAATCATGCCGCAGACAATCGCCCCCGCCGCCGCCGCGCCGATGACGCCGCCAAACCTCACCGCCCACAGCCAGAGCGCAACCAAGGCGGACGGCGACTTCGCGACGGTTTTTCATTTTCAGGCCCAGGCAAATGAGACACCAAGCGCCAGGCCGCGCGACACCGCCGTCGGCAACAAGACGGACGCCTTGGCGAGCAAAGAACAGCATATCAATAAAACCGAAGCGGATGCCGGAACCAACACGGACCAGGCGACCGCCGCCTTGGTTGAACTTCAGCAAGCCGTGGTCGCCGCGCCTGAGCTGGATGCTTCCATAAGCAACACGAGCGGCGCAATCAATCCAAGCGAAGCCGCCGCCAAGGCCCTGGCCGGGCTGAAACAGACGCTGGATTTCATGGCGACATCGACGGCTTTCCAAGCAGCCACCAACCAATCGGCGAACGGAGCCTTGGCGGCGAACAACAAATCGCCTGACTTGTCCGCTCTCAGCGAACTCTTGCCGCGACTGACGGAAAGCGCCAGCGTCACCGGCCTGGAAACCGCGCCGCCGCAAACGGCCACGCGGCAAGGCTCTTCTCTTCTGATGAGTGAATTGCGCGGACTGGTCGAAAGCCACGACGCGCGGGCTACCGTCAGTTTTGAACGCGGCGCGCAAGCCACCCTCAACGATATGCCGACGGCCAACGTTCAGGAAAGTGGAGCGGCCACACTTGCGGCAAGCGGCAAACAAACAAGTGTCATCAGCGCGGCGGAGAAAGCCGCTGTCACACCCGCATTGAATACGGTTCAGGCGATGATCGCGCCGTCGGTCTCCGGCGAAAGCAACCGTCAGGAGGCCCGCGGTCGGATTCACGGTCAGAACCAAACCGCCTCGCGCAATCCGGGTCTGGATACAACCGACGCGGCCACGGCTTTGGCCAGCGCCCGGCAAAGCGCCGAGACGGCAAACGACGGCGATTCGTCGTCGATGTCGGGAAACCAAGCGGATAAGGGCGCGGCCAATAGCGGCGGCGTCATCAGCGGCGCGGCATCCAACGAGACATCGGCGTTTCACCAGGTAACGCCAAACGGCTCTGTCGGCGCGGTCGCCGCCGCCTCATCGGCCAGCGCCACCGCCAAACCTGGCCAGATACTGACCGCTGACACGGCGGTGATGCAGCAGGTCATCGACCATATCCGCGACCTGCCGCGCCCATTAAGCAACCGCATCAGCCTGCAATTGCATCCGGCTGAACTGGGTGACTTAAAAATCAACCTGACTATGAAAGAGGGCGTCATCCGCGCCAGTGTCGTCACGCAAACCGTGCAGGCCCAGGAAATTCTCGAAAAGCACATGCCGAAACTGCGCGCCCTCTTGGCAGGCCAGGGGCTGACGCTCGACGAGGTGCGCATCGGTCAGGATGGCATTCCATACACCGACCCAAGCATGTTCGACCAGGGACAATCATCGCGTCGTGGCGGCGACAGCGCCGCGCAAGGCCGCCGCGCCACAAGCGGCGAGAACGGCGCATCCGGTTTCGCCCAGGCGCTGGAGCAGGTCACAAACGAATTGAGCATCAACGCATAAAAACAGAAAACGAAAAAACGAGAGGAGAAAATCATGAGCAATATAACCGCCGCATCCGTTACCGCCGCGACCACCGCCAACGCCACCAGTTCCAAACGCAACGACGCGGCCTTGGCCAAAGAGGATTTTTTGTCTCTGTTGGTGGCGCAATTGCAGAACCAAGACCCGCTGAATCCCTCCGATCCAACTGAGTTCACGGCGCAACTGGCGCAGTTCAGCTCGCTTGAGCAGCTCTTTAATCTCAACGACAGCATGGAGAATCTCGCCACCTCCAACGCCAACGCCGACCGTTTCGCCACATTGAACACCATCGGCAAAGAGGTTTCTTACCCGGCCAACAGTTTTGACTTCACCGGCGGCCCGGTCAACGTCGGCTATCTTTTGGATGGACAGGCCAAAGATGTCACGCTGTCGCTGCAATTGGACGGCGTGACTGTCGCCTCGTTACGCGGCGAGGAATTGAATTCCGGCGCTCATTTCCTGACCTGGGACGGCCTGACCGCCGACGGCAAGGCCGCGCCGGTCGGCAAATATAAGATCGTCGTGTCGGCCAAGGCCGCCGACGGCCAGAGCGTTTCGGCGCAGTCGCTGGTGCGCTCGGAAGTGACCGGCGTTGATTTGGGCGGCGACTACGGCGGCACCCTGATCACCGCCGCCGGTCAGATCAGCTTCGGCTCGATTGTCGGCGTGTACGAAAAAGCTGCCGCTTCCTCTTCTTCTTCTGGCCTCGACCAGGCGATCGCCGTCGCTGATGAGGCGGCGGAGGCCTTGCGCGAAGCAGGCGAATAAAAAGCTAAAGCATCCGCCTAAGTCACCGATACATTAAGAGAAGAAGAACACGTTTCACCCACCAATACAGAGGAGACAAACACCATGGGTATAGCCAGCGCATTGTATAGCGGCGTCAGCGGTCTTAATACCAACTCCCAGGCGATGAGCGTCATCGGCAACAACCTGGCCAACACCAACACCATCGGCTTCAAGGGCGCGAGAACGGTGTTTTCCGATCTGCTGTCCAGTTCGATTTCCGGTTCCGGCGGCAGATCGCAGGTCGGACGCGGCGTCAACATGTCGATTGTCGATAATATTTACAGTCAGGGCACCTTTGAAACGACCGAATCGGGTCTGGATATCGCCATTGAAGGCCAAGGCTTCTTTTTACTGAAACAACCGGGCAACGATACCGCCTATTATTCCCGCGCCGGCGCCTTTCGTTTCGACGACCAGGGCTATCTGGTCAACCCGGAGGGGATGCGGGTGCAGGGACAAGCCTACGACGACACCGGCGTTTTGACGCCCGGCGACCCCAGAGACATCCGCGTTTCCAACGCCGGTTTGATCAAAGGTCGGGCGACAACGGCCATTACCTTAAATACCAACCTTGATTCGGCGGAAGAGATCATCACCCTGCCCTTCGACATCACCGACCCAAATACATTCAACTATTCGTCTTCCACCCAAACCTTCGATTCGCTCGGCAACCCGCATCTTTTAACCACCTATTTTCGCAAAACCGGCGCGAATGAATGGGAATGGCATTGGAGCGCCGAACTGCCGAACGGCACGGTGCAGCAGGGCGCGGGCGGCAATAATTTATATTTCACCCCGGAGGGTCTCCTGACCGATACGGCTGGCGGCACGGCTCCGGCAGTCAACGCTATTACCGGCGCGGTTCCGGCCATCGACTGGCAGAACGGCACCACGCCGACCGCCGTGTCCCTGACCTTCGACACGACCCAGTTCAACAGCGAGT
The DNA here is from genome assembly GCA_031287565.1 of Desulfobulbaceae bacterium. Taxonomy (GTDB): domain Bacteria; phylum Desulfobacterota; class Desulfobulbia; order Desulfobulbales; family Desulfocapsaceae; genus UBA8130. Next base: position 72,330 of record JAITSS010000072.1, read on the forward strand.
CGATGGTTATCTCACAGGATCAGGACGGATACGCCGCCGGTGAACTGACCGGCATCGCCATCGACGGCGGCGGCGCGGTGATCGCCTCCTATTCAAACGGCGAGCAGCGCAAAGTTTCGCACATGGTTCTGGCCCGTTTCACCAATCCAAACGGATTGGAGGCCTCGGGCAGCAACACCTATATCGCCACCACCGAATCCGGCCCGGCCCGCACCGGTCTGCCCGGCGCCGAATTGGGGAAAATCTTCACCAATTCGCTCGAAATGTCGAACGTCGATATGGGTTCGGAATTTGTGCGGATGATTACAGTGCAGCGCGGCTTCCAGGCCAACTCAAAGATCATCACCACCGTCGATGAACTTCTGGGTGAACTGATCAACCTGAAACGATAAACGACGCGCATATTGGATTTCACCTTCGGGGGTGGGCATGGATGCCCGCCCCTTTTTTGTTTTAGGGAGAAGCGAAGACCTCATGCCCGCGTCGGCGGGTATCAAGAAGCCCTGCCATTTCCCATGGCTTGTACGCCAAAACATACCCAAATGCCGGGCTGGATTCCCACATTCGCGGCAATGACGGCAAAAGCTCGCCTAACATTAAACATAATTTTTATCCTCATTTCATTGTCGGACAACAGAACGCCTGGCGGCTGGGGCCGATAATTCGCTTTGCCGAACTGAAGGATTACAATAAGATACCCAAAATCATCTCGACTTTCGCTGATGCCTGCGCCACCCTTCCACGCCACATCGAGGAATTATCCTGTGTCCTACCAAAAACTTGATCGCCAGGAATCGTTATCCTGGATATTCAAACCCACATCCGCGCGCACAGCGCCACCCGCCAACGCCTGCGATTGCCCGTGGCGGATGGCTGATGGCGTCCAGCTGGCCTGCCGCATATACGAAACAGACGCCGATGCGAGCGCGGCGCCAATGATTCTGTATTTTCATGGGCGTAGTGACAGCATCGCTTCATGCGACGCCATTGCCTGCGGCTATACCGATGAGGGCCTGCATTTCGCGGCGGCGACCTATCGCGGTTATGGCGCAAGCGAAGGCCAGCCTTCGGTTTCCCAGATGTTTGCCGATGGCGAACAGATCCTCAATCATCTCCTGACCTGGCGGGCCGAAGGCAGCCAAACCGGCGCGCTTCTGGTCATGGGGCGTTCCCTGGGTTCAGCCGCCGCCATAGATTTGTGTTGTAAAAGGCAGAACGATTTCAAGGGTTTGATTATTGAAAGCGGCTTCGGCGACACCATTCCTCTCATCGTCCACAGCGGCATCGCCCTGCCAGCGGATGGCATGAGCGAAGCGGACGGCTTCGGCAACTGCCAGAAGATCGCCGCTATCACCCTGCCAACCTTGATTCTGCATGGAGCGCGGGATGCAACCGTGCCGCCGTCTTTGGCGGAAAAACTGCAAGCGGCGAGCGGCGCGAGAAACAAACAATTTCTTTTAGTGCCCGGCGCCGACCACAAAACTATGATTGCCACCGCCGGGCAGCTCTATTTTCAGACCATCAAGCGCTTCGTCGATGGCCTGACTGGGGCCAGCGACTGGCGCAAACGCCGCCGCGCCTTCAAACAGGAACAGGGGCAATGAAACGTCAGGGTTATTTATCGTGGGATGAATATTTCATGGCGGTGGCCTTGCTGTCGGCGCAACGGAGCAAAGACCCGAACACTCAGGTCGGAGCCTGCATCGTCAATGAGCGAAACCGCATCGTCGGCGTTGGCTACAACGGCCTGCCGCGTGGTCTGTCCGACGACGACATGCCCTGGAGCCGCGACGGCGATTTCCTGGCCAGCAAATACGCCTACGTCTGCCACGCCGAGCTGAACGCGGTCTTGAACGCCATTTCCACCGACCTGCGCCAGTGCCGCATCTACGTGACTCTTTTTCCCTGCAACGAATGCGTGAAAATTATCATGCAATCGGCCATCCGGGAAATCGTTTACCTTTCTGATAAATACCGCGATTCCGACGCGGTGAAGGCGGCCAAGGCCATGCTCGACAGGTCGCCATTGATTGGCTATCGCCAATTCACGCCGGAACGCGACGGCCTGTCTTTATCGTTCGCGCCGCCGGAGGAGAGCGGCGTGTAAAGAAAGGAACCGCCGATTGATTTCGTTCGCCTGCCTGGCGCAGGCCAGAAGTCTCTACATATTGGGGAACCTCGAAAAATCATGCTTAATGCTAATCTGCCGTTCTCCCCTCTCCCGCTTGCGGGAGAGGGGCGGGGGTGAGGGTTTCAACAAATCAAATGCGCCCTCACCCGGCGCTGACGCGCCACCCTCTCCCGCAAGCGGGAGAGGGGAATTCACGTATCGCTTGTGGAGAGACTTCTGCTACAAACAGACGGAATAAATCAGCGTTTCCCTAGGATTTGTCGATTCAACTCTCGAATCAACAGCGCCTTGTCATTTCAGGTCTCTCGCTTCGCTTCGAGAGAAACTCCGCGAAAAATCTCAGCCAATATATCTGTCATTCCCGCGCTTTCTCCCGTCATTCCCGCGCTTTCTTCCGTCATTCCCGCGCTTTCTTCCGTCATTCCCGCTTTTGCGGGAATCCATGCCGTCGCCATTTGCAATATTTGCCTGGATGCCCGCTGAAAACGTGCGGGCATGACGGATGTAGACCGCGCTTTCTTCCGTCATTCCCACGCTTTCTTCCCTGTCATTCCCGCAAAAGCGGGAATCCAGACCACCCGTTTCTCTGCATTTTCTTGATGCCCCTGGATGCCCGCTGAAAACGTGCGGGCATGACGGATGTAGACCGCGCTTTCTTCCGTCATTCCCGCTTTTGCGGGAATCCATGCCGTCGCCATTTGCAATATTTGCCTGGATGCCCGCTGAAAACGTGCGGACATGACGGATGTAGACCGCGCGTTCTTCCGTCATTCCCACGCAAGCGGCAATCCATGCCGTCGCCATTTGCAATATTTGCCTGGATGCCCACCTGCGCGAGCATGACGTTATGAGGCATTCCCGCGCTTTCCCCCGTCATTCCCACGTAAGCGGCAATCCAGACGGGCAAACACAGTTCGCCCCTACAATCACCCCTGGATGCCCGCTGAAAACGTGCGGGCATGACGGATGTAGACCGCATTTTCTTCCGTCATCCCCACACACGTATGGACACGGCGCGCCGTGTCCATACTCTACACAAACCACACGTGAAGCGTGATAAAGTGCCCCGTTTCTGGGTGAGCAGCGACTCGCCGCGCCCGCCACGCCATAGAGCCATGCCGCTGGCGGTAAAAAAATGGTCAAGCGCAATGTGTGGCCAGAGAAAAAGCATGACAAGGGAAGCCGCATCGAGTAAAAAAAAGACCTTGGTGTTGGTATCCGAACCGTTCAAAGATTTTTTCTTGACAAAATGATGAATTCACCAACAATTTTGCGGCTTTGCGGCTTTGCGGCTTTGCGGCGGGATTTTTGCCTTCCTGCGGTGTTGACGCCCATGCGCTGAACGCCGCTTCCAGCCATTGGAGCTTTTTTACGGCCTCGTTCCCAGCTTAGGGAACGAGGTTTTTTTGTCTAATTGCTTGGCCTAACATGAGATTGTTGTAACACCCTCAATCCAATCTTTGGATTGAGGCATCTTATCCCCTTCATCTATGGAGAACATCATGGCAAACGCAATAGAAATCAAAGAGCAGGTCATTCACCCACGGCCATCATTTTTGGAACTGACGCCAAAAACAATCCGTCTCGACCGTGGCAACGAGATATTTCCAATCTCGAACATTACGAAATTCGGCAAATACAAAGTGAACGAACCCAAATTTCCAATATACTTCATAGTAATTGCTATAGTAATTGCTATCGTGGTGGGCATTGCGCTTTTCTTTCTCAACAACAATCTAATAAAATTAGCCGGTATCATATCCATTTTATTTGCCGTTTTCTGTATATGGAAGAGAATGCGTCCAGGCACTTATGCATTCGGGTTCGAGACATGTTCGGGCACTTCCCGCTATCTGTACACAGAAAACACAGCATTCATCGATAGAATCATACGAAGAGTTTCGAAGTACATTGAATCAGAGCAAAGCGCAGGAGTAGTCATCAATATTGATGACCATTCAATCAATACTGGGAATATCGCAGCAGACGGTTCTGTGCATATTGAGACTGGGAATATCGTAGCAGGCGGTTCTGAGCATATTTGAGGGCAAAAATGACTGACCAACCACATTATATCACCAATGTTGATGATCACTCAATCAAAACTGGGGATATAAAGGCAGGTAATGATGTAAAGATCACAGTAAAAACACCTTCGCCGAATCCCACAGGTCCACAATCTCCATCGAGTGATCCGGTAGCAAGCGTCAAGGCGGCAAAGATAACTGCGCGTGGCATGATTATCGCCGCAATTATTGCCGCTATCCCCACATTATTGATATTCTTGTATAATAAGGTGGTTCAATAATTTGCTCAATGCCTATTGTAATGAGTAGGGGCGGGATTTATCCCGCCCGTGTTAGGGCATTCCCAGAAGCGGGCGCGATGAATCGCGCCCCTACTCGCTATGGTGTTATTCATTCAATCATTCAACAAAGAAGTCCTCATCAGATGCGTCTAACTCATGAAAAGCGCATCCATTTCCCAGCCGCCGATAATTTGGCGATTCCGTAGCCAAACTCACAACAAACTTAAGGGAATCACCCTGTCGTTGCCTGACAGCGCGGCCAGGCGTTGATACCGGCGAAACGCGCAGAACATGTTTGCTATCCAACAGATTGTTGGAATCCACATGTCGTTGAAAATACAAGTGAATTATCCGTATTCGGCTATTGTAACATGTGATATGACAATAGCCGGAGTCGGCGGTCAAGGATGGCGCGTCGCGCTTCAAAACGCTTTGATTCGCCGCGCCAGACGGGAAAACAGCAGTCGCGAGAAGGTTTGGCTATTGCGCCAAAAATCGCGCCAGGGCCGGAAATGGCTGACACGCTGGCCTTTGGCCTGATAGACCACGGAAACCGGCGCTTCGAGCACGACCAGGCCGCGCCGCCGCGCCAGAACCAGAATTTCCACCTCGAATTGGTAACGTCGGGCGCAAACGTCTAAATTCAGGCATTCCGGCAACGGATAAAGCCGAAATCCCGATTGCGAATCGCTAACCTTCGGCCCGCCGCAGGCCCATACCCAAAAATTGGAAAATTTCCGGCCAGCTCGGCTAGTCCACGGCACATGCCGCCCATCCATGCCCCAACGCCGCGCCCCGACCACCAAAGCGCGGCGGCCATCCGCGACCGCATCAACAAGCGTTTGACCATCGATCGGATTGTGCTGACCGTCAGCGTCGATACTTAAAACCGCATCGCATCCCAAGGCCATAGCCGCCGTGAAACCCGTGAGCAGCGCCGCGCCCTTACCCTGATTTCGCCGATTCCTGACGACGGTAATTTCTGGTATTCCCGCGAGAATTTCCGACGTCGCGTCAGTTGAGCCGTCATCGACAACGATAATCGGCAAAGCCAAAACGCCGGACGCCTCAATCACCTTCGCCACCTGCGGATGGTTATAAACCGGAATAACGATGGCCGGATTCATCGCAAGGCCAAAATACCCAAAATTTTTTCTAATTCTTTGATAAATTCCGTGATGTCGCCAAAGAAATTTGGATAGGCTTTTTCTAACTTTCTCACAACATTGACTGAGACAAACACCACATGGCTTTTACCGGCGCGGCAATCCGGCGATTGCTCAAGCTGTCGATACACAAGATCGGCATCCTCTTTTTGTATGGCGACAAAGGGGTGAATCCGGGTCATCGCTGGCCTGTTCAAGCTGGTCTCGATGATCCAGAACGCCGCATTTGTCAGCGTCTGCGTGTATTTCGCCCTTTCCGTAATGCGAATCCTTTTCAGCGAAGAAAGAATTTTACGTTCCTGATTCAACGTCCGCAATCGGTGTATCAATTCTTCTTGGGCGATACCTTGAAAGGCGGCGGGCGGCGCGGTGCCTTCCTTCCAGGCAAATAGCGCTGAAACCAGTCTGAAAAACTCCAGCCAAGTCTCACTTCCTTGACTCGATTTCAACGACTTCTGATGAAACAATTCCACAGTTTCAACCGCTGCCGCCCAAAGATGCTGCAAACGGCTACGTAATTGTATTTCGACGAGCAGGCCATCACATTCAGGTTGCATCAGGCTGGAATATTGATAGATAAGGTGGATTCCCCGATAACCTGATTCTTTTGGCTCGGCGATATAATCGTTGTCTTTTACCAGCGCGTGCACGTAATGACTTTGGCGGTATTTCGCCGCCAACCCACCAACCATTTTCACGTTTGGCACCACCGCCCGCACGCCGCCAATATCCGGCATCTGTCCCAGTTCCATCGCTTGATCGCGACGTAAGGTAGCAAGGATAGTCGGCGCTGGTTTCAGGCGCTGCGAAACGATGCTTTTGTGCTTGCCCGCCACATTTCGCGCGTATCCCCGCAGCACCGCCTGAAATCTGCGGAGCGGATACAGATGCAGCGCCCGCCACGAGTTCAAAGTATGCCAGGCATTGGCACGTTCTTCCGGCGTCGCATCGTCGGAGACCAGGATTCTTCCAACTTGGTTGATGGATTCTTGATCGTATGCGCTCATGACTATTCCTATATGCTAGATTGTTTTGATTTGGCATCCCGCTCCGCCAAATCGCCATACCACCGCTCGTTTGTTTGACTGGATAATCGATTCACCACCTGCTCATCAACGCTACGCAGATGCACATCCTGTTGCGGGAAGGGCATTTCGATACCGGCCTCCTGAAAACGACCATCAATTTCGATATTCAGTTCACTTAAAATATTGGTCGAATCAAGATAATCGGGTAGCCAGACGCGCAGCTGAAAATCGAGCGAGCTGGCCGCAAAAGCGAGAAATAAAACCATGGGTTTCGGATCGGACAGCACGCCGGGATGCTCCAGGGCGCAGGCCAGCAGAATTTCCATGACTTTGGCCGTATCCGACCCATAGGCGACGCTTATCGGCACTTTCAACCGCATTCGTCGATTTGTCAGCGTCCAGTTTGTGACCTGACCGGTAATAAGTATGGAATTGGGCACCACGATTTCAGCATTATCGTAGGTGCGGATGACAGTGGCGCGCAGACCGACCTCTTTCACCTCGCCGGTATCGGCGCCAAACTGGATGGTGTCGCCGACCTTTATCGGCCTCTCAAACAACAAAATCAGGCCGCTGGCGAAATTATTGACGATGGCCTGCAAACCAAAACCGATGCCGACACTTAAAGCGCCGCCGACAATCGTCAGCTGCTCCAGCTTGAAGCCCAAGACCTTCAGCATGACCAGAAAAGTCAGGAACAAAATGGCGTAATGGGTGAGGCGGGCAATCGACATGCGCACGCCACGCTCAGTGGTGTAGCGCGGCAACAACCCGTTCACGAGGATATATTGGCTGGTCTTCGAGACCAGCAATCCAACATAAAATATCAGGATAACGAGCACGATGAATCCTGGCGAAACCCGGACATCGCCAACGGTAAAACCAAAATCGTTGATCCCTTTGATCGCCGCATCAACACTGGGATAGAGCGTCCACACCACGGCGATGACCGCCAGCATCAGAAGCCCATGCGCCCACAACAGAATCGGGCGGCTTTTGCGCAGAATAATCGCCTGGTTGTCGCGAATCACCGCCATCGGAATCAGGGATAACAGAAGCTCCAACACGCTTGCGTGAAAGCGAAACAGCATCCAGATCATCAAAATGGAAACGATGGTCGAAAGAACCACGAGAAAAAAGAAGACCGCGAAATGGTCGAACCCGGCCAATCCGGCCAAGAGCACAACCAGCGCCAACACGCCCCAGGATTTCCGCGACAGTTTTTCAATGCCGCCGTCGTCGTCGCGTTTGCCGCGCCAGCCCATGAAATACAAAACGGCGGCGGCTATTGAGAGCAGAAACACGGAGAGAAACACCAAGGTCGTCGGCAGATTTATGGTGGTTAAAAGAAGCGTCAAGGCGAGAAAAAGCGCCAGCCGGGCCAAGGCGCGCCGCCGACTGACCCGCAGATGAGCGCCGGACAGAAGCCGCACCACGGCGAGGATGTTGGCGATGTGCAGAAGCGAGGCCCATTCCGGCGGCAAATCGAGTTCCGAGGAAATTTTACCTAGCATTAACATGCCGCTTGAAATCAGGAACACGGCGGTTGACCAGGGCTGGTTGGCGAAAGCCGCCCAGGTTACGGCCTCGTGAAAGCGTCCCGACCAGCGGATGAGAAAGGCCAGCGGCGCGATCAAAACCAGAAAAAGCAGGCGCGGCCCCTGTTCCCGCAGCAGGTCGCGCTGTTCGATGAGAAAAATCACGCCGCTACGCCAGGTTTCCTTCAGCAATTCGGCGTTGAAGCGGGTGTAAAAACCGGCGTCGAACAGCGAAGGCCCATGTTTCATCATGTTTTCTGAACGAGCTTTTTTGCTGATGTCCGCCAGATCGTTTTTCACCGCCTGGAGCCGCGCCTGCAAGTCCCCAGCCCGGCGTCCCACATCAAGAAAAGGCGACAGGCTTTTATCGATCAAAAAGATGGCTTGATCAATTTCCTTGCCGAGATTTTTTTTCTCATCCTGAACAATCGACAGCGCCTTGCCGGTATCGACTTGCAAATCGGCGAGAGCGGCCTTGCTTTTCGTCCAGTTCTCCCGCCCGGCCGACAGCTCGGCCACCGTCGCCCGCAGCGGCTCGACAATCTTGGCCAGACGATTTTCCAGCCGCTGCTCCTGGCCTTCATAGGCCTGATTGCGGGACATGCGCATCCGGTCGCCGCCTTTGAAAAAGGAGATTTCTTCCTGCATCTTTCTGACATCGGCGTCCAGCTCGGTCAGTTGCCTATCCGATTCCGCCGCATCCGGCAAGGCGGCCAGGCGCTCCTTCAGATTCAGCAGCTTTTCGGGAATGCTGGCGGAAAGCGACATAATGTCCACCAAGCCAGAGCCTGACGCCGCCGGTGGCGAATCGGTTTTCTGGTCTCCAGGGGCGGCTGACAGATTGATAGGCGACAGCAGACAGGCAAGCAGGATGAACAATGGAAAGAAGCGCATAATTTTTTTTGCAAGAATTGTGAGAAAAAAGACCGGGCCAAGCCAACGACGAAAACGCGGCTCGGCGACGACCGCGCCAACCCGCTCCTACCAGTAGGAAAGGGGAAAAGCGGGGGTAATGAAAAATACACGAAAAAAACAGCGCGAAAAACCAGAGAACCAATCGGCAGGATCATCGGCGGACTCTCTTTATGATAGGGAGCATCGGCGAATTGCCACAATGTGGTGTAAAAAAATTTTATTTTGTAAAAATTTTTGCTTATGCCGACAGCGACCGCCGCTTTCCACCGCGACTTTCCTCGCCCGCCGTCGCCCGCGCCCGGCGAACGACGCGACCACTCTATCCGCGCCCTGGCCAAATCCAAAGCCACTGGGTGTTCCGGTAACAATACCGCTCAAACTCGTTGTTTGCGAAAATGCGGTCATCGCCTCTCCTGAAATCTCCATTAGCGCGGTTTGAAATCGGGCAAAGGGAAATGGTATGCTTTTTGCTTTATTGACGGGCGTGGTGATCAATCGCCTCGGTCGGCAATACAGAAAAAGAAGAGAAAACATAAGACAGAAGCATATGAACCAATCCGCGTCCGCGCGCAAAGCCGGGTTTACCCTGGTCGAAGTCATGGTGACTCTGGCGGTCTTCGCCATTGTCGCGGCGGTGGCCGTCCCCGCCATCTCCGGTTGGCGTGACGCCTTCTCCCTGAAGAGCGCCAGCCAGGATGTGTACGCCATGCTCATGTTAGCGAAAACTGAGGCCATGAAACGCAATCGCACGCATACGGCGACATTTATCAGCCCCAGCGACATGCTGGTCTGCGCCGGGGCGGCGGCCTGCAATACCGCGCCGCCCGAAACCATGGTTAGACAAGAGACCTTGCCAAGCGACGTCCGTTTCGTTGCCCCAAGCGGCGGCGCTTGCGCGGCCCCGCTACCCAGCGGCGCCATCTCGTTTCGCGCCAATTCCATCCCGGTCGGCGGGCAATGCGGCTCGATTTCTTTGGCCGTCGGCGCGCGCCAGATGCGCATAGAAATCAACCGAGCCGGTAACATAACCGTCTTTTGAACCAACGCAGACACGACATGAGCAAACGGACGCATCGCGCACATCCAGTGAGCCGCTCGGCGGGTTTCACCCTGGTCGAATTGATGATGGCCTTAGTCATCGCCATGCTGGCCATGTCGGCGATTCTGGTCGCCAACGCCGGGCAGCACCGCACCTATAACAGCCAATTGCAGATTGCCGACGCCCGACAGAAAACCCGCGCGGTGATCGCCATGCTACGCGCCGACCTGCTGATGGCCGACACCTTTACCGTCGCGCAGCCGACAGCCATGACGTTCACCAGGGCCGATGGTCTTGTCATCGCCTATACCTGGGTAGCGGCCGATAGTAATGGCAACGGCATCACGCCAGAGCTGATGCGCGAGGAAGGAACGGCGGGACCGGAGGTCTTCGCCGAAGGCATTGACGGCATTGAATTTTTCTATCGTTTCGACGCCGCGCCGCCAACCACCGCGCCCGCGCCCGCGCAGTTTAGCGACATCAGTTCGGTGACGCTTTCGATAGTCGGCCAGGCCGGCGGCCCCGACCCACGCTATAGCGATAGCGACACCTATGTCACCGCATCCGGCAATCCGTGGGTTCAAACCGCCGCGCCAGCCGCCGGGAATCTCAACAACGCGCCGCTGAACGACAATTTTCACCGTCGATTCTGGCGGGAAACCGTCGCCTGCCGCAACATGGCGCACTGATATGTCTCATACCATGAATACCGCGCATTTCATGAAGCCAACACCCCGCGTCTTAACGAAAACCCGCAACGGCCAGGGCGGATTTACCCTCATCGAGGCCATGATCGCCGTGATGATTCTGATCATCGGCATTCTTTCTCTGTACACCATGCAGGTCGGGGCGATTCATGCCAACGCCAGGGCCGACAGCGTTTCCCACATGTCGAGTTGGGCGACCGACCGGATTGAGGAAATCCTCGCCAACCAACACGATTATGACGAGTTGGTGGAAAACGACGGTGAAGACGATGGCGCGGGCCATGACATCAATGAAAACGGCATCGACGACGTCGATGAGGGACACGGCCGCCCGTGGCGTGAATTCGGCCTGAATGACCCGAAAATGCGGGCGGATGGCGAGGAGCCTCCCTACCAATCTTTAGGATTTAACTGCGACGCTTACGAAGGCCCGATGTTTTTCCAGGCCGACTACTGCGAGGAGGCCCCGGAATCACGCGGCCTGATCTTCTGGAATATCGCCGAGGACACGCCGACCAAAGGCGTTAAAACCATTCGCGTCAAGGTTGTCACCAAAGATTTCGGCGCGCCATTCACCACTTCGACCACCTATTTCAAAACAAAGCGCTAGCATGATTTCCTATACACCACACCACAGGCCATGCGGCAACCACGGCGGATTCGTGCTGATTTTCTCGCTGGTCATTCTGCTAACCCTGACGTTTCTGGGTTTCATGGCCACCCGCACCGCCGTCACCGAAAGCACCCTCTCCGGCAACGAACGGGTGCAACGCGAGACCTTCTCATTGGCCGACGGCGGCACCGAGACGGCGATCATGCTGCTGAAAGACAATCTGGATTGCCCAACCGGCTTCCCGCAATATGTGCTGGATAACGGCGTCGGCGCCATGCGTTTTACGGCAAGCGCCGATTTTACCGGTGAGGAAAGCAAAAACATGTTTCTGAAACAATTACCCAGCGGCATTCGCGCCCAACTGCCGCCCATCCACGATGCGAATCAAGATATTCTGCGCCAGGCCTGCATCGCCAACGAGGGCGTCGTGACGGCGGTCGGCGCGGGCGGCTGCGACCCATTGGCCGCCGACGCGGGCGCGCCGCACACAAATATTCTGTACGATCCGGATCCGGCAGGCGGCGGCGCAATCTACGCCCCCGGCGAAAACGCCAACGCCACCGGCGGCGCCACCGGCAGCGGCTTCGACGCCAGCCACGGCGGCACCCAGAAAGACCTCGGCGTTTTTTCGCAGCATGTCGCCTATCGCCCTTCTGGTGGCGTAAATCGTATCACCAGAGAATCCATCATAAGGATAGAATGGCGACAAGTCCTTGAATCGGTCAACAACTGCCGCTGGTAAGGCGGCGACAACGAAACACGGGAGCGGTCCATGCGAACCATCATGATTTTGCTGATTTTTTCTTTATTCATCGCCGAGGGCGTCGGCGCGATGACTGCCGCACCGACCAAGCGGGAAGAAGCGCGGACGGCACAGTCGCCTTCGTCCTCCTGGCAGGTGGAAAAGCATGACGAAAAAATCTATTTTCTGTCCTTTGACGGGGTGTATCTGCGCACCACCGCCGGAACCGCGCACGCCGCGACGGTGAAAATCGTCAACCACGGCACGGAGGACATCCGAGCACTCGACGGCGCGACGCGAAAAATCGTGGTGGAATTCACCGTCGTCGATCGAGTGATTACACAGGCCGATATTTATCCCTGACATTATAATAAATTCATTTAATATCCAGGAATCAGACAAGTAAGGAGTGCGGACATGACAAAGAGCGCGGTACGGGAATTATGCGCGGAGCTGGGCGTCGCCGTCGGCTGCGCCTGGCTTTTTTCCGGTCTCATTTTATGGCCGGTGACCAACAGCCTGGCCACGACCAGCGGTGATTTCGCCTCGGTGCCGCTGACCACCACCATCGCGGTGAAACCCAATATCCTGTTCGTCCTCGACAACTCAAACAGTATGGACGAGGACGTGGACGGCAACGCCGTTGGCAGCGCCAGTCCGAACAGCCGTTCGGAAATCGCCCGCAACGCCATCAAAGCCATCATCGACAAAAACAAAGACAGTATGCGCTTTGGTCTGATGGCCTACGATCAGCAAAATATACGAAGCTACAACCTGAGTAACAGTTTCTATTACTGTAGCTTCGACCCGGCCTCATACCAGCCAAATGTCGCGGTGACGCCGGAAATCCAGCGAGACCCGACTATCAACACGAAAAGATTTCCCAACCCGGTCGATCCGGGCAATTTCATTTATTACGATACCGCCCTGCCCATGTACGGCGCCACCGCCGATGTCAGGCCGTGGTTCTGCTATTCCGGCAATTACATCGCCGACGACAACTGGGCCAACGACATTTACCGTTGCGTTACGGAAAAGACCGGAACGCAGGCGACGCCGATGGGCATTACCGATATCGCCACCCTCGCTACCTATGGCTATGGTAGCACCGTGCTCTATACCTCGTATTTTATGCCAACCGACTCGGATTACGCCGCCGGTTTCAACGAGTTCGGCTATGAAAACGTCTCGCTGTACATCGGCAAAACCTGGTTTACCGATACCGTTTCCGGCGGTGGACGCCTGCATCTGAATGTCGAGGAATCAACCGAGGCGCACATCGCCGAATTCTACGACCCGAAGGGATTTGAAAGCCCGCAGCCTGCCGATTACAACCCGGAAGCGGGCAAGCTGGGCCGCTCACAATTCGTCACCGCCACCGACACCCCTTTACGCAACGCCGGTCTGACGCCAATCGCTGGCACCCTTGATACGGCGCTGAAGTATTTCTCGCACCAGGAGACTCCGACGGTGGCCGGTCTTGCGGCGAATAACCCGATCATCGCCCCCTGCCAGAAAAACTTCATCGTTCTCGTGACCGACGGTTTGCCCTCGACTGATGCAAGCGGCACCACCGGCGATACCGAGGAGCTTTTGGCGGAAGTCGAACAAAAAATCACAGCCCTGCGCAGCCTGACCAACGACGCCGAACCGGGCATGTCCTTTGATGTGCGCACCTTCGTCGTCGGCTTCGCCTTACCCGCCGAAAGCGGCAACCAGCTCGACGCTCTGGCGGTCGCCGGCGGCACCGATGTCAATGGCCATGCCTATCTCGCCAACGACCCGGATCAACTGGCTTCGCAGTTACAGGAAATTTTCCAGCAGATTTCCAAAGAAGCGTCGTCGGGGACGGCGGCGGCCATCAACACCAATTCCCATTCCAGCGAAGGCGGAGTTTTTCAGAGCATGTTCTATCCGCTGATCCGCGATGCCGCAGCCAGGAGCATCTACTGGGCCGGCGATGTCAGCGGCTTGTTCATGGACAAATACGGGCGGCTGCGCGAGGACACCAACGGCAATCACATGTTGGATGACGACGGCGATAACGCCGACCGCATCGTTACCTATCAGCAGAATTCCGGCAGCATCATCGGATTCGCGACGCCAGTCGGCGCTCTGACTGAAAAAACCGTCGTCACCATGGACGCTGCGGCAAATCTTGCCGGGAAATATTTCTTCATCAACGCCACCGGCGGCAGACATTACTATGTCTGTTTCAACGTCGATACCATGGTCGTCGCCGACACCGACATCAACACTTCGTTGTCGAGCGACGTGTATCGGCAGCGCCTGGAAGTGAAACTGGCCGTGGCCGACAGCGCCGAAAGCGTGGCGAAAAAAACAGCGAGAATGCTGAATAATTCCATGGTCTTGAAAGCAACAGCCTCAAGCGCGCAAGTGACAATCGAAACTGTTTTGCCGGGCGATGTCGAAGATATGACCGTCGGCAACAGCGGCCTGGCCTTCAATATCACCCAACAGGGCGGAGAACCGTCGAGCGCCAATCCCAGCCACGGCGCCCGCAGCGACATCAAGTATCTGTGGAACGCCAGCGATTGGCTGGCGGCAATCAACGACAACGATATTCCAACGCAGCGCGCTTACGCCAGCGCCGAGAAAAAGCGCCACATCATCACCTTCGTCGATTACAACCAAAACGGTGTGCCCGACAGCGGCGAGCAGCAGGCCTTCACCGTCCCGACCGGGTCAATTCCCGATTCGGATATTCTTTCGTTCAACAGCCCGAATCTCATGCCGCTGATTCCGGTCAGCGAAAATTCAGTCGGTCGTATCGCCGAACTGCCGATCTTCAATACCATGAATCCCGCCGCGCCGAACTACGTTCCGGGCGCGCCCAGTGGCTGGGTTTTGGGCGGGGAATATATGCGGACGCAAATCAAACGGGTCGTCAACTTCATCCGCGGCCAGGATCAGTCAGCCGCCACCCTGAATGTACCCGGCCTGCCCGCTGGCTATGGCGATGTGACGCTGCCAGCTTTTCGTTCGCGACAAATCGAACGCGGCGGCCAGGTGCGCACCTGGCGATTAGGCGATATTGTGCACTCGAACCCGCTGGTGGTCGATCGGCCCAACCGCGGTTATCATCAAATCTACGACGACAGCAGTTATGGCCGTTTCATGGAGAAGTACGCCAACCGCCGCGCCGTGGTCTATGTCGGCGCCAACGACGGCATGTTGCACGCCTTCAACGGCGGCTTCTATGAAAATCGTTACGACGCCTCGACGCCGCCGGACGGCAAGGCGGATATGCGCTATCTGACCCAACCGAAAAAATGGGTGGTCGATTCCAACAATGTCCGGGTTTTAACCAACGACGGCGACTTTACCCCCTATGACCTGGGGGCCGAATTGTGGGCCTATGTTCCATACAATCTGCTTGGTCATCTGTACTGGTTAACCGAGCCTCCAGCCAACGACGATTCGCAGGTCAATCATGTCTACTACGTTGACTTGGAACCAGTCTCGTATGACGTACAGATATTTACACCCGATGACGATCATCCGGATGGCTGGGGCACCATTTTAGTTGGCGGCATGGGCTTTGGCGGCGGACGTATCGACGCCTGTGTCAGCCGCGATTGGACGCCGGGCGCGGAAGGTTCATGTATAGAATCGCGCCCAATGTCGTCGGCCTATTTTATTTTTGACATCACCAATCCGGAAAAACCGCCGAAACTGTTGACTGAATTCGCCCTGCCGCGTCAAGGCTACACCACCAACACCCCGGCCTTGGTCTTTTTCAAAGATAAGGACAATCCGTCGCAAAAACGCTTTTTCCTCGTCTTCGGCTCCGGCCCGGCTTCCGCCGCCGGTGTGGCCGACAGCGCCGCTCTGCATTCGGCCAAAAGCAGCCAGAACGCCAGGTTGTATTATCTGGCCCTGAATTCCGCCAGCGACTTCACCGTCGCCGGCGGCAGTCTGGCCCAGTGCGGCACGGCGGCGAGCGACGAATGCGGCTTCCAGACCATTGGCGGCGATCCGTCTTATATATCCGATATTGTTACAAATGATTACAATCTTGATTATAAGATTGACACCCTCTATTTCGGTTCCGTCATCTCGACGCCGGACGGCTCGTTGTCCGGGGCCTTGCGCCGCGTCGTCACAGGCGGCAACGATTCGCCCGGCGCTTGGGATGGCGATTCGCTGTTAATCGATCTGGCGGCGGCTGGTTTGAAGCAGCCAATCAGCGCCGCGCCAAGCACCGCCTTCGACGACAGTGGCAATCTGTTCGTCTACTTTGGCACCGGTCGCTATCTGACCGCCGCAGACAAAGAAAACAACGATCAACAAGCCTTTTATGGCGTCAAAGAGCCGCGCGCCGGAAACGGTGACTTTACATGGGGAACGGTCAGCTACGCCAACCTCTACGATTCGACCAATGTGCAGCTGCAAGTCGCCGACGAAAACGGGATCGAAGTCACGAACGGCGCTGGAACCAACAATTCATGGCAGGAGTTTCTGAATTACGTTGGCGGCAACTTCTCTGGCTGGATGAAAAAACTTCGCACCCAGGCCGAACTGGCGGCGGACGGCGTGGCCGGCACGGCGGAACGGGCGGTCAATCAACCGGCAATCAGCAATAAACTGTTTCTCGGCACCACCTTCGTTCCCACCGAGGAAGTCTGCGACAATTTGGGCCGGGGCTATCTGTATTCCCTCTACTACCGCACGGGCACTGCGGCCATGACCAAAACCGGCCCAGCGCCCGCCTCCTACGATCTCGGCGGCGGCCTGCCCTCCCGCCTGACCATAAGCGGCGCCTTCGTGCGCGCCCAGAGCAGCACCGGCGGCTTCTTTGAAGTACCACTCCCCGACCTGCCTTTGGATGGTCAGACCGGCGGACAATCCAGCCGTCTTAATTGGCAGGATATGAGCGACGACTGAAGCCAGGAAGCGGCAAACGCGGACATAAAAAAACGGCCACCGGTGTTCCCCGATGGCCGTTTTTCTATGGGCGGATGCGCTTCAGAGAGGCGCCAATCAATTCTTCTTTTTAATCCGGTACTTTTTCATTTTGTACTGCAACAGGCTTTTCGTGATGCCCAACTGCTCGGCGGCGCGGGCCTGGATGTAGCCGGTGTCTTCGAGGGCGCGTTTCAACATCTTTTCCTCGACCGCGTAAAGCACCTCATTCAAGCTGACGTTTTCCGGCACCAGATCTTTTAGGTTGATGTCGTCGCCCCAGCGGCTGTCCTCCTCGCGGTAGTCCGAGTCGGGCTGCACGTCCTCCGGCTGGATGTTTTCGTGGTCGCAGAGGATGGCCGCCCGCTCAATGGTGTTTTCCAGCTCGCGGATGTTGCCTTCCCAGGGCAGCTTGACGAGCAGGCGCATCGCCTCCGGCGAAATCGTGAGATTCTTTTTGCCCAGACTGGCCGCCGATTTGCCAATGAAGGCATCCACCAGGAGCGGCAAATCGTCCAGTCGCTCGCGCAAGGCCGGCAGGTTGATATGAATGACGTTTAAGCGATAAAACAGGTCTTCGCGGAAACGTCCCATCGCGACTTCCTCGCGCAGGTCGCGGTTGGAGGCGCTGATCACCCGCGCATCGACTTCGCAGGTACGCGAGCCGCCCACCCGCTCAAAGTTGCGCTCTTGCAGAACCCGCAGGAGTTTTGATTGCAGAGGCAGAGGAATCTCACCGACCTCATCGAGAAAAATGGTGCCGCCGTGCGCCAGCTCAAAGCGTCCTTTGCGCATGGTCGTAGCCCCGGTGAACGCGCCTTTTTCATGGCCAAAGAGTTCGCTCTCCAAAAGATTATCGACCAGGGCGGCGCAGTTGACGGCGATAAAGGGCGCATCACGGCGCGGGCTGGCGTTGTGGATCGCCTTGGCCACCAATTCCTTGCCAGTGCCAGATTCACCGGAGATGAGCACCGAGGCGGAAGTCGGGGCGACTTTTTCAATCATCTCATAGACCTGCAACATCTTGGGATTTTTCCCGACCATGCCGGAAAAATTGACCCGGCTCCGCGCCTCGCGGCGCAGGCGGCTGTTTTCGCGCACCAGGTCGTAGTGCGAGGCCGCTTTCTCGATATTGACCAACAGTTCGTCGTTGGCAAAGGGTTTGGCCAGATAACTGAAGGCCCCGGCCTGCATCGCCCTGACCGCTTTTTCCACCTCGGCGAACGCGGTGATGATGATAACCGGCAAATCGGGATTGATTTCTTTGATCGCCGCCAGAAGCGCCATGCCATCCATGCCTGGCATCTGCATGTCGGAGATCACCAGATCGAGGTCGCTCGTGCGCGCCTGCGCCAGCGCCTCTTCGCCGCCCTGAGCGGTAAACACCTCATGCCCGGCGTCGGTTAATAGTTCTGATAACACGATCAGATAGTTCGGCTCGTCATCGACCAGCAAAATGGTATGCATGGAGAGTTCCTTTATTTCGCGGCCAAATCGGCCTCGCTACGCCGACTTGCGGCGGCCAGGCTGGCCAGAAGCGCGCGGCTCACTTCCGTCGGCACCCGGAACCGCCGGGAACCGGCGAGCTTGGCCTCCGGACGAATCGCGCCGTGGTAATCGCTGCCGCCGGTGGCAATGAGTTGATTTTCTTTAGCGATTTCAAGGAGTTTTGCGCGGATTGCCTTGGTGTGCGTCGGATAGTGGGCTTCAAGGCCGTCGAGGCCCAGGGCTGTGAGTTCGGCAACCAGAGCGGAAATTTTTTGCAGGCTTGGATCGATATTGGCCGGATGCGCCAAAGAGGCGAGGCCGCCCGCTTTATGGATCATCGTGATGGCTTCTTCAGCCGAATGCACCGGCCTCGGCGCGTAGGCTTTGGCGCCACGGCCAAGATACTGGCGAAACGCTTCATCGTGGCTGGGCGCGTAGCCTTTTTTCACCAGGGTTTTCGCGAAATGCGGCCGACCAATCTGACCAATGCCCGCTTCGCGGCGCACGTCGTCAAGGCTCACGGTCAGGCGGCATTCGGCGAGTTTGGCCAGAATCGCCTGATTGCGCTCTTTCCGCTCTTTTTGCAGCGTGGCCATAAAAACGGCCATCTCCGGATGGTCAAGCGTAAAGCCGTAGCCAAGCACATGAACTGGCACGCCGTCATGGCGGACGCTGACTTCGATGCCGCTGGTGACGCGCACGCCCTGCGCCAGACCCGCCGCCAGGGCTTCGGGAACACCTTCGGCGCAATCGTGGTCGGTGATGGCGATGTGAATGAGGCCGCGCCCTTTCGCTAGCCGAACAATCTCAGCCGGGCTATCGGTGCCGTCGGAACAATGGGAATGAATATGCAGGTCTACGGACATGGTTCCTCGAAAAAGAATGATGCGGGATTGTACCGAGACGGATTCCTTCCGGCAAGGACGGCGATTCGCGCCTGTATCCGACGTTTTGCCACCCGCGCCGCCGCCTTGACAAGCAGGGACTCTTCCTTATTGTTGGCGAATATTTTTTGCCTCAGGCCCCGATATTTCTTGACAAAATCCGGGCTTTTCCCGCGAAACGCAACCAGGAGAACGGAGGAACAGTGAGCATCGAGTTTGAAAACGAAAATCTGGCCACGGCGGTCGGCGAATCCGCCGACCAGGAGGAAAACATCCAGGCCGTGGAGGCCGCCGCCGAAGCGAACATCATACGGCAGGAGCTGGCCGCCGCGCAGGAAGAGGCGGCCCAGCATAAAGATAAGCTGCTGCGGCTGGCGGCGGAATTTGAGAATTACAAAAAACGCATGGAGCGCGACCGTTTGACCAGCCTGAAATACGCCGGCGAATTCATCCTGAAAGAGATGCTTTCGGTGGTTGATAATTTAGAGCGGGCGATTGCCGCCGGACAAATCGAAAGCGCATCGGCCGAAGCCAATCTGGCCGCCCTGTCGGAAGGCTTGCGACTGACCCATAGAAACCTGACCAACAGCCTGGAGAAGTTCGAGGTCAAGGCTATCGACAGCATCGGCAAGCCCTTCGACCCAAACACTCACGAAGCGCTCACCGTCGAAGAGAGCGACGACATGCCGGTCGGCCATGTCCTGAAAGAGTTTGAAAAGGGGTATTTTTTCAAGGACAGACTGCTGCGCCCGGCCAAAGTCATCGTCGCCGCCGAAAAGAAATCCCCAGCGACGGACGCCTGAAAACAAAAAACAAAAAACAAAAGACGAAAGACGAGAAACGGGGGAACCACTATCCCGCTGTGGCTCTTGGCCCCAATCCCTTGACAAGCGGCGGTTCATGGCCACTGTAAGGCCGGAAATTTCAGCTTGTATTAAGACAAGATTTCATTGACCGGGATAATCCGGCCAATCACGGAACAAGGAGAGAAAAAATGGGAAAAATAATCGGTATTGATTTAGGCACCACCAATTCATGTGTCGCCATCATGGAAGGCGGCGACCCGCAGGTCATCACCAACGCCGAGGGCAACCGCACCACGCCTTCAGTCGTGGCCTTCGTCGATAACAACGAGCGTTTGGTCGGGCAAATCGCCAAACGTCAGGCCGTCACCAATCCGGAACGAACGTTGTACTCAATTAAGCGTCTGATCGGTCGCAAATATGACGACCCGGAAGTGCGCCGTTCCCGCGAGGTCAGCCCCTTTAAGATTGTCGAGGGCGCGGGCGGCGGCGCGGCGGTGCAGGTGGAAGGCAAAACCTATCAACCGGCGGAGATTTCGGCCATGGTGCTGGCCAAGATGAAAAAAACCGCCGAGGAATATCTCGGTGAGGAAGTCACCGAGGCCGTGGTTACGGTTCCGGCCTATTTCAACGATTCACAACGACAGGCGACGAAAGACGCCGGGAAAATCGCCGGACTGAACGTCCAGCGCATCATCAACGAGCCGACAGCGGCGTCTCTGGCCTACGGTCTCGATAAAAAGGGCGAGGAAAAAATCGCCGTGTACGATTTGGGCGGCGGCACCTTCGACATTTCGATCCTGGAAATCGGCGACGGCGTGTTCGAGGTCAAATCGACCAACGGCGACACTTTTCTCGGCGGCGAAGATTTCGACCTGCGCATCGTCCACTGGTTGGCCGACGAATTCAAACGCGAGCAAGGCATTGACCTGCGAAACGACAAAATGGCCCTGCAACGCCTGAAAGAAGAGGCGGAAAAAGCCAAGATGGAGCTGTCGAGCGCCAAGGAAACCGACATCAACCTGCCGTTTATCACCGCCGACGCCAGCGGCCCGAAACATCTGAACATAAAGCTGTCCCGCGCCAAATTTGAAGCGCTGGTTGACGATCTGGTCGAGCGCACCGTTGGCCCGTGCAAAACCGCGCTGAAAGACGCCGGTTTGTCGGCCTCGGAAATCAACGAGGTCATTTTGGTCGGCGGTATGACCCGGATGCCGATGGTGCAGGAAAAAGTGAAGGAGATTTTCGGCAAAGAGCCACACAAGGGCGTCAACCCCGACGAGGTGGTGGCGATTGGCGCGGCGATTCAGGGCGGCGTTTTGCAGGGCGATGTGAAGGATGTGTTGCTCTTAGACGTGACGCCGCTGTCTCTCGGCATCGAAACCCTGGGCGGCGTCACCACGCGGCTGATTGAGAAAAACACCACGGTGCCAACCAAGAAAAGCCAGATTTTTTCAACCGCCGCCGACAATCAGCCCGCCGTGTCGATCCACGTCTTGCAGGGTGAGCGGGAAATGGCCCAAGACAACAAAACCATTGGCCGTTTCGAGCTGACCGACCTTCCGGCGGCGCCACGCGGCGTGCCGCAGATCGAAGTCACATTTGACCTCGACGCCAACGGCATTCTCCACGTTTCGGCCAAGGATTTGGGCACCGGCAAAGAGCAGTCGATTCGCATCACCGCCTCTTCTGGTCTGACTGATGAGGAAATCAAGCGCATGACCCGTGACGCCGAAATGCACGCTGAGGAAGATAAAAAGCGCAAGGAATTGGTCGAGACGAGAAACCAGGCCGACGCCATGGTGCATCAGGCGGAAAAAAGCCTGAAAGAACTGGGCGACAAGGTTGACGCGGCCACCAAATCGAATGTCGAAAAAGAGATCGAAAATGTCAAAAAATCGGTCACGAGCGATGACGTCGCCGCCATCAAATCGGCGCTTGATGCCCTGACCACGGCTTCACACAAGCTGGCGGAAATGATGTACGCCCAGGCCTCGCAGCAAAATCAGGGCGGCGGCGATCAAGGCGGCTCGGCCGGGGCCGCCGGTGGGAAAAAGGACGACGGCGTGGTCGATGCCGACTTTGAAGAAGTGAAATAAAGTCAGTCTGACGGCCAACCCGAAAAAATGGGGGAGGGAGAAAAAATCTTCCTCCCTTTTTTTGTTTTATCTTACCAAGATCGCCATGCGCATCCGCGTCAACAATTGCTCGCTCTTTTATGAACACAGTGGCGACGGCCCGCCGCTTCTGCTTTTGCACGGCAACGGCGAAGATCATCATATTTTTGATGCGGCGTCGGAACAGCTGCGCCGCGATTTCACACTGTACGCAATCGACAGCCGAAATCATGGCGAAAGTGAGAAAACCGCCGATTATTCCTATGACGCCATGGCCGAGGATGTCCGCCGCTTCATTTTGGCGCTGCGCCTGGAACAAACGCGCATCGTCGGCTTCAGCGACGGGGCAATCGTCGCGTTGCTTTTCGCCATGCGCCACAGCCAGCTCGTCAGCGCGATGGCTTTATTGGGCGTCAATCTGAAACCCAGCGATTTCACGACAGAAAATTATCGTTTTCTTCAGGAACGTTACGCGGAAACGCGGGATCCTCTCGTAAAAATGATGCTGGAGCAACCGAATATCGAACTGACGGATCTGCGCGAAACACCGGTGCCAACCCTGATTATCGCCGCGGAACACGATTTATTTCATCCGGAAATGTTCCAAAACCTGGCCCAAACCATGCCGAACGCCAGGCTGCAAATCGTGGCCGGGCACACGCACGACAGCTATATCGCCGCAAGCGACACATGGTGTCCAGCGCTGCGAGAATTCTTTCTTCATTTGCCTGCACAATAAGCGTTAACCGCCCCATTTTTTCGATGGGACGCCAACCAATCCCGATAACGGAAGACCATTATGAGCGTGGACGACAAAAAAATTATCTATTCGATGATTAAAGTTTCAAAATATTACGACAGCAAACCGGTGCTGAAGGATATTTCCCTGTCTTACTTTTACGGCGCGAAAATCGGCGTCCTCGGTCTAAACGGCTCCGGCAAAAGCACGCTGCTTCGGATTCTCGCGGGCGTTGACAAGGAATTTAACGGCGAAACCATCCTGTCGCCGGGCCTGACTATCGAATATATTGAGCAAGAGCCGCAGCTGCCGACGGATAAAACCGTAAAACAGGTAGTCGAGGAAGGCGTTCAGGAAACCGTTGATTTGCTGCATGAATTCAACGCCATCAACGAGAAATTCGCCGAGCCGATGACCGACGACGAGATGCAAAAACTCATCGACCGCCAGGGCCAGGTGCAGGAACTTCTCGACCACCAGAATGCTTGGGAACTCGACAGCCGCCTGGAAATGGCCATGGACGCCCTGCGTTGCCCGCCGTCCGAGGCGCTGTGCGGCGTGCTTTCCGGCGGCGAAAAACGCCGTGTCGCCTTGTGCCGCATCTTGTTGAAAAATCCCGATATTCTTCTGCTGGACGAGCCAACCAACCATCTTGACGCCGAATCGGTGGCCTGGCTGGAACAGCATCTGCACAATTTTCCCGGCACCGTCATCGCCGTCACCCATGACCGTTATTTTCTCGATAATGTCGCGGGCTGGATACTAGAATTAGACCGAGGTTTGGGAATTCCCTGGAAAGGAAATTATTCATCATGGCTGGAGCAGAAGGAAAAACGTCTGGCGCGGGAAGAGAAAAAAGAATCCGACCGCCGCAAGACCCTGCAACGCGAACTGGAATGGATTCGCATGTCGCCAAAAGGCCGACGCGGCAAGTCGAAGGCGCGCATCAGCTCGTATGAACAATTGCTCAATCAGGAATCGGAAAAACTCGAAAAAGAGTTGGAAATTTATATCCCGCCGGGACCGCGCTTGGGCAATGTCGTCATCACCGCCGAACATGTCAGCAAAAGTTTCGGCGACCGAATGCTCATCGAGGACATGAATTTCGCGCTGCCGCCCGGCGGCATTGTCGGCGTCATCGGCCCGAACGGCGCTGGCAAATCGACGCTGTTTAAGATGATTATCGGCGAAGAAACGCCCGACAGTGGCCAGATTCGCATCGGCGAAACGGTGAAACTGGCCTACGTCGATCAATCACGCACATTAAACCCGGAAGATACTATCTGGCAGGCCATCGCCGAGGGCCGCGACAGCGTGCTCCTTGGCAACCGCGAAGTGAACAGCCGCGCCTATGTCGCCCGTTTTAATTTTTCCGGCGCCGACCAGCAGAAAAAAGTCGGGTTGCTTTCCGGCGGCCAGCGCAACCGCGTACACCTGGCTAAAATGCTGAAGGAAGGCGGCAACGCGCTACTTTTAGACGAGCCGACCAACGACCTCGACCTCAACACCCTGCGAGCGCTGGAAGAGGCGCTGGAGAATTTCGGCGGTTGCGCCGTGGTCATCAGCCATGACCGCTGGTTTCTAGACCGCATCGCCACCCACATTCTGGCCTTTGAGGGCGATTCGCGGGTGGTGTGGTTTGAGGGCAACTATTCCGATTACGAAAAAGACCGGAAGGCGCGCCTGGGTGTCGCCGCCGAGCAGCCGCATCGCATCAGATACCGACAGATGACCAGAGGATAAAAAAGTCAGGCCAAGTCAGGCAGGGCATCTTCCAGCCGCCGTAGCCGCGCCAGAAATTCCGGCGCTCCGGCGGCGGCGTCAAGCCGCGCCTCTCCTTCCACGGCATTGGCTATCTCGGCGATCTGGGCGAATCCCAGGCTGGACGCCGAACCTTTGATCGAATGCGCCGCCCGCGCCACCTGGGAAAAATCGCAGTCGGCCAGCGCCTCTTCCATCTTGATGCGATTCGTCCTCAGTGTTCCCGTGAACAAGGTCAGCAATTCCTTCAGCAAGTCCTCATCGCCGCCCGCCTGCTCCAAGGCAAAATCACGATCCCAATTGATGTCGTCCATATGCACGCCTCCCGGCCCATTCGCCCAGTTCATGAAGAAATATCCGCCGCCCGAAACGCCGCAAATTGTACCACAAAAGTCTTGTTTGGCCTCATCCCCCGGCAAAGCCGGTGGAAATTTTCACCCACGGCGAGACCAAGCGCCTTCAATGGCCATATTACAAAAAGCGCTCCTTAAATTTCTACAACGTCTCCATTACAGTGAGCAAGCTTTGATAGCTATCCACATCGTGGTACTTGACACAAGCCAAGGCCGACACAGCGGCTAACCAAAAACAATTTTACAGAAACAACGATACACGACCCGCGCCGCGACGCCGCCATTCACAGAGCCAGACGAGAAAAGCGGCGCAAGCGCCATACAAGCCTACCCAGGCTGGAGACATATACATCATGCGAATGCTGCCCGGCCCGGCGCAGGCTTCCAGAATGGACAAAAGCGCTATTCTGGTAAAGACCAATCCGAAAAGTGACAAGGTAAGCCAGGGCAAGGGCAAAATTGAAAAGCGTTTTTTCAGCAGAGCATAGGCGATGGCGACCATCGCGCCAATCAAGACAAAAAAGGTCAGGCTTTTTGTGCACATCACGTACAAGCCGCCGATTTTTCCCAAGATATCTCGGCGAAAACGATCCGAATCCTCGCGAACGCCGCTTGGCGGGTTTTCATGAACACTGTCTATATTGAGCAAAACGCCCGATAAAGATTTGCCAAACCAGCTGTTTTGCGCAATGTTCCAATGTCCAACGCGCCCATCTGCTGCAGTGATCCGCAATTGCATTCCCTGCGGCGAACTAGCCGTTTGCGGAACGGAAATTGTGAAACCTTCCGGCAACGTCGGCGCGTAATTGACGCCTCGCCCTGTGAGATTGCGCCGCACATCTTCCCTGACCACCTGTTCAAGAATGCTGGATGCGACAATGTGGCCGGGCCAACCTCGACTCAAATTGCCATAGTTGTTTTCTTCCACATCAAGCGTACATGGTTCGCCCTGTCCCGGTTCGACACACCAACCGGCGATGCGCAAATCACGGCGATGCCATCCATTTGTTTCCGGTAGTTTGGCGCCAATAAGGTCTTCAGCGGTATCTCTATCAATGCCGCGCATGGATTTTCCCACCATAAGAAATGTGGGATAGGTCGCCGGACCGGACCATTGCGACAGAAAAAGAAAATCGACACCTTTTCCCAACGCCTTCCAAAATGTGGGTAGATGTTTGCTGTTGAATGGTTGCCCAAGGCCACCAAAGACCATTCCTGGTTCCTCTTCCACGACCCCATCGGCATAGGCCTGTCGCAGCTCCGACGCTAAACGGCCATAATAGGCATCGGCTTCAGTGGCGTTTTTGTAATGACCGGTGTAGAGCATGGACTCACGCAACGCCCACATAAAATAATTGCCAAATTCATTGATCCCGAAATGCTTCTTCATGAATCCGCACCAAGCCTGCATCGGCCCTTCCAGCTGCGCCCGTAGTTCGGCGAATGCCGGACTGGCCGCATAGAGCTTTTCACGGACATCCACGGGGCAGACGACATATTGCCGCCAATGTTCGGATTTGGCTTTGGCTAATAGCTTTAATGCGGCTACTTGGTTCTTTGATTTTGACTCGATGGTGACCCACTGGCCGAAATTGCGCCAATTGAGAAAGCAGATGGATTGAACAATCAGAAAACAGAGCAGGAGAGGAAGAAAAAAGGGAATGAGCTTACGCGGAAAAGCGAAATTTTTCCTGGAAAGCCAGAGTGTTATAGCAACCGGAATAGCGACGGCAACGAGAAAAGGCGCAATCCACACCGCCTCTTCCCTGAATATCCAAAAAACGCCGAGAAACAGACCAAGTAGCGCTGACCACAGCCACAAGCCCCCCCCCCCCCTGACACGCGCCCAAAATCCGACAGCGGCGGCAATGACAAACAGAAGGATACAATTATTCCAGGCTTCGCGATAAACCCGCAGTATAGAGGCATCATATTGCATCGGGTTGAAGAGTAATAGCCCAAAAACCACGACCAACGGCCAACGGCGCACAAGAAAAGGCCGCAAACCATGAATGAAGAGTAGGCAGGCAGAAACCCAAAGAAGCGGCATGGTGAAGAGTAATGGAATACCTGTCCAAAACGACAACGCTATCAGAATTGGAAAACCCGGAGCTTTCACCAATGTGGCATGGCTATAATGGTTCATTTTCCACCATTCTTCACCACTCGCAAAACCTTTAATATTTTCACCAACAAGCCATTGGCCCTGGCTTATAGCCAGACCTTCCTGCATTTGCAGTGTGTCGTCATAAAAAGCGTTGATGGATACCGAATAAGATAAACCGGACATCAACCAAAGATAGAAAAAAGAGAATAGTAGTAAAACAATCCTTTGACCTTTGCTGAAACCAATGGAATATGGCGCATTGATATCGGTATAACTTTGCATTTTGTTATCAGTCATATGTTTTCCTTAAAATAGGCTAAAAAAATAAAACCTTCAGGCATTTCCCGCCCCAAAAAATCTGAGACGGGAAATGTGGGAAATGCTCCACGAAAGCGGCTGCTTTTTAGAGGGTTAGGAATGGAATAATTTGTTGGAGTTTTTTGGTTCCGATGCCTTTGACGTCGAGGAGCTGTTGGATGGAGTTGAATTTGCCGCCGAGTTCGGCGCGTT
>JAITSS010000081.1 GCA_031287565.1 Desulfobulbaceae bacterium
GCAAATTTACGATTTTTTGGCCTTCATGGACTACGACCTAACAAAAATATCCCAGTTCAAACAGAACATCCTAGAAAATATACCCGCTCTTGCGGAAAGACTTGTGTAGATACCTTTGCTTTAGAGAGCAATATTCCCGCGCATTGGCGACAGTGTTGGGCATGTTGGAGTAACACAAGAGGGAGGATGGGGGAAGAGTTCTTGCAAGACGCAAGCGCCGTAACTTCTTCGCCGGAACCTTATTCGCGTACCCTGGTCTGTTTGGCTAATTCCCGGAAAATGAGAATGAAATGTGTTGCTGGCAAAGAATGGAACAAGGGGCAGCCGGGAGATTGGCTCCGCCCAGTGAGTGGACATCCATCTCAGGCGTTGTCTGACGATGAATGCCGTTATAGAAGCGGCGGATTGCCACAGTTGCTTGATGTAATGACTATCAGTTTTACAAAATATATTCCTCTTCATTATCAAATTGAAAATCACCGTATTGATGAGCGATGTTGTTGGGAGAAAACCGGGGACTTGTCTTGGAATGAAATTGATAATTGGCTAGATACTCCGGATTCTCTGTGGAATGAGGGGTGTCGTGTTCCCGATGGTGGGCAAAATGGCGCTTCTTTGTATCTTATAGAAGTAGACCGCCTTGATATTCTTGCGATACTGAATGAGTACAAATGGAAAACTCAATTAAAGGGCCGTTTCATATACAAAGGACTTTCATATACTCTTTCTATAACTGATCCTTGGCTTGAAGGAGTATATCCGACACTGAATGGTTTTGTTGATAAGCCTAAACTCTGCATAAGCCTCGGCGACCCTTTCAATGGCTATTCCTACAAGTTGATTGCAGGCGTTCTTTTTCAAAAAAGGTTTGGGTGAAAGCATGTTATTCAGCATTGGTCATTCCAACCACAATATTGAATTATCTCTCAGTCTGCTTCGATTGCATGGAATTACCGCTATTTGCGATGTTCGTTCAAGCCCGTACAGCCGCTATGCGCCACAATTTTCCCGTCGTGAGTTTGAGCCGATTCTGATAAAGGCTGGCGTCGTCTATTCATTTTTAGGAGAAGAATTCGGCGCGAGGAGTGACGATTCAGGCTGCTATCGGGATGGGAAAGCGCAGTATGAACTTCTTGCCAAACAAACAAAATTTTCCGACGGAATTAGACGCGTTTTACGCGGTATGGAGAAAGGATTTAGGATGGCTTTCCTATGCGCGGAGGAAGATCCCATTAAATGTCATCGTGCTCTTTTGGTATCCCGCGCGTTTTTTGAACGCGGCGTTCCCGTGTCGCATATCCGTGCCGATGGCAATCTTGAATCTCAAGAAGAATTAGAAAAGAGATTACTTGCCTTGTTCAAATTACGGGAATTGAATCTTTTTCAAACTAGAGCGCAGGTCATTGCCGACGCCTATTGGCGGCAAGGACAGCGGGTTGCCTACAGGGATGAAAACATTTGCGGCGAGGATTTGGCCGTATGAAAATCTTCACGATTGGTTTTACAAAAAAGAACGCGGAGCAATTTTTCGGACGTCTGAAGGCGGCTGGCCTATCGAAAATTATAGATATACGCTTAAATAACGTTTCTCAACTTGCCGGATTCACGAAAAAAGATGATCTAAGGTTCTTTCTCCGGGAGATATTGGGTATAGATTATGTCCATGAGCCGCAACTCGCGCCGACCAAGGATATCCTTGATGCTTATAAGAAAAATGGCGGCAACTGGGACGCCTATGAGCGCGGATTTCTTGATCTCCTTTCGTCGCGTCATATTGAGAAAAAATTGGATAAGAATACTTTTGCTGGAGCTTGTTTGTTGTGCAGTGAGGCGAATCCGGAGCATTGTCATCGCCGATTAGTTGCTGAATATCTGCGTGACCAATGGAATGATGTGGAAATAAGGCATCTGTGAAATATTCGTGCAAAAAAGTAGTCAATAGCTGTCCCGAACGGGAAGGAGAACACACCATGCGCACACCACTCATCGCCGGAAACTGGAAGATGAATTGCACCCTGGCCGAGGCGCGTGAACTGGCCTTGGCCGTTGTGGAAGCCGCGAAAGGATTGAATGACCGCGAGGTGCTACTCGCTCCGCCTTTTACAGCTTTGAGCGCAACGGCAAAAGAATTGGCGGGCGAGAGCGTCATTTTGGCCGGTCAGAACGTTGCCTGGGAAGAGAAGGGCGCATTCACCGGTGAAATTTCCCCGGCCATGCTGAAGGATGTTGGGGCGATGGCGGCCATTATCGGCCACTCCGAACGGCGACAGATTTTTGGCGAGAGCGAGGCCATGATCAATGCCCGTTTGCGCGCCGCTTTGCAGGCTGGGCTGATGGGTATTTTTTGTATTGGCGAGAGTCTGGAAATCCGCGAAAAAGGCCAGGCCGATGTCGAAGCTTGGCTGAAAAAGCAGATGGAAGAAGGGTTGCGGGGAGTTTCCGCCGCTGCGGCCAGGCGGCTGGTCATCGCCTATGAACCGATTTGGGCCATTGGCACCGGCAAAACCGCGAGCCAAGAGCAAGCGCAGCAGGCGCACGCCTACTTGCGCCTGCTCTTGGCGAATATGTACGACAAATCTCTTGCCGAAGAGGCGCGTATTGTGTATGGTGGCTCAGTTAATCCGTCGAATATTGATGAGTTGATGTCGCAGCCCGACATTGACGGCGCTTTGGTGGGAGGCGCGGCTTTGGACAAGGAACAGTTTGCCAGGATTATTCAATTTCAGGCCGCGAATTAGGATGCTTACCCTTCTCACCGTCGTTCACGTCATTGTTTGCCTTTTTCTTATTGTCATCGTCCTGCTTCAACATGGCAAAGGCGCGGACATCGGCGCGACCTTCGGCGGTTCTTCGCAAACGCTGTTTGGTTCCGAAGGGCCGTTACCGCTTTTGAATAAAATTACTACGCTGGCGGCCATTATTTTTATGTGCACGTCGGTTGGTCTGGCCTATTACGCCACCCACGCCGGTACTGAGTCGGTTATGAAAGAGCTGGCGCAACCGGCGGCGCAAAGCGAAACGGCGCAACCGGTGACCAAAGAAGAAGCGCCGGAATCACCAGCGGTCAACGCGGCCAACGCGGTGAACGCGTCGGCTACCGCAACGGAAGTCAAACCTGACGCGGTCGCCACACCGGAGACTAAAGTTCCGCTTGAAACGCCGGTTAAACCGGATGCAAAAAGATAAAACACGCAAAAAACGTTGCCGAAGTGGTGGAATTGGTAGACACGCTATCTTGAGGGGGTAGTGACCAAAAGTCGTGCGAGTTCGAGTCTCGCCTTCGGCACCAGTTGTTCATCCCGCATTGTCCTATGCAGTCCGATAGAGGCCCGGAATTCCGAGAGAAATCACGGAATCCGGGCTTTTTTGTTGTCCTGAAGAGTCCAGTTCCGTCCGTTGACGTCCGATGTCTTTAACCATACCATAAGCCATATAGGGGGACAAACGGCCAGGATGGCATATCGCCATATGGTTAAAACGCCGGGGGATATGGCAATGTGGACGCCAATGCCTTTGAATGACAAGACAATCGCCGCCGCCGGCCGCCGCGCCCTGATGCAGACGGTGGGCCGATTATCTGGATCTCATGCGCCGGATGGAAGCGCAAGGGCATTTGTACACGGCTAAGCAAGCCAATATCGTTTCGTGTATCGTTGAGCGCTTTGATGGAAAGTATATTGTCCGAAGCGAACAGGTGACGCATGTTTCCGGCGAGTGGTTTACCGACAGAATCATCGTTATAGAGTTTCCCACGAGAGCGCGAGTTGACGCTTGCTTTGGTTCGGAAGAATATCGAAGCATCAAAGCGCTCCGGGAGAGTTCCGTAGTCGCCGAGGCGGTTATCGTTGATCAGGCATAATGGCGAGAATGGCATGGATGAATCAAAGAGAAATTGGAATTTGTATATTGTGGGAGATTGAAAATATGGATTTTGGATTAAAAGACAAGGTAGCCTTGATAACAGGCACAAATAACCCGCAGGGAATTGGTGCGACAACCGCATTGGCGTTCGCCCGTGAAGGCGTTGGGCTTGTGCTTGTATACAAGAAAATTAAGCGCGAATATGACGAAAGCAAAACCAGCCACGATGGTCTTGACCGCTATTACAAAGCAAACAGCGGCGATACAGCGGAAGTCGAGGAAAAACTCCGTTCAATAAATGCGGATTTTATTGTTATTGAGAGCGATATTTCGGATAAACAAAATGTCCAAACAATCTTCAACCATGCTATAGAGCGGTTCGGCAAGGTAGATATTTTGGTAAACAACTCCGCCACCGGTGACGAAGAAGGCAATGATACAATTGAGAAGTTGACACAAAGCTTAATTGATGACACTTTCGCCGTAAATATCAGGGGGACACTCTTGATGACACATGAGTTTATCAGACGATGCGGCGAATATGGACGAATTGTAAATCTGTCAACAGACGCGGCACAGGTTTTTGCCGGACAGATAACCTATGGCGCAAGCAAAGCGGCTGTTGAAGCACTGACACGCAGTATTGCGATGGAAGTCGGAAAGTATGGCGTAACCGTAAATTGTGTCGCTCCGGGACCGACACAGACAGGTTGGATTGATGAGGAATTGGCAAATGCTGTTTTGCCGCAAATCCCGCTCGGCAAGTTAATACAACCACAAGACATTGCCGACACAATATTATTTCTTGCAAGCGAACGCGCAGCAATGATAACCGGACAGATTATCAAAGTAAGCGGCGGTCACGCATTATAATTATTTTTTGTAGCTGAAGTCAGCGACAAATTCCGGTTTACCGATGATGAAAGTGAATATAAACCTGAGTTCTTGAGAATAACAGACCACCGAAGGGCAAGGCGCGTACAACTCACCTCTTGCCCTTCGGTGGTCTTTTCCTGTCCCATCCGCTCTTTTTTCATCCACAAGAAATGGGGGTCATTTTGGGGGTCTGTCATAGGTTGTATTTATATATTATACTGAAATAATAATATATAGTAAACGACATTATGAATTGTGCCATTTTCGAGATTTAATTGGTGGAGCAATACCATCAAATATATTTCAAGCACAATTATTTATGCCGTTTACTATAAATATTTTAATCGAGCCGATTATCTGGATGGGTTGAAGGCTGGAAAGGCGGGTTGATTGGCCTGGCCTTCTATCTCGTCGGCCAGGGCGATCTCCGGCCAGATGCCGGGCGGAATCGGGCGAGCGCTGGCGGTGCCGTCTGGAGATAGCTATTGGCGCCGCGTCGAGCGTCGGACACCCTGAGAAATGTGGCCAACTCCACTTTCCAGCGACAACCGAAGAGCGCTTCCCCGGCGCGCGGCTTAGCAGAATTTGTTGCTCTTGACGGGTCATCTCGCGGCACAAAAAAGCCCTGCCCCGGTGACGAGCAGGGCGCGGGAATTACAAAAAAAGTTTGGCGATGGCGACAATGGCCAGCGTCGCCGAAACGATAATCGCCACCTCGTACCATTTCGCCTCTTTGCTGATTTTGGCTGTTTCAGCCACCATCTTGCTGATTTCCGCGTGAATTTTTTCAATTTCAATCTGTTCCATGGCAATCTCCCTAAGGGCAGAAGTCTCTACACAAGCGATACGTGAATTCCCCTCTCCCACTTGCGGCAGAGGGTGGCGCGTGAGCGCTGGGTGAGGGCGCATTTGATGTGTTGAAACCCTCACCCCCGCCTTTCTCCTGCAAGCGGGAGAGGGGAGAACGGCAGGGTAGCATGTTGGTGAGACAGGGCAAAGCCGTGCATCAACCAGTGTTCGCCATCAGCGGTGGCCAATCTATTTTTCCGCCCCGAAGCGCCGCGTTGGTGGTAGCGGGTTGATGATTTCCGCCAGCTTATTGATCAATTCCTGCGGCAGGTTGGCCAGCTTGCCGTCCATGCTAGTGGCGACGTGCACGGTGTAGCCTTTGCAGAGCAGGCGCGGTCTGTCCAGGCCGTCTTCGGCGCGGGTGATTTTGTAGGCGAAGGTGCAGATGTGGTGGCCGACCTCGGCGATGGATGTTTCGATGACAATCAAATCGTCGTAGCGGGCCGGGGCCTTGTAGCGTAGCCAGGCCTCCGTCACCGGCATATAAAATCCCAGCCGCTCGATGCTGTGGTAGCTGACCAGCCAGTCACGCATCAAAGCGCTGCGGCCCATTTCAAAAAACCGCAGATAATTGGCGTTATAAACGCCGCCGCCGGAATCGGTGTCACCGTAGAGCACCCGCGTTTCCAGGCGGTGGATGAATGATTGCTCGTCCGTCATGTCACACCTCGTTTCGTTCTAAAAGCCGGGCCAGCAGTTTATGGCCGACGACCGTTTCCGCGCCCATCCGTCGCGCCGCTTCCGCGCAGGCGTTCTCATGAAATGGCAATCCAAGGCCGGTGTTCCGCCGCGAATCGTAG
Source organism: Desulfobulbaceae bacterium (assembly GCA_031287565.1). Taxonomy (GTDB): domain Bacteria; phylum Desulfobacterota; class Desulfobulbia; order Desulfobulbales; family Desulfocapsaceae; genus UBA8130. The sequence goes on from JAITSS010000081.1 coordinate 6,387, forward strand.
AGCAGGACCGGCACCGCGTCGCGGCTGTGGGTGCGAATCGCCATCGGCGTGAAGTGATCCATCGTGATAATCGCCCGAAATTCTTCACCTTGTTCCCGCAAGGCCGCGACAATCGGTGCGACGATTCTGCCATCAAAATCTTCTATCGCCTGGATTTTATCGGCGAGAAGTCCCTGATGCCCGGCCTCATCCGGCCCCTCAAGATGGACAAAGGCTAAATCCTGACTTTTTAAGGCATCAATTGCCGCCTGCGCTTTCCCGGCGTAATTGGTGTCGATATAGCCGGTCGCGCCGGGGACGTCGGCCACGGCAAGGCCGCCAACCACGCCCAAACCTTTTAATAAATCGACGGCGCTGACCATGGCACCGGAAATGCTGAAACGAGCGACCAGCGAGGGCATCGCGGGCGCTTTGCCTTCACCCCAGGGCCAGATCATCGTCGCCGGTTTTTTCCCGGCCTCGCGCCGAGCCTGGTTAACTGGATGAGCGGCCAGCGTTGCCCCGACTTTGGTCATTAAATCGCGCCAGGCCGAATGTCGTAAATATTCCCGAAAATATGCGCTGACATCTTTGCCGCTGTGGTCGTGCGGCGGCGCTGGCGCAAATCCCGGATGCTCGCCGGTCAGAACCAATAAATGGCGATAGCTGACGCCGGGATAAAAATGAAACATCGTCGAGCCGCATTCCGCTTGCAAGGCGGCAATCAGTTGATGGGATTCGGCGTTGCCGATATGACCGGCGGCAAAATCGAGCATTGTCGCCCGGCCAGTCGCCAAATCGTAATCAAGCGTCACCAGATTGCAACGGAAGGCGATTTCGTCCGCCGCCAGCGGCACGCCCATGGCCGCCGCTTCCAGCGGGGCGCGGCCGGTGTAGTAGCGGGCCGGGTCGTAGCCCATTAACGACATATTGGCGACATCGCTGCCCGGCGGATAGCCATCGGGCACGGTTTTGGCGAAGAATAATTCGCCCGCGCCGCACAGGGCGTCGATTACGGGCGTTCGCGCCGCCTCCAGGGGCGTTCTGCCCGCCAATTCGGCCAGGGGATAATCGCCCATGCCATCGCCGACGAGAATCAGATATTTCACGCTCATGGCCGGTTCTCCTGTTCAAGAAAGCGGATTTTCACCGTCGGCGCGGCGCAGACGGCTAGGGCGTCGATTTCAGTCAGGGCTTTGCCCACCGATTCTTCCAGGGCATTGTGGGTATGGAAAACGATATGCACCGGTTCTTTGCTATCGCGGCCATGCTGAATCACCGATTTGATCGAAATATCATATTTGCCAAAAATACCGGCGATTTGCGCCAGCACTCCCGGTTGATCCAAGGCGGTTACGCGGAAATACCAGGGGCAGACCAAGTGGCTCATCGGCGTGATTGCCGCTGGCCGCATCGTTGGCGACGGATAGGCGAGCGGTGGCACCCGGCCCACGGCGTTGTGGACAATATTTCTTGCAATATCAACGACATCAGCCGCTACGGCGCTGCCGGTTGGCATCTGTCCGGCGCCGCGTCCATACAGCAATACGTCGCCAACGGTATCGCCGCGAAATTCAATGGCGTTGAACGAGCCGTTGATGGTGGCCAACATATGGCCGTTCGGCACCATGGTCGGATGGACGCGGACTTCGATATGCTCGCCGTGGTTGACGCTGATTGCTAACAATTTAATACGGCAACCAAACTGGTGGGCGAACTCGATGTCGATTGGTTCAAGTCGGCTGATGCCTTCGACGGCGACATCGCCCAGACAGACATGACGGCCATAGGCGATTGAGGCGAGAATGGCCAGTTTGTGGGCGGTATCGACGCCATCAATATCATAGGCTGGGTCGGCTTCGGCATAGCCAAGTCGCTGCGCCTCGGCCAGAACCTCGGCAAACGGCGCGCCTTCCTCGGTCATCTTGCTGAGGATGAAATTGGCGGTGCCGTTCAGAATGCCGCGAATATGCAGAATTTTATTGGCGACCAGCCCTTCTTTCAGGGTTTTGATCACCGGGATGCCGCCGCCGACGCTGGCCTCAAAACCAACTTCTACCTGCTGGGCCGCCGCCGCCGCGAAAATCTCGCGCCCGTGGATGCTCAAAAGCGCCTTATTGGCCGTGACCACATGTTTGCCAGCGGCGATCGCTTTGAGCAGAAAGGTCCGCGCTGGTTCCAGTCCGCCAATCAATTCGACAAGAATATCGAGGTCGGGATTGGCGAACAGGTCGGTTGCGTCCTGGCTCAGGCGGATATGGGAAAATGGCGGCGGCAGGCTGGCGAGTTTATTATCGGCGATATGGCTCAGGCGAATGCGACAACCGGTTTTTCGTTGTAGCCGTTCGTCCTGCTCAAAAAGGGTTTGCGCCAGGCCGCCGCCGACGGTGCCAAAGCCGATAAGTCCTACCTGAATTTCTTTCATGAACTGTGCCGGGGAAAATTGTTTATGTCGGCGGCGCGGCGACGCCCTGGCAGGATGTCCCGCGCCATTTCCCGGCGATAGTAGCCGTTCCTGAAAACGGCGTCAAACAGAGGCGGACAACTCGCGCTTGACGCCGCCTCGTTGTTTCGGCTGTCCGGGCGCTGTCAGATTTTGAACTGATCGACCAGTGTTTTCAGGCCGTCGGAGACCTGTTTTAGGTTTTCGGCGTTGCTCCGCACCTGGCCGCTGGCGTCGCGCATTTCTCC